>NZ_JBFAVD010000006.1:0-358051 GCF_040679615.1 Streptomyces sp. NPDC052225 | reverse complement strand
TAACGGGCTTTGTGATTGTTGTTCTGCGGTGTGCTCTCCGCCGCGCGGGCGGGGGCCCCCCCCTTCTGTGGGGGGAGGGCCCCGGCCCGTACCCGGTAACCCTCAGCTGTTCCGGGTCGTTGCGCAGGTTTCCAGCTCACCGCACGGGGGTCACTGCGCCGCGCGCCGGTTCTCGACGGCCTTGCGCACGGCCGCCGCGACGGTGCGCACGTCGTCGTCGCTCAGACCGGGATGCAGGGGCAGGCACAGGGTCCGTTCCGCGGCCCAGTCCGAGTGAGGCAGCTGAAGGGTTTCGGAGCCGAAGGCCGGGACCTTGTGCAGTGGTGCGTAACGGAACGTCGTGTAGATGCCGTCCTGGTAGAGGTCGCCGGCCAGGCCGTCCCGGATCTCCGGTGCTGTCTGCACCCAGTAGAAGTAGTGGGTGGACTCGTGGCCGTCCGGCAGGGCGGGCGGCAGCAACAGCCCGGGAACCTCGGCCAGTTCACGGTCGTAGAGCGCGCAGATCTCCTGGCGGCGGTGCACGAACTCGGGCAGCCGGCGCAGCTGTACCGCGCCGATCGCGGCGGTGAGATCGTTGCCGATGACCCGGCGGCCCGGCTCGGCGATGTCCAGCTCCCACCAGCGCGAGGAGACTTTCGCGTAGCCGAAGCCGCTGGACTGGGCCAGCCCGTGGTAGGCCAGGCGCCTGACCCGTGCGGCCCGTTCCGGGTCCTTGACGTAGATCATTCCGCCGTCGCCGGTGACCAGGACCTTCATGGCGTCGAAGCTCCACATGGCGATGTCTCCGAAGGACCCCACCGCCCGGCCGTCCACCCGGGAGGCCACCGAGCAGGCCGCGTCCTCGACGAGCGGGACACCCAGCTGTCGGCATCGGTCCGCGATGCGGACGATGTCACCGGGTGCGCCCCCGTAGTGCAGGACGATGACGGCCCTGGTGCGGGGGGTGAGCACCTGCTCGACATCCTCGAGCGTGGGATTGAGGGTGCGGGGGTCGACGTCGCAGAAGACCGGGCGGGCACCGCAGCTGAGGACGGCGTTGGCGGCAGCGACGAAGCTGAGGGACGGCAGTACCACCTCGTCCCCCTCCCCCAGGTCCATCGACTCCAGGGCGAGGAACAGCCCTGACGTACCCGAGTTGAGGAAGACGACCTGTTCGGCGGGGACATCGATGTGCTGCGCGAACGCGGCCTCGAAGGCCCGGGTCCGCGGGCCGTGTCCCAGCCACTTGTCATCGAAGGTCTCGGCGACCGCGGCAAGTTCCTCCGCTCCGACCTGGGGCTGAAAAAGATTGATCATGACTACCTTTCGTGTCGCCGCCTGGGCAGGCGGGAGCCGGCCGACGTCAGAACGGTGCGGGCGTCTTTCCCGAGCGTGGTCATGTGCGAGGAGACGATGGCGGGCCGCCATCGTGTGCCGCGGCGCTAAAAGTCCGGCAAAGCGCCAAGGCGGCCAGAGACCCGGGCCCCACTGCCCGCACCCAGCTGCCCGGGCCCCACTGCCTGGGCCGCCGCGCGGCCTGGGAGGAGAGCGCTCGCCGCTCCCGCCGGGCCGGGCCGGCACGCAAGCGGGGCTTCAGCATGCGGGGCCAGCCTCGCTCGGGGTGCGCACCGGCGCCGGGCCGCCCGTGACCGCGAGGAGAGGACCAGCCATGCAGTCGACGTACGACGAGGATGTGCGCACGTTGCGGCTCGCGGACCCGCCGGACCCCCGCCGCTGGGCGGTCCTTGCCGTCCTCTCCCTCGCCCTGTTCGTGATCATCCTCAACAACGGGCTGCTGAACGTCGCGCTGCCCAGCCTGATGCGGGACCTGGACATCGGCATCGGCACGACCCAGTGGATCGTCGACGGTTACGCGCTGGTCTTCGCGGCCTGCCTGCTCACCGCGGGCACCCTGTCCGACCGGTACGGCCGCAAGCGGGCCACCCTGCTCGGCGTCGTCCTGTTCGGCGTCGGCTCGCTCCTCGCCCTCACCTCCGACGGCGCAGGCCAGCTCATCGCCGCCCGGGCGGTGATGGGGCTGGCCGCGTCCCTGGTCATGCCGGGCACCCTCTCCATCCTGGTGGACGTGTTCCCCGAGCACGAGCGGCCGCGCGCCCTGGCCGTGTGGGGCAGCGCGTCCGCGCTGGGGGTGGCGGTGGGACCGGTGCTCGGCGGGGCCCTGGCGGGCCACTTCTGGTGGGGCTCGGTGTTCCTGGTGAACCTGCTGCCGGTCGCCGTCGTCCTGGTCGCGGGCCTGCTGCTGCTGCCGGAGTCGGCGGCACCCGTGCCCCGGCCGCTGGACCCGGTGGGCGCGGTGCTCGGCTCCGCGGTCATGGTGGGCCTGGTGTTCGGCGCCATCCACGCCTCCGGCGGGGGCTGGACCTCGCCGGCCGTCCTGGGCGCGTTCGGCGGCGCGCTGGTGTGCGGCGCCGGCTTCGTGGCGTGGGAACGGCGGCACCCCCACCCGATGGTCGACTTCGCGCTGTTGCGCCACCCCGTCTTCCTCGGCGCGAGCGCCGGCATCATGCTGCTCTTCTGCGGCTTGGCCGGCACCCTGTTCGTCCTCACCCAGCACCTGCAACTCGGCTTCGGATACGGTCCGATGAAGGCCGGGCTCGCACTCGCCCCGATCGCGGTCGCGGTCGGAGCGGGATCGGCCGTCGCCCCCTGGCTGGCCCGCCGTGCCGGCCCGCGCGGCGGCGTCGGCACCGGTCTGGCAGCGGCCGCGGCCGGCACCCTGACGCTCGCGGCGGCCGACGGCTACCCGGGCATCCTGACCGGGCTCGCGCTGCTCGGCGTGGGGGTCGGCCTGGCCCTGGGACCCGCGACGGACACCGAGCTGTCCCTGGTCCCGCCCGAACGCTCGGGCAACGCGGCAGCCCTCAACGACACCATGATGGAACTGGGCAACGCCGTCGGCGTCGCCGTCATCGGCACCGTGCTCGCGCACGGCGCGCCGGGCGCCGCGACGCGCGGCGCCCGCGTCGAGGCCGCAGCGCCGACGGGCTTCGTCACCGCGGCGGTCATCGTCGCGTCCGGCGCGGTGCTCGCCGCACTGCTGCTGCCCGGTCCGGCGGGCACCACGGCTCACGACGAGGCGGCTCACGACGAGGCCGGCGAGCCGGCCGTCCCCACCCCGCCCCCGGGCAAGGACGTGCCCGTGGGGCCGCGCTGACCCCGGATCACGATGACCGGTGCACCGCTCCCCACTCCCCCGCACTCCCCCGCACGGCGGCTTGCTCCCTTTCCTGTCCCTGCGCCCAGGGCGGCCTCACCGACGGCCAGGCGCCGGTGAGGCCCCCTCAGCCGGGTGCGGTGGGCCGGTTCGCGGTGGGCCGGTTCGCCGTACCGTGCGCTCTTCGACAACCGCCCCCGGCCCGTGCGCACCTCCAGTTTGGCTGTCTTTTAGCGGTCAACCGCATGCTCGTGGCGTGCCTGCCGGGACCTGCTCCACCGTGCGTCGAGGTGTCCGGCCGGTCGGGCAGGTGCCCCGTGCGCGTCCGCACACCGGGACCCGTACGTCCGCCGCCCCTCCGGTCCGTCGTCCTCGCCGCCCGCGGTGGCGCGGTCCCGGCGGGCGTCCAGACAACCGGACGAGCCCGAGGCGGAACGGAATGACGCGTTACCTGTCCCACACCTCTCCGACGGACGACGCCGAGACCGGGGTGCGGCTGTTCTGCTTCCCCTACGCGGGCGGCGGGGCGTCGGCCTACCGGCGTTGGCAGCGCGGCCTCGACCTGCACGGGGCGGGCGCCCGGGTGCTGCCCGTCCAACTGCCCGGCCGCGAGGGCCGGATGAACGAGGGGCGCTTCACCGACCTGCATGCGCTCGTCGCGGATCTCGACGAGCAGCTGGACGCGGAGCTGGAGCACCCGCATGTGTTCTACGGGCACAGCATGGGCGCCCTCGTGGCGTACGCGCTGGCCGCCCGGCGGCAGCGGCGCGGCGCGCCGCTGCCGATGGCGCTGGCCCTGAGTTCGTACCGGGCGCCGCATCTGCCGGCGCCGAAGATCGCCGACCCGGGAGCGAGCGACGAGGAACTCGTGGCCTCGCTCGCCGCGCTGGGCGGCATCCCCCGGGTGATCCTGGACCATCCCGACTTCCTGGCGGCGCTGCTGCCCGTCGCCCGGGACGACCTGCAGCTGTGCACGACGTCCTTCGCACCGGACACGGAGGCCGTGCGGGTGCCGCTGCACCTGTTCATCGGGGCCAGGGACCGGCTGGTGTCGGTGCCCGAGGTGGTGGCCTGGCGGCGCCATGCGGGGCGCGGCTGCGAGGTGCGGGTGGTGCCGGGCGGGCACTTCTTCATCCGCGCCCACGAGGACGTCTTCCTGCGGGAGCTCGCGTCCGTGATGCGCCGGTACGACAGGGCCCCGGTGCTGGCCGGCGCCCTGTCCGCCTGACCGAGGAGATTTTGATGACGCATCAGGAGACGTACACACACCGGCTGCTGGCCCGGGTGCACGAGCGGGGCGGGGCCGAGGCCTTCGCGTTCGTCCGCGAGTCGGGGGTCGAGCGGCTCGGCTACGCCGAGCTGGACGAGCGGGCCAGGGACATCGCTTCCTGGCTTGTGGAGCGCGGCCTGTCCGGCCGGCAGGTGCTGCTGCTCTACCCGTCCGACCTGTCCTTCGTGACGGCCTTCGTCGGCTGTCTCTACGCGGGCGCGGTCGCGGTCCCGGCGCCGCTGCCCACCGACCGCACCCGCCACTTCGAGCGCCTCGCCCGGATCGCGGGCGACGCCCAGGTCGGGGCGGTGCTCACCACCGCGGAAGCCGCGCCGGAGATCGAGGCCTGGCTGAGCGGCATCCGGTCCGTGCCCTGCGTGGCCACGGACGCCGGCCCGGTGGGCGACGCCTCTCAGTGGCGGGCGCCTGCCCTGCGCCCGGACGACCTGGCGTTCCTGCAGTACACGTCGGGGTCGACCAGTACCCCCAAGGGCGTCATGGTCTCGCACCGCAACCTCATGGCCAACGAGGCGGCGATGCAGCGCTCGCTGGGCGCCACCGGCGACGCCGTCTTCGGCAGCTGGCTGCCGCTCTACCACGACATGGGGCTCATCGGGCATGTGCTGCAGCCGCTGTGGCTGGGGGCGCGGGCCGCGCTCATGGAGCCGGGCGCTTTCCTGCGCCGGCCGGTGGGCTGGCTGGAGATGATCGGGGAGCACAAGGTCACCATCGGCGGTGGCCCCAACTTCGCGTACGACATGTGCGTACGGCGGGTCAAGGACGCCGATCTCGCCCGCCTGGACCTGTCCGGCTGGGAGTCCGCCTGCAACGGCGCCGAGCCGGTGCGCGCCGACACGCTGGCGGCGTTCGCCCGCCGGTTCGCGCCCGCGGGCTTCCGGCCCCAGGCGTTCTTCCCCTGCTACGGCATGGCGGAGACCACGCTGCTGGTGGCCGGGGCGCCGCGCGGGGCCGCGCCGGTCACCCGCCGCGTCGACGCGGCCGCCCTGGAGCGCGGCGAGGTCGTCCCGGCGGCGGCGGACGGCTGCGCCCGCACCCTGGTGAGCAGTGGCACGGTCCGCGCCGAGGACTTCGAGGTACGGATCGTCGACCCTGCCGCGTCACAGGCCGTGCCGCAGGGGCAGGTCGGGGAGATCTGGGTGCGCGGGGCGAGTGTGGCCGGCGGGTACTGGGCGCGGGCCGAGGCCACGGCGCAGACGTTCGGGGCGCGGCTGGCCGGCGAGGACGGCCCGTCGGCCGGGGGCTGGCTGCGCACGGGGGACCTGGGGGCCGTCGTGGACGGGCAGTTGTTCGTCACCGGCAGGCTGAAGGAGATGATGCTGGTCAACGGCCGCAACATCTACCCCCACGATGTGGAGGCCGCGGCGCGTGCCGTGGACCGGTCGCTGGGCACGGGTGCCGCGTTCACGGTGCCGGCCGGTCCGCAGGGCCGGGAGCGGATGGTGCTCGTGCTGGAGGCCGCGGGTCTTGAGGCGGCGCCGGACACCGGTGAGGCGGGCCGTGAGCTGGTCGGCCGGGTCCAGGCCGCGGTCGCCGGGGAGTTCGGGATCGCGGCGGGCAGCGTCCTGCTCGTGGCGCCCGGCACGGTGCGCAGGACCACCAGCGGAAAGATCCAGCGGACGCTGATGCGTCAGCAGTTCCTCACCGGGCGGACGGCGGTGGTGCACGCCGTGGTGGAGCCCGAGGCCGAGCGGCTGGTGGACCGGTCGGGGGAACCGATCGCGGGAAGGGCAGCGCCGGTGAGGGGCTGAGCCGCCGGCCGAGCCGGTCGTGGGCCGCGATCCGGCCGGCGCCACTGCCCGCCCGGAGCCGGCAGCGCCGGCGGCCCCCCGGGGGGCGGCGCTCTCCTCGCCGCGCCTCGGATCTGCGGCGCTTGGAAGGCGCCCCGGATGCCGGAGCGGGGGCGGGGTGACGCTCGGTCAGGAGCGGCCCCGCCGCCCGGGGGCCCGCCCGTGGGCGCCGCCCGGGGGCGGGCGCCGCCGGCCGCGGGCCGCGCAACCGCCGCTACAGCCGGGGCCGCCACCATGGCCGAAAGGCACCCCGCAGCCATCGCACCACCAGGTTCTCCCACGGTTTCGACCCACTTTTCTCCCAGGTATCCAGGAGCGGATGTGCAGGACGACCGGGCGCAAGCCTTCATGACGACGTTGACGCAACACCTCGCCGCCGTACGCCCCGACACGGCCGGGCGGCAGATCACCGAGCGGTCCCGGCTCACCGGAGATCTCGGTCTGGACTCGGTGGAGTTGGCCGAGCTCTTCGAGCGCATCCGGGAGGCGTACGCAGGAGTGGAGATCTCGGACTGGCTGGCGATGGCGACCCGGGCGGAGGGGGACACGGTCGGCAGCCTGGTGCGCTACCTGGCGCTCACCGTGCCCGAGGAGCGGCCGCTGGTGGCGGGGAGCGCCCGATGACCCTCACTCAGGACGCCCCCGCGCGCACCGACTTCGTCGCGCTCGCCCAGGAGCTGGCGGGGCGGTTCGCCGGCCGGGCCGCGGAGCACGACCGGGCGGGTGACTTCCCGCACGAGAACATCGCCGAGCTGGTCTCCTGCGGCTACACCGCGATGACCGTGCCGCGCGAGTACGGCGGCGGCGGAGCGGGGCTGGAGGAGCTGTGCCGGGCGCAGGAGACCCTCGCGGCCGGCTGTGCGAGCACCGCCTTCGCGGTCAACATGCACGTCCACGGCATCGCGATGATCGCGGGGATCGGCGGCCCGGCCGCCGAGCGGGCCTACCGGGCCATCGTCGAGGACGGGGCGGTGATCGCGGGCGGTTTCAGCGAGCCCGGCGTGGGCGGCAACTGGTGGCATCCCACCACCAGGGCCGAGCCCGTGGAGGGCGGTTACCTGCTCAACGGGCGCAAGGGTTTCTTCACCGGGTTCCCGGCGGCCGACCTGCTGTTCTTGTCCGCGGCCCGCACCGACGACCGGGGGCTGCCGGAGCCGGTCGGTTTCCTGGTGCCCACGCCGGAGCGCGGCGTGAGCGTCACCGCCCAGTGGGATGCGGCGGGCATGCGGGCCACGGGCAGTCACTCCCTGCTCCTGGAGGACCTGTTCGTGGCGGACGCGCACATGGTGGGGCAGCCGGGCGCGCTGCCGCTGATGTTCATGCAGGGCGTGCACTGGGCGTGGTGCAGCTTCGCCTCGGTCTTCCTCGGGATCGCCCGCGGCGCCCTGGAGACGGTGGTCGGCGAGCAGCGCGGCCGCACCCTGCACGTCCTGGACCGCACCGTCGCCCATCTGCCGGGCGTGCAGTTCCGGGTGGCCGAGATGCGCACCCGGCTCGCGGCCGCCGAGGCGCACCTGTATCAGGCGGTGCGCGCCGACCACGACGCCGCGATCGCCGCGGACCCGCTCGGCCACTACATCGAGATGAGCGTGATGAAGAACAGCGTGTGCCGCCTCGCCCACGAGGTGGTCACGCTCGCGATGCAGGTCCAGGGCGGGTCCGCGCTGATGTCCGCGCACCCGCTGCAGCGCGCCTACCGCGATGTGGTGGCCGGGCTGCTCGTCCCGCCGAACTCCGACGTGACCGCCGAGTGGGCGGGCAAGCACGCGCTCGGAGTGCCGGTCTTCGCCGAACCCCGCTGGGAGGGCTGAACGCCATGACGACCGCCACACCGGTCCAGAGCAGCGAACGGGCCCTGCGCTGGGCCGAGTTGCAAGACCGTGCCCGTGCCCTCGCCCGCCGGTTCGAGGAGCGTTCCGAGAAGGCGTACGGGTCCGGGGAATTCGTCGGTGAGAACATCCGTGACCTGATCGACGCCGGGATCACCGCGGTCAACGTCCCCGCCGGCCTGGGCGGGTTCGAGGCCACCTTGGAGGAGAACACCCGGCTGCTGCGGATCATCGCCGGGGGCTGCGGGTCCACCGCGTTCACGCTGGCCATCCACGCCGTGCTGACCGGTTCGATGCGCAGCGATCTGAGCGTGGCCGTGCGCGAGCGGATGTTCGGCGCGGTGCGCGACGGGGCGTTCGTCGTGGGCCCGTTCACCGACGAGGGCTCCGGCGGCAACTGGGTGCGGCCCTCCACGACCGCCCGGCGGGTGCCCGACGGGTTCGTCCTGGACGGGCTCAAGCACTTCGCCACCGGGTTCGACGCGGCCACCCATCTGGTGGTCACCGCGGGCCTGGACGACGCCCACCTGGAGCCTCCCTTCAACCTGGCGGCGTTCTTCGTCGACAAGCCCGAGCGGGGTGTCGAGGTGGTCGCGCCCTGGAACGGCTTCGCGCTGCCGATGACGGGCTCGCACTCCCTGAAGCTGGACGGGCTGCGGGTCGACGCCGACGACTCGGTCTTCCCCGACGGGCTCACCCCGCTGTTCGTGATGGCCCGTCAGCAGTGGGGGCACTACTGCTTCGCGGCCGTCTTCCTCGGGCTGGCCGAGCGGGCCTTCGAGCTGGCCGTCGAACGCACCCGGGGCCGGGCCACGACGGCCGTCGCCGACCTGGCCCGGCTGCCGGGCATCCAGTTCGCGGTGGCCCGGATGCGCTCCTCGCTGGCCACCATGGACGCGCTGCTCACCGAGTACGCGACCCGGCACGTGGACCCGGGCGAGGACCTGCCGGCGTTCGTGGCCGACACCTGCATCCCGAAGTACTACATCACCAACGAGGCCGAGCATGTCGTCGCCACCGCGTTCGAGGTGATCGGCGGCTCCGGCATCCGGGACGGCTCGCGCATCGGCCAGATCTGGCGGGACGTCAAGGCGGGCCCGCTGCTGCCGTTCACCAACGACATGGCCCGCGAGTTCATCGGCAAGGCGACCTTGGGCATCAGCCCGGTCGAGACCCCGAGGTGGGTGTGATGTCCGGGGCACTGACGATCGACAACGAGTACTACGAAGAGGTCGGCGACGACTGGTGGAACACCGAGGGCCCGCTGCGCGCCCTGCACGAGATGAACCCGGCCCGCACCGCGTACTTCGACCGGATCCTCAAGGAACGCCACCCGGGCCGGCCCGCCGGCTCGATCCGCGTCGTCGACCTCGGCTGCGGCGGCGGGCTCGTCGCCGAGGAACTCGCCGGGCGCGGCTACCGCGTCACCGGCATCGACCTCTCCCCCGGCACCGTCGCCGCCGCCCGCCGGCACGCGGCCGCCTCCGGGGTCGAGGTGACCTACCAGGTCGGCTCGGCGTACGGCACGGGTCTGGCGGACGGTTGCGCCGACGCGGTCGTCGCCTCCGACGTCCTGGAGCACTTCCAGGACCTGCCGGCCGCGCTCGCCGAGATCGACCGGCTCCTGGCGCCCGGCGGTGTGCTGCTGTTCGACACGGTCAACCGGACGGTGCGCAGCTATCTGCTGCTCATCCTGGTCGCCGAGAAGCTCCTGGGCATCATCAAGCCCGGCACGCACAACTGGAAGATGTTCATCCGTCCCGCCGAGCTGCGGGTGCTCCTCGCGTCGGCCGGACTGCGGCTCGCCGCCACCCACGGGCTGGGCCCCGCCCGGGCGCTGCCCCGGCTGCTGCCCGGCCTGCTGCGCCACCGGCGTCTGGGCGCGTTCACCCTCACCGGCGATGTCTCGGCCAGCTACATCGGCCACGCCGTCAAACGAAGCACCTCGTGAAGGACAGGACAACCATGGTCTCCATACGCTCCGCCAGCGTCGCCGGCACCGAGGTGAAGGCCGATCCGGACGCCGTGCGGGCGCTCCTGCTCGACATCGTGGGCTGCGGCCTGCTGATGCCGGGCGTGGAGAGCCTGACGGCCGAGGACGACGGCGTCTACCACTATGTGCTGGCCACCATCTCCAACGGTGCCGTCAGCCACACCCCCGACCACCGCACCCGCTTCGACACCACCGACGCGGCCCGCATCCGCTGGGAGCCGGTCGGCGCGCACAACTTCCGTTCCTGGGGCGAGTTCCGCACCGCCCCCGGCAGTGAGCCCGGCACCACCTTCCTGGAGATCGACACCCGCTCCGAGGCGGACGTCGACATCGCGCCCGTGGTGCTGCCGCTGGTCGAGCCGTTCGCGCGGCAGCAGAGCGAGACGGTCACCGGGGGCTTCCTGAGCGCCATCAAGGAACGGGCCGAGTCGGGCGCCGGGGCTGCGTCATGACGACGGTGTCCGAGGCCCCGGCGGCCGCCCGCACCCGGACCCGCGGGGTGGCGAAGCTGCTTTCGCTGCGCACCGCGGCGCCCGAGACCGTCGTCCCGCAGCAGGACGCGTTCGAGACGTACTACCGGGACAGGTACCGGGACGTGGCGAAGGCCGAGGAGATCTTCCGCGGCTCCGGGGTGCGCACCCGGCACATGGCCTGGGACCCGCGCACCGCGTACACGGACGGCTATCCGCCGATCAAGCCGCGGATGGCCGCCTGGGAGGAGAACGTCCTGGCGATGAGCCGCAGCACGGTGGGCGGCATCCTGGGCGCGGCGGGCGACGCGGACCGGCTCACCGAGCGGATCGGCTCGTTCGTGATGGCCAGTTGCACCGGGTACGCGGGGCCGACCCCCGACATCCTGCTGGCCAAGGAGTTCGGGCTCCGCAACGACCTGCGGCGCACCTTCATCGGGCACATGGGCTGCAACGCCGCGTTCAACGTCCTCAAGACGGCGTTCGACGCGCTGGCCGCCCGCCCCGACGAGCTGGTGCTGGCCGGCAGCGCCGAGGTCTGCTCGGTGCACCACCGCCCGGAGTTCACCGCCGAACAGGCGGTCGTGAACGCGCTGTTCGGCGACGCGGGCGCGATGACGCTGCTGGCGGCGGACGACGGCGGCGCCACGCCGGGGCCGGTGTTCCTCGCAACGCACACCGAGACCCACCCCGAGACCACGCACGCGATGAGCTGGCACATCGAGGACCAGGCGTTCCGGATGACGCTCTCCCCGTACGTGCCGTTCTACATCGGCGAGAGCATCGGCCCGTTCGTCGAGCGGCTGATCGCCCCGCACGGCCTGGGCGTCGGCGACGTACGGCACTGGGGCGTCCACCCCGGCGGCCCGAAGATCATCGACTTCGTGGGCGAGAAGCTGGATCTGACGCCCACTCAGCTCGCGCCGTCCCGGGCGGTCCTCGCCGAGCACGGCAACTGCTCCTCGGCCACGATCCTGCTGATCCTGGACCGGATCCTGCGCGAGGAGCGGCCCGCCCCCGGCGAGTACGGCGTGCTCATGGCCTTCGGCCCCGGACTGACCATGGAATCGGCGCTCGTCCGCTTCTGACCCCGCCCCGACCCGACACACTCGAACCGAGGGACTTCCCGCCATGACGATCACGACGACGAGCGCGCTCGAACCCCGCTGGACCACCCCCGACCTCCATGCCGCCATCAAGGACCACTACGACGGGCTGATCGAGCTGTACGAGGACCTGTGGGGGGAGCACATCCACCACGGGTACTGGGCCGACGGCGAGCCCGACCGCGGGCGGCACGCCGCCCAGGTGCGCCTGGTCGAGGAGCTCATCGCCTTCGGCCCGGTGCCGCCGATGGCGAAGGTCCTCGACGCCGGCTGCGGCATCGGCGCCTCCGCCGTCCACCTCGCCAGCCGCCTGGGCTGCACGGTGGACGGCATCACCATCAGCGCCGAGCAGATCGGCCGCGCCGAGGCGAAGGCAGGCGAGGCCGGCGTCACCGACCAGACCACGTTCCGGCTGCTCGACGCGATGCACACCGACTACCCCGACGACACCTTCGACGTCGTGTGGGCGCTGGAGAGCTGCGAGCTGATGCCGGACAAGAAGGCGTTCCTCGCCGAGTGCATGCGCGTGCTCAAGCCGGGCGGCACGCTCCTGGTCGCCACCTGGTGCGCCCGCGACGAGAGCCTCGACGCCGACGAGACCCGGTTGCTGCACCGCATCTACCGCGACTTCGTCGTCTCCCACGTCCTGCCGCTGGAGCGCTACGCGCAGCTCGCGGGCGAGCTGGGCCTGGCCGACGTGCGCACGGCCGACTGGTCGGAGCAGGTGTGGGACACCTGGAAGCTGTCCACGGACATCGTCAAGCCGGTGGTCCGCGACCCCTCGGTGATCTGGAAGCTGGTCCGCGCCAAGGGCATGGACATCTTCCGGTTCCTCAACTCGGTGCCGCTGATGAAGCAGGCGTACGAGCGCGGGGTCATGCACTACGGCGTGCTGCGCGCGACCAAGCCGGCCGGGAGCTGACCGACATGACGACCTCCGCATCCGCCGCGACGACCGTCGAGTCGCTCGTCGCCGACCTGCTCACCCAGCCCTGGCTGATCGACCTGTTCGCCGAACTCACCGAGCGCCAGAAGGCCTCGGCCGCGGCGACCGAGCAGCTGCGCGCCAAGGACGCCGCCACGCACGTCTTCTGGCCCTTCCACTCGCCGCAGTTCCCGCTGATGGTGACCGAGGCGCACGGCAGCCGCATCCTCGACGCCGACGGCAACACCTACACCGACTGCCACCTCGGCTTCGGCGCGCAGGCGCTGCACGGCCACAGCCCCCAGCCGGTCGTGGACTTCGTCCGCGACCATCTGACGACCACCACCGGCAACGGCTACTGCACCCCCGTCGAGGCCCAGCTCGTGGACCTGCTGGGCGAGTTCGTCCCGCACTGCGAGAAGTTCGCGTTCCTCAACTCCGGCACCGACGCCACCGCGGCCGCCATCCGGCTCGCCCGGGCGCACACCGGCCGCCGGATGGTCGCCAAGTTCGAGGGCTCCCTGCACGGCGTGCACGACCTCGGCATGCACAACACGGCCTTCTGGTACCACGGCCACCCGGCCCAGCCCTTCCCCGGCAACGCGCCGGACGGCGGCATCGAGCGCCAGTCCGCGCTCACCGGCGTCCCCGTCGCCGATCCGCGCGATCTGCTGGTGCTGCCCAACGACCCGGTCCGGGCCGTCCAGCTGATCGAGCGGCACAAGGACGAGCTGGCCTGCGTGCTGAGTGAGGCGGCGTCCTCGTCGTTCCCGTTCGTCGAGCACACGATCCCGCTGCTGAAGACGGTCTCCGAACGCTGCCGGGCGCTGCGCGTGCCGTTCGTCCTCGACGAGGTGCTCACCGGTTTCCGCTACGGACCCGGCGGCGCCGCCGAGTACTTCGGCATCGAGGCCGACCTGTACTGCTACGGCAAGGTCCTCAGCGGACTGGGCATCCCGCTGTCCGCGGTCGGCGGCCGCGCCGCGCTGCTCGACCACACCCAGACCTCGGGGCTGCCGCTGACCGACATCGGCCGCAAGACCTGCGTGCAGACCACGCACGCGGGCAACCACCTGGCGCTGTGCGCCAGTTACGCGAGCCTGCGGCTGCTGCACGAGCAGCGCGACACGTACTACACCCAGACCCGCGCGAAGGTGGCCCGGGTGCAGGAGCAGCTCGCCGCGTTCCGCGCCGAGACGGACATACCGCTGCGGCTCGTCGGGTTCGGTGACTTCATCGGCTCGTTCGGCTTCCTGGAGCAGGACTCCTACGACGACTACCGCGCGTTCGCCGGCTCGGTGAACCCCGTCGCGTTCTTCCTGCTGACCCTGATGCTGCGCCGCCGCGGCTTCTACACGCTCAGCCTGCCGATGCTGTTCACCGGCGGCGCGCACCGCACCGAGGACCTGGACGCCCTGGTGACGGCGGTCACCGACTCCGCGCGCGAACTCGACCGCCACGGCTTCCCGTTCATCCTGCCCGGGGCCGGACGGGCATGAGCGCCCGGCGGGACGAGCAGGCCGACGCGGTCGTCGTCGGGGCGGGCCTGACCGGCCTGGTGGCGGCCGTGCGGCTGGCCCGGGCCGCCGGGCGAGGACGCCGGGTGCTCCTGCTCGAGGCCGGCGGCGAGCCGGGCGGGCGGGCCCGCACCACCGAGCACCACGGCTTCCGCCTCGGCCTCGGCCCGCGCGCCGTGTACCGCACGACCCGGGACGGGCTGCGGGCCCTGGGCGTGCGCGTCCCGGGCCGCTCCCCCCGCCTCGGCGGCAGCCAGGCGCTGCGCGACGGCGCCCTGCACCCCGGCTACGCGGCGGCCGGCCCGCTGCTGCGCACACCGCTGCTCACCGCGCGCGAACGGATCGCCGTGGCCCGCCTGCTGGGCCTGGCCCGCGGCCGCACCGACCTGGCCGGCACGGACGCCGCGCAGTGGCTGGGCGAGAGGCTGCCCACCGAGCGGGCCCGGCAGGCGGCCTTCGCCGTGCTGCGCATGAGCAGCTACACCGGCCGCCCCGACCTGATCGGCGCGGACGCGCTGTCGCTGCACTTCGCCGAGGTGCGCCGGGGGGTCGAGTACGTGGACGGCGGCTGGCGCACCCTGACCGAGGCGCTGCTGGCGCGGGCCCGGGAGCTGGGCGTGGACGTGCGCACGGGGCGCCGGTGCGCCGCCGTGGAGGGCGGGGCGCGCCCGCGGCTGGTGACCGCGGACGGGCAGGCGGTACGGGCCCGCTCGGTCGTGCTCGCCGGCCTGCCGCAGCACGCGGCGCACCAGCTGCTGGGCCTGGCCGGGCCCGGCCAGGGCCCGCCCCTCGCCCGCCCGCTGCACACCGCCTGCCTGGACGTCGCGCTGAGCCGGCTGCCCAACCCGCGCAGCACCCTCGTCTACGGCGTCGACGAGCCGCTGTACCTGTCGGTCTTCTCCGCAACGGCCCGCCTGGCGCCCGAGGGCGGCGCCGTGCTCCATCTGGCCCGCTACGACGACGGCGCCGGGCTCGACGCCGCCGAGGTCCGCAAGCGGCTGTACGAGCTGCTCGACCTGAGCCAGCCCGGCTGGCGGGACGCCGTGGTCCACGAGCGTTTCCTGCCGCGCATCACCACCATGACGGCGCTGCCCGAGGCCCGCACCGGGGGCCTGACGGGCCGCCCCGGCATACGGGTCTCCGGCCATCAGGGGGTCTTCGTGGCGGGCGACTGGGTCGGGCCGCACGGTCTGCTCGCGAACGCGTGCATGCTCAGCGGCATCCGGGCGGCCGAGGCAGCGGCCGCCCGTCTGTGAGGGCGGCCGTGCCGGCCCGCCTTCCGCCATCCCCCTTTGTTTTCCGACACGACGGAGTTGCCATGCGTCCGATCCGTATCGCCGCGCTCGGGGGCTCGTTGCGCTCGGGCTCGGTCTCCGCGGCCGCCCTGCGGGCGTGCGCGGCGCGTGCCCGCCGGGCGGGAGCCGAGGTCACCCTGGTGTGCGGCCCCGACCTCGTGCTGCCGCCCTACGATCCGCAGACGGCGGGCCACTGCGCCGCCGAGCTGCGGCTGCTGGCCGCGCTGCGCGCCGCGGACGGTGTCCTGCTCGCCAGTCCGACGTATCACGGCGGCATGTCGGGGCTGCTGAAGAACGCCCTCGACCACACCGAGGCCCTGGCCGGGGACGTCCCCGGCTATCTGGACGGGCGCTCCGTGGGCTGTCTGAGCGTGGCGTGGAACGAGGTGGCCGGCGCGTCCGCGCTGGCCGCGCTGCGCACCTGCGCGCAGTCGCTGCGCGGCTGGGCCGTCCCGATGGGCGTGGTGGTGCCGGCCGGCACGGAGTTCACCGCGGCCGGCGGCTGCGCCGACCCGCGCACCGCACGCCGTCTGGACATCCTCACCGATCAGGTCCTGGAGTTCGCCGCGCTGCGCCGGGGCGGCGCCTCAGCCGAGGCTGTCCAGGTCGCGCAGCTGTCGGTCTAGCGCCCGCTCGACCGGGCTGAGCGGTATGTCGGGGCGCAGCCGCTCCAGGGGGTGGGAGAGGGTCGACCGCGGATGGCCCTCGGGCAGGTAGAGCCACATCTGCCCGTACGCGACCAGGCAGTGGTACGCCTCACCCAGGAACCGGACGACGAGCGCCAGGGGCCAGGACATCGGGGCTCCTCTCGGCCGGCGCACCCATCGGCGCGGCGCGGAGCCCTGATGGTCGGCTGCGGCGCTAAACCCCGGCTAGGGCCTGTCTCCCAGATCCCTCCGTCGCCCGAAGGACGGCCCCGCGGCGTCCGGTGCGTGCTCCCGGGGCTCCCCCCGGCCGAAGGCTGGGGGGAGCCCCGGGTGCAAGGCCTCGTACGGGATGTACTCGGCCTTAGGCCCAATGCGGCGAGAGTGCGCGCCAGGCGTCGCGCGGCAGGAGGGATCCGGGCGACAGGCCCCAGGGCCCTCCTGCGCGGCAGGTGAAGCCCGGCATTGCCGGGGGGGGCGGCGGGCGCTGCGGAAGATCCCGCGGCCGCCCGCACGAGGCCGGGCCGCACCGCCGGCCTCGTGCGGGCCCGCCTCCGGTGCGCCCCCCGCCGGCGCGGGGCGCACCGGAGGGTGCCGCTCAGTGCGCGGCGGTGACGGCAGGCGGCGGCACCGGGCTCCCGCTCACGGGGACCGCGGGGGCCCTGGCCGCCGCGGTCCCCCCGTCACCCGACTTCTTCGCGCACGGCCCCGCGGGGGCGGTCCGGGCGGGGCAGCGCGGCCCGGGCGGGCGCAGGCCCCTGCACCAGTGCGGCAAGGCGCTGGGTGTAGTCCTCGTGCGCGATCGGGACGGTGGCCAGGATTTCCTCCGGTATGTCGAAGGCATCGACCAGCACCATGGTGTCCGGTGTCAGGCCGGTGACCGTCGCGTGGATGATCTCGGGAAGGGCACGGACATCGTCCGCCGTGAGGTGCCCCTCGGCCAGCAGGTCCCCGGTGTGCTCATTGACCTCGTTGAGCAGGAACAACAGCGCCAGCTCGCGCATCAGCTCCCGCGCCTTGGGGCCGACCGCATGATCCGAGGCGCGCAGGAACGCATCCGCGGCGTGCAGCCGGGCCGCCACGTCCACCATCTTCAGGGCAGCGCCCGATGCCCGGTTCCAGCGCTCCACGCGGGCGCCGGAGGGGCCCTTGCGCAGCGCGGAACGGGCCCGCTGCTGCCACAGCGACGCGGTCCGCGCCAGCAGGTCGCGCAGGAACCGCGGGTCCTTCATCGCCTCCTGGGCCGGCACCGGCCGGTGGCCCAGGACGTCGAGGCGCTCCCCGAACAGCATCTCCGCCCCGGCCTTGAGGGAGATGACAAGGTTGTCGCCCTCGGCGGTGATCGTCCCCTCATTGCTCGTGATCAGATCGACGAACCCGTTGACCGTGAACAGGCCCTGCGCGCCGCACCGTTCACGGCACTCGAGGGTGATGGTGCGGGTCTGCCAGGTGATCCAGCTCTTGGCGACCGCCACCCGCCGGGCCACCTCGTCGGTGCTCTCGGGTGTGCGCTCGGCCCACCGCGTCACCGTGTCGCGGTGCAGGAACGTCATGGCGTACGCGGTGGAGATGTTCTGCAGGATGCCGCTCATGTGGCTGTGGTGGGCGGCCAGGGGCACGGTCTCGCCGGGCCGGGGCCCGCTGATGCGCCGGGCGTGGGCGTAGCGCGCGGCGATGGTCAGGGCGGCCCGGGCCGCGCCCACGGCGGCGCCGCTCATCGACAGCTTGCCGCAGGTGACCCGCTGGATGGAGTGCAGGACGCGTTTGTGCCGGTTGTCGAGGCTGCTGGTCAGCGACCCGTCCTTGGCGAGCAGGCCGTGCGTGGACTCCAGCAGCGCCTCACGCGGCAGCCGGCAGTGCTCGAAGGAGGTGAGGCAGTGGTCCACGGCGGTGCCCATGCGCTCGGGCAGCATCCAGGTGCGCACTCCGGGTCTGGGCCCGCTCTCGTCCCGCAGCGGCACCAGGAAGAGGAAGACGCCCTCGTCACGGTCTTCGACGATCAGCCTTGCCGCCACCACGGCGGTCTTCGGGCCGCCCACGGCGCTCGTGGTGGGCATGAACTTCTGCGCGCCCACGGTGGGGGTGTGCAGGACGAACCCCCCGGACGTCCGGTCCCAGACGGCCCGGGTCTCCAGTGCGGAGACATCGCTGCCGTGTTCCAGCTCCGTGCAGAGAAACGTTCCTGTGTGCCGCAGTGACGTGAAGTCGCTGAGCGTGCGCCCCGGGGAGGGGAAGTGGTCCAGGAGACTGCCCAGGAACAGGTTGTAGTGGATCGCGGAGAGCGTCGCGAGCGTCGGATCCACGAACCCGGTCCACTCGTGCAGGCTGGTGAGCAGGTGCGGATCGTCCGCCAGCTGCTCCGGGGACTGCAGGGTGTCGTTGACCAGGCGCAGTCGTTCGTAGGCCAGAGCCATCCGCTCGCGCGGCGCGAGGCCGGGCACGGGACGGAACTCGGGACGGCCGACCAGGCTGCGCCAACGGGCGTGTATGCGGGCGCGCTTGCTCTGGTCGAACAGCAGATGGGTGAGTTCGGCTATGGGATCCCCGGGGGGCGAGTCCGGTCCGGCCGGCGCAAAGTGCTCGCCGGCCGGGCCCGAAGTGGTCAGTCCCCCGGGAACCTTCCCTGCATTCATCTGGATTTTCACAAGAGTCATCGACTGCTCCGTGAAGCGTTGAGGCTGAACGAAGGAAGTTCAGGGGCCATAAAATACGGGACCGCCGGTTTTTTGCAAGGGCCCGCCGGGGCCGGAAGCGGCGCCCGCACCCCGCCGCACCGCGGGCGTTCTGTGCCGGTTTTGCAGGCCTTGAAGGGCTTTCCAGGGGGACCGGACGCGCCGTCCGTTCCGGGCCAGGGGAGCAGGCCACCCGGCATGCGGCACCTTGTGAAACCGGGCGGATGGTTTTATTCTGATCGCGTTCGGGCCTGCCCAGGCCACGGCCCCAGCAGCCGCGCAAGGGAGCCGTGAAGGCACGGACGAACCACTGGTCCGGCCCGCGCGGCGGTGCGCACGGGCCGGGCACCGCGAGGCACGGAGGTATGAACGGTGGCACGCCAGGAGCGAGCAACCCGGACGAGGCTGGCCATCCTGAAATCGGCTGCCGAGGTCTTCGACGAGGTCGGCTACGAAGCCGCGGCCATCTCGGAGATCCTCAAGAGATCAGGGACGACCAAGGGAGCTCTGTACTTCCACTTCCCCTCCAAGCGGGATCTCGCCCAGGAGGTCCTGGCGGAACAGCTGTCGGTGGTGCCCCCGGTGGCGCCCCAGAACCTCGTCCTCCAGGAGGGGGTGGACGCGACGCTGATCCTCGCGCACATGCTCTGCTCCAGCGACAGCATCCTCCGTGGCAGCGTGCGGCTCACGGTGGAGGAAGGCACACCCCAGGACGGCCTGGACCGCAGGATCCCCATGCACAACTGGGTGAACCACAACAGGGAGCTGCTCGCCCGCGCCCACCAGGCGGGGGAAATCCTGCCGGACGTCGACATCGAGGCTGCCGCGCAGATGTTCGTCGCGGGGTTCGCCGGCACCCAGATGCTCTCCAAACTCCTCAGCGGGTTCGACGACATGATGGAGCGGTCCGCGGTCATGACCAAGCACTTGGTCACGTCCATCGCCGTGCCGTCGGTCCTGCTCCGGCTCGACTTCACGCCGGAGCGCGGACGGCAGGTGTACGAGCAGGCGATGCAGTTGCGTTCCGGCGCCGCGGTGCCGGCGAACGCGTAGCGCGCACGGCCGCCGTGGGGAGCGGCGGCCCCTGGCGCGCTTCTCGCCGGGACGGCCCGCCCGAGGGGCGGGCCGTCCCGGCGCGCACGCAGGAAAGGCCACGGATACGGACAACCGAACGGGAGGGGTAACCGATGGCACGGACTCAGACGCAAGCGCCCAGATGTCCCTACGCACTCGATGCGACGGGGCAGAACCTGATGCGTGAAGCCGCGATGCTGCGCACCCAGGGGCCGGCGGTGCGGGTCACGCTGCCCGGCGGGGTAGCCGCATGGGCGGTGGTCCAGCAGCAGTACGTGGAACGGGTCCTGGCCGACGAACGGGTCTCCCGGTCGGCCCGGCTGCACTGGCCGGACTTCATCGAGGGGCACATACAGGCGGACTGGCCGCTGTACCCCTGGGTGGCGAACGAGAACATGTTCAACTCCTACGGTGAGCAGCGCTCCCGTCTGCGGCGCCTGGTGGCGGGCGCGTTCACGGCGCGCCGCAGCGAGACGATGCGGCCCAAGGTCGAGGCCATCACCGCGGATCTGCTCGCCGCCCTGGCCACGAAGGAGCCGGGTGCCCCGGTCGACCTGCGGGCCCAGTTCACCGCGCTGCTGCCCATGCGGGTGATCTGCGAGCTCTTCGGGGTCGAGCAGGGGGACGCGGCCGACGCGCTGTGCGCGGCCCTGCACACGGTGTTCACCTCCTCGGTGTCCGCCGAGGAGATGAACGGGGCGCTGCTGGAGGCGTTCGGGCTGCTGGCCGCCCTGGTGGAGAAGAAGCGGGTCGAGCCCGGCGACGACCTGACCTCGGCCCTGATCGCCGCTCGCGATGACGGCGACCGGCTGACCGAGGAAGAACTGCTGGGCACCCTCTACCTGATGATCGCGGGCGGCATGGACAGCCCCACGACCCTGATGACCAACGCCGTCGCGGCGCTGCTCACCCGCCCCGACCAGCTGGAGCACGTACGTGCGGGGCGGGCGGACTGGAACGACGTGATCGACGAGACGCTGCGGATGCACACCCCCGGCGCCTACTCGCCGCTGCGCTTCGCGGTGGAGGACATCGACCTGGACGGCGTCCTGATCAAACAGGGCGAGCCCATCCTGGTGTCCTTCGCGGCCGGCGGTCTCGATCCGGTGCGCTACGGCGAGAGCGTGGCCGAGTTCGACCTGCTGCGCACCGGACGCGACACCCTCGGATTCGGGCACGGGGCGCACCGGTGCCTGGGGGCGCCGCTCGCCCGGGTGGAGGCCCAGTCGGCCTTCAGCAAGCTCTTCGAGAGCTTCCCCGGCCTGCGGCTGGCCTGCTCCGCGGACGAGCTCGAGCCGATGCCGACCTTTTTGATGAACGGATTCCGGTCCCTTCCCGTACTGCTCGGCTAGGACCCCTCTCCCCGGCCCCGCCGCAGGGCCTCGCACGGGAACTTGGCCTTGTGGCCGGTGCGGCGAGCGTGCGTGCCAGGCGTCGCGGGGCAGGGGGGACGGGGGGCGGGGAGGCAGGTCCCAGGGCCCGTCTCCCCGCCCCCCCTCGCCCGCAGGGCGGCCGCGCGGCGGGCGTGCGGTGCCGTGCTCCCGGCGTGCCGGGGGCACGGCCTCGTGGGAGGGACCTGGGCTCCGGGGCGGGGCCGTGCAGCACAGGCTGCGCGGCCCCGCCCCGGAGCCCTTTGCGCTGCGCCGGCGTCCGCGGATCCCGCAGGGCGGCACCCCACCCTTAAAACCGCACGCGCGGTTTGTTACACTGGCGATCAAGGGCGGACAGCGCCGGCTCCGGCCGGCTCCCCCTGCGTCCCGCAGGCCTTGCGCGGACGCCCGGCCGCTGCCGGGGGCCGGCCCCGCCGCCCTCGCCCGGGAGGCTCCCTGATGGTCAAACAGCAGCGCGCGGCGCGTACCCGCCGCGCCCTGATCCAGGCTGCGGCCGAGGCTTTCACGCAGGACGGCTTCACCTCCGCCTCGCTCGCGGCGATCAGCAGACGGGCCGGCGTCAGCAGCGGCGCCCTGCACTTCCACTTCGAGAGCAAGAACGCCCTGGCGCAGGCCGTCGAGGACGAGGCGGCCGCCGCCTTCGGGCAGGTCACCCACAGGGCGGCGCTCCACGGCGGCACCCCCCTGCAGGGCCTGGTGGACGCCACGCACGTCCTGATGAGCCTCATCGCCGAGGACGCCGTCATGCGGGCCGGCTTCGCCCTGTGCCGCGATGTGACCCGCGAGAACGACGCCGCGCTCCGGGGCGCCTGGCAGCGGTGGGTCGAGGACGCCCTGAGCCGGGCCGAGCAGGCCGGACAGCTGGCCGAAGGAGTCTCGGTGCGGGAGGTGACGACCGCCATCGTGGCGGCCACCGTGGGGCTCGAGGTGCTCGGCAGCACGCAGGAGCAGTGGCTGTCGCGCGACGCGGTCACCCGCCTGTGGGGGCTGCTGGCGCCCCGGATCGCCCGCCCCCGTGAACTGAGCGCCCTCAGCTGCGGCCCGAGCCGGCCCGGCAGCCCGCGGCGCCCCTCCGCCGCACCCCGCCCAAAATAGACCGTACGGTACGTATCGAGGGAGGACGCCGGACGTCCGGAGCAACCCCGGGCGAGGTGACGCTGTCCTAGATGCCATGATTTCAGGGGTTTTCCTCCTCTTGAATACGAGCGGTTGTGCGAAGGAAAATAAACAGCGCGGGCGGTTTAGTATTGACAAACCGGGCGCGCTGTTTTTTACTCGCTCCGAGGCCTTGAGGTCTATCCGATGAACCTCGGCCCGGAGGGCGCATCCCGGGGGGATCGCATGAACATCGACGGACCGGGGACGTTCGCCGGCCGGGAGAACGGGGCCTCGATCACGCCCGCCGGCGCCGGATCCGCGTCGTGGACGCCGCCGTGAGCCGCGTCCCGCCCGCGACACCCCGCACGGCCGGCTGAGGGTGCACGGCACCGCCGCGGCCGCCGCGGCCAGGCACGCGGGGCCGGCCGGCGGCTGCGCACCTCGCCGGCCCGCACCGGGGCCCGGAGCCGTCCGGCTGACCACAGTGAGCCGATGAACGATGCCACCGCGCACGCCACCGACCGGACTCTCGTCACAGAGGACCCTCCATGAATCTCTCCGCCCCACCCTCCACCGGCTCGCTGCCCACCGGACGGCCCGGCGCGGTCACGGACACAGGACCGCTGCAGGTGCCCCCGCCCGCGGCGGCGTTCCTCGGCCCGCACCATCTGGTCCACCGGCCCGACACCCCGGAGGGCTTCTTGCACTCCGCCACGCCCCCCGGACGGCACCGCTTCGGCTTCTCCGCCCAACTCCCCGACAGCCACCCGCTGTTCGCCGACTCCACCGCGCCGTTCCACGACGTGCTGTACCCGATGGAGTCGCTGCGGCAGATGGCGGTCTTCGCGGCGGGCCGCTACTTCCGGGTGCCCGAGAACCGGCGGATCCTGCTGGCCGACTGCGCGTTCTCGCTCACTGCCCTGCCCTCCTGGCGGCGCGGCGCGCCCGCCGGCGCCAGGCTCTGCCTCGACCTCGACCTGACGCCGGCCGACGTGGTCAAGGGGGTGCCCCGGTCGATGGACTGCGCCACGACGATCAGCATCGACGACCAGCCGTGCGGGACGGTGCGGGCGCGCCTGGTGTTCCTGATGCCGGGTGTCCACCGCACCTACCGGGCGCACAGCCGCCAGGAGAGCGAGCGCACGGCCGGCGGCAACAGCGGCCTTCCCCCGGGGCACGGCATCCCCGGCGCCGAACTCGTCGGCCGGCGCAGCGCCCGCAACGTGCTGATCGGGCTGCCGCTGGAAGAGGGCGGCGAGTGCCTGACCTTCCCCGTGAACATTCCCGCCGCGCGCGAGGTGCTGCCCGACTCCGGGTCCGAGGTGCCGGCCGCGCTGTTCCTCGAAGTGTCCCGGCAGGCCGCCCTGTTCGGGGTCGGCGAACTGTACGGGCTGGCCCCCGGGCACGCCGTGCTCACCCGGTGGGAGGCCGTCTTCCGCGGGTTCGCCGAGCCGGGACTGCCGCTGCTGTGCTCCGTGCAGGCGCGCCGGCAGGGCGCGCCCGCAGAGGTGCTGCGGGACTCCGCGGGCCGCCCCTTCGCCGAACTCACGCTCGTCTTCACGCAGGGAATCCGGGTCGTGGCGGAGATGACGGCCTGCGTCCTGCAGATCTGCTGACGGCCGCGCACCGGCCGGGCGGCACACCCAAGGAGCAATGATGCGCTTTCAGGTACTGGGCCCGGTGCGGATGTCCCCGCGCACCCCGACGGCGGCCAAGCCTCGTGTGGTCCTGGCGACCTTGCTGGTGAAGAACAACAGCGTCGTCTCCACGCACAGTCTGATCGACGAACTGTGGGGGACGACGCCGCCGCGCACCGCGTCGACGACCCTGCAGGTCTACGTGTCCCACCTGCGCAAGGCGCTCGCGAACGCCGACGGTGAGCCGGGCGGCGGCGCGGCGGCCGGACCGCTGGTGACGCAGCCGCCGGGCTATGTGATGCGGGTGGCGCCCGACGAACTCGACCTCGTCCTCTTCGAGTCGCTGCGCTCGCGGGGACGGGCCGCGTTCGACGAGCGGGACTACGCGCGGGCCTCGCATCTGCTGGGCGCCTCCCTCGAACTGTGGCGGGGCCCGGCGCTGTCCGGCATCCCGCACGGGCCCTCGCTGCAGTCCACGGCGATCCGCCTCGACGAACTGCGCTCGGAGACGCTGGAGCAGCGCATCAGCGCCGATCTGAAGCTGGGCCGCCACCACGAGCTGATCGGTGAACTGATGGCGCTGGCCCACGAGTTCCCGATGCGGGAGAGCCTGCACGGGCTGCTCATGGTGGCCCTGTACCGGGCCGGGCGGCAGTCCGACGCCGTCCACGCCTACCACCGGGTGCGGCGCACCCTGGTGGACGAGCTCGGCGTCGAGCCGGACGCCTCCCTCAAACGGATCCTGGCCCGGCTGCTCGCCTCCGACCCGGCGCTGGCCTGGCATCCGGCCCAGAGCCGGCCGGCCGCGCCCGCCCCGGCGGCCGACGCCCGGCCCCTGGTGTGGCTGCCGCCGCCGCTCGCCGACTTCACCGGCCGCGCCGAGGAGCTGGCCCGCGGGGCCCGGGTGCTCTCGGCGGCGTCGGCCCCTCGTGTGCTGGCCGTCTCCGGGCGGCCCGGGGTGGGCAAGACGGCTCTGGCGGTCCAACTGGCCCGTCAGGCCGAGGGGTTCGCCGCGGGCCGGGTCCTGGTGCATCTGCGGGACTCCGCGGGAGGGGCGCTGACCGCCGAGGCGGCGGTGGCGGCGCTGCTGCGCCGTCTGCTGCCGGCGGGGCCCGCGGCCGGCGCGGCCCTTCCCTCCGGCCTCGACGAGCTGACCGATCTGCTCCAGCACACCACGCGCTCCCGCGCGTTGCTGCTCGTTCTCGACGACGCGGTCTCGGAGGCCCAGATACGGCCGCTGCTGGCCGCGGTGCCGGACGCCGCGGCGGTGGTCACCGGACGCCGTGCGCTGGCCGCCCTGGAACACGCGCGGCACCTCGTGCTCGACGTGCTCGGGCAGGAGGAGGCCGAGTCCCTGCTGCTCGCCACCGGCGGCCCCCAGATGGCGCAGGACCGGGCGGCCGTGGCCCGCATCGCCCGGCTGTGCGGGCGGCTGCCGCTGGCGCTGCGGGTCGCGGCCGGCGGCACGGCGGTGCAGCCGCGCTGGACCGCGGACGGGCTCGCCCGCCGCCTGGCGGACGAGCGCACCCGGCTCACCACGCTCTCCCTGGGCGACCTCGACGTGCGCAGCAGCCTGCTCACCGCCTACCACGAGGTGTCGGAGGCCGGCCGGCGTGCGTTTCGCAGGCTGGGGCTCGCGCCGCTGCCCGACTTCCCCGGGTGGGCCGCGCAGTCGCTGCTCGGCACGTCACCGGAGAGCGCGGAGGAGCTCCTGTACGCCCTGGTGCGCGCCCAGCTCCTGGACGTACGCCAGGAGGCGGGCGCCCCGGGCGGGGCCGTGCGCTACAGCTATCACCCGCTGCTGCGGTCGCTGGCCCTGGAGATGCTGGCCGAGGTCGACGGCGACGACGCGGTGACCGAGACCGTCGGCAGGCTCGGCCACACGTTCCTGCTGCGCGCCCGGGCGGCCGACGCCCGGCTGACGCCCGGCCGGGACCGGCTGGCCGGCGTGCTGGAGACAGCCCCCGGTGAGCTGCCGGCGGACGACCGGGCGGTGGCCACTCCCCTGCGCTGGTTCCGGGAGGAGGCGGCGGGCCTGCTGGAGATGGTGCGCCGGCTGCACGGGGCCGGGCTGTGGGACCTGACCTGCGCGCTGGCCTCGGCGACGAGCGGCTACTACGAGGCGTGCGGGGTGTGGGAGGACTGGCTGGCCGGCCATGAACTGGCGGTCGACGCGGCCCGCCGCTCGGGCAACGCGCTGGCGGAGGCGGCGCTGCTGCGTTCGCTGGGCGATCTGGCCTGGCAGCGCAGGGACGCCGCCCGGGCGGTGGACTGCCACCGGCACGCGGCCCGGCTGTTCGCCCTGAGCGACGACGGCGTGGGGGCGGCCCGCTGTGCCACCGGAGAGGCCGATGTCCTGCTCGGGCAGGGCGAGTTCGGGCGGGCCGACGCGCTGTACCGGCGGGCCCTGGACCGGGCCCGGGCGGAGGGCGACACCCGGGGGTGCGCGGAGGCGGAGCGCGGGCTGGCGCTCACCGCGCTCCTGGCGGGGCGGCCCGCCGACTGCCTGGCCTCTCTCGCCGCGTGCGCCAGTGCGGCGAGCACGCTGGGCGACGCCCGCTGGCACGGCTACGCCCGCCGTCTGGCCGCGCACGTCCGGGCCGGCGGGGGTGCGCCGCCCGCCGCCTGGCCCCATCTGGAGGTGCGCCCCGGCGTGTGGCTGATGAGTGAGGCGCCGGCCGGGTGAGGCACCCCCTGCGGCGCCGGGCCCTGCCCCGTCCGGGTGGACGGGGCAGGGTCCGGCACGGCGCCGCAGGGGGGTCAGGCCGGGCGCAGTGCGCGCAGCGTGGCCGGGTCGAGGTCGGGGGCGCCGGGGCGCAGGGGCGCCGGGCGGCGGTTGCGGAGCATCTGGCGCCACTGCTCGGGGCTGAAGCTCGCCGGTTCGGTCGTGCCGATGAAGTCGCGCAGGACCGACAGGAAGCGGTCGGGGTCGCTGCGGAAGGGGAAGTGCCCCGCCTCCTCGAAGATCTCCAGGCGGCTGCCGGGCATCGAGACGTGCCCGAGGCCCGCGTGCAGCGCCGGGACGATCCGGTCACGGCCGCCCCAGATCAGCATGGTGGGCATGCCCTGCGCCAGGTAGCACCGGTCGAGCATGGTGCCGACCTGTCCCCGCCAGTCGACAACGGCCCGCAGGGTGCGCACGAAGGCGTTGCGCGAGGTGGCGTCCGGCAGGGCGTCCACCACCCGCAGCAGGTCGGGCGCGTCGACGGCGAGATCGGTGCCCAGCCACTGCAGGACCTTGACGGCGGCACCCACCTGCCAGCGCATGGTGGGCAGGTGCAGCATCTGCAGGACGAGTTCGGCGCCGGGCAGCGAGGCGGCGCGCAGCAGCGGGGTGACGTGCCGGCTGACCCCGCCGGTGCCGACCAGGACCAGGCGTTCGCAGCGTTCGGGGAACTGGTAGGCGAACTGCATGGCGACCGCGCCGCCGAGCGAGTGCCCCACGATGGTGGCCCGCTCGACGCCGAGCACGCTCAGCAGGTCCCGCATGCCGTTGGCGTAGGCGGCCAGCGAGTAGTCGGCCCGCGGCTTGTCGGAGTGCCCGTGCCCGAGCAGGTCGGGGGCGATGACGCGGTGGCTCTTGGCGAGGCCCGGCATGACATCGCGCCAGGTGTCGGAGGAATCCCCGATGCCGTGGATCAGCAGGACGGCGTCGCCCTTGCCCGCCATCCGAAAGGCCCGGCGGTGGCCGTGCACGGTGCGGTGGCGCAGCCGGATACCCGCGCCGCGGGGGCCGCGGGGCACGTACTGAGCGGACAGGGACACGGAGGTCACGCCTCCTCGTCGCGCCCGGGGCGGCGCGTGTGCGGCGTGCGGCCCTTGGTGGTGTACGGCGCCGGGGCGGGCCGGTGGCGTGGGGTCGTCAGGTCGCTGTCGATCACCCCGAGTGAGGCGAGCGACTGCCAGGGACCTACCGTCCCGGTGGTGGCCCTGCGTGTCGGTCCATCGGTCATGGCTGCGTCTCCTGGGCTCGTGGGCGGGGAGGGGGGTGGGGGGCCTGTGGTGGGTCAGGGGCGGCGGCCGGTGAACCGGGACAGCAGGAGCTGGCCGATGAGCCAGCGCCGCATCGCTGCGAGGTGGCCGGGCGAGCCGTGCACGTCGTCGAACGTCTTGACGCGCAGGTCGGGCAGGGCGGCCAGCAGGTCCTGCTCGGCGGCCGGGATGATCTCGTCGCGGCTGCTGGCGACGTACCGGACCGGCACGCGGACCTGCCGCAGCCGGTCCGGGCCGAGGGCGTGTGCGGGCAGGGCGGACCACAGGGTGTCGTGGTCCGCGGATCCGGTCAGGCGGCACAGCGTGTCGAGAGTGATCCGCGGGATGCGCGGCCGCCAGGCGGGGTCGGTGAAGAACGCGCCGACGGGGGCGCCCACGGTCAGCACGCGCCGGATGCGGGGGTCCTCGGCGGCGGCGCTCAGCGCGAGGTGGCCGCTGAAGCTGAGGGTGAGCAGGGAGGTGTCGGCCACGTCCGCCCGGCCGGCCAGCCGGTCGAGCAGGTGCGGCAGCAGTTCCCAGGAGTCGGGCCGGTAGGTCAGGGTGTTCTCGCCGACGCCGGGGAACTCCGTGACCACGGCGGCGAATCCGAGCCGCCCCAGCAGGGGCAGCAGCGGCGCCCACTGTTCCTTGACGCTGACGATGCCGCCCATGACGACCAGCAGCGGGCGCCGCCGGGCCGGGTGGAGCCCTGTGCTCCAGCAGGCCAGCGTGCCGTCCTGGAACGGGATCTCGTGGCGGTCGATGCCGCGGCCGCGGCGCCATGTGTCGAAGGCCTCCACGCCGAGCCGGCCGGCAGCCGCGCGCACCGGGTCCCCGTGGTAGGGGAAGCGGGCCAGCGCGAAGTGGGCGCGGGCCTCCAGGTGGCGTCCGCGCAGCGCGGCGGCGCGGCCGGCCCGGGTCCAGGTGACGGCCCACGACGCGGGGTCGCCGGGCCGGTCGTTGGTGATCCGGGACAGGATGCGGGCGGCCGTGCCCGGCGCCATCCCCTGCCCCCGGGCGTGCAGGAGGGCGAACTCCTTGAGCTCCGGGAGGTGATGCTCCGTCAGGTGCTGTTGGTCCATGAGGGCTCCCCGCTGTGTGCGATCAGTGTCCGGGCCGCCGCTTGCAGGCCGGTTGTACGGTCGGACGGGTGGGCGGCTCACCACCAGTCGTCGCCGCCGCGGCGGTCGTCCTCCTCGACGCCGAGCGCCTCGGACAGGGCGTCGACGATGCCCGCGTCGAGCATGGTGTGCGCCTGGGTGTCGGTGGTGACGCCGAAGCCCGAGTCCCCCACGGCCACGCTGACCGTGAACTGGTCGAGCAGCGCGTAGGTGCGAAAGGACCATTCGCTGCCGGTGCCGGGGGTCCCGTCCGGGCGCCGTACCCCGGTCGGGGTGCCGTCGGTGTCGAATCCGAAGTCGGTGAACCGGAACTGCATGCCGAGCCCGATGGCCTTGCTGTACGCCTCCTTGAGCGTCCACAGCCGGACCATCGCCGGGTCCCGGTCCGCGGCCGGCATCGCCTCGATCAGCTCGGCCTCGCGCGGGGTGCACAGATGCCGTCCCAGGCCCGCGCCGTACAGCGTGCGGTCGGCGCGTTCGGCGTCCACGCCGATGACCGCGCCGGTGGCGAGGCCCACCAGCAGCAGGTCCTCGGTGTGGCTGAGGCTGATCTGCACCCCGTCATAGCCGTGCAGGTAGGGGCGGCCCGAGGGGGTGTAGCCCAGTTCCACCGACTGCGGCGGCACATGGAGCGCGGCGCCGGCGGCGAACTTCAGCAGCACCCGCGACGAGGCGAAGCGGGTGCGCACCGCCGGGTGGGTCAGGTCCAGGTAGCGGGCCCAGTCCCGGCCGAGCAGCGCGCGCAGCCGCGGTCCCCCGGCCCGTTCGGGACGCCAGTCGTCCAGGCGGGCGTAGAGGATCGCGGTGGCGTGGGTGGCGAGGTCACGTCGGACGGCGCTCCAGTCCCCGCGCGGTCCGGTGATCACGATCGGGTCGCCGAACGTCCGGCTCGGGGAGGGTTTCCCTGGAGCCGTCATCGAAGTCCTCCATAGTCTGGCGGAGATCGCCGAGCAGGTCGGCGGCGGCCGCCCCGTCGATCACCCGGTGGTCGAAAGTGAGCCCGAGCCGCATGACCGGCGCCGCCACCACGTGCCCGTCGCGGACGACGGCGCGGTCCAGGACGCGCCCGGCGCAGAGCGTGACCGCGGTGCCGCCGGCGGAGTGGAATCCGTCGACGGTGCCGTGCCCGAGGGAGCTGACCGACACCGTGCCGAAGATCCCGGGGCGGCGGCGCGGGTCGCGCAGGGCGGCCGCGAAGGCCGCTCTGCCGAGCGGGACCGGCAGCCGCCCCAGCAGGCGCACGCCCTTGAACTCCGGCAGTGCGGCGGTGTGTTCGCCCCGGTAGCGGTCCACGTGTTCCTGGATCTGGTCGAGCGAGAGCCGCTCCAGGGCGGGCACCAGAGCGGAGAGCACGGTGCGTTCGCCCTCGACGGTGCGGTCCAGGGCCAGTTTCGCGGTCACCGAGCTGAACCGCAGGGTCCGGGGCCGGCGCAGCACGGAGGGCCAGCCCGGTGCCATGACCGCGTTGGCCTGGGGGTGGCGGGCCATCGCCCGGCCGGTGGCGTGCAGCAGGTAGCTGACCTGGGAGTAGCGGGTGCCGGCGGTGCGGGCGGCGGCCCGGTGGGCCTGGATCCGGGTCATGTCGATGTCGGTGTCCAGGTGCACCGGGCGCTGTCCGGCCGCCCATTCCAGGAAGTACAGGGTGTGGCGGCGGCGCCGTTCCGGGTGCGCGTGGGGTGTGCCGGTCATGCCCGGACCGCCCGTTCGTAGAACTGGTGCAGGCTGCGGGCTTCCAGGACCCGGCCGACCGGGACGGTGAGGCCGGTGGCCCCTTCGATCGCGGTGACGAGTTTGAGCAGGTGCAGCGAGTCCCATTCGGGGAGTTCGTCGAAGTCGGCGGTGACCTGTTCGTCGGTGACGGGCAGGCCCAGTTCGTCGCGGACGGTGGTGACGAAGTCGGCCAGGCTGTAGGCGGGGGGTGTGGTGGTCATATCTTCTCCAGGGCGAAGCCGGCCTTGATCCATTTGCTGGACTCGATGGCGACGGCGAGGGCCTTCTGGCCGGCCGTCATCTTCTCCAGGAGCCGCTCGATCTGCAGGAACGGCAGGGCGTTGCCGTTGTTGCCGGTGTCGGCGACGCAGGAGATCTCGGTGGCCGAGGGCACGTCGAGCTGTTCGGTGATCTTGCGGGTCATCCGGCCGGACAGCTGGGGCGGCAGGAGGTAGTCCAGCTCGTCCTGGCTCCAGTCGAGTTCGCCGAGCAGTTCCCACAGGATCTCCACGGCCATCACCGGGACGTGTTCCTCGATGGCTTTGTAGTCCTCGGTGAGGGCCTGCCGGTCGTCGTGGCGGTCGGCGAGGCCGAACCACTCGATGACCTGTCCCGGGGGGCGGCCCAGGCCGGTGAAGCGGTTCAGGACGTGCCGCAGGACGACCTGGGCGCCGCGCGGTTCGTCGGTGAGGACGGCGGCGCCGGCGCCGTCGCCGAACAGGACGAAGTTGACCAGGTCGCTGGGGGCGGCCTTGGTGAGGTCGCGGTCGACGTCGAGGTGTTTGCTGCACACGTCGCCGCCGATGACCAGGCCCGTGCGGTACTCGCCGGACGCGATGAGGGTGCGGCCCAGGCTGAGGGCCTGCACCGCGCCCGCGCAGCCGGACTGCAGCTGGAAGGTGGGGACCTGGTCGAGGCCGAGCAGGTCGGCGACGGTGTTGACGGTGGCGGGCATCAGGGTGTCGGGGGTGGCGGTGCCCAGGATGACGAAGTCGAGGTCGCCCGGGTCCACGCCGGCCGCGGTGAGGGCCCGCTCGCCCGCTTGCGCGCACAGGTCGGCCAGCGACCAGCGCACCGCGCCGGTCGTCAGGTCCCGGGCGAAGTGCCGGGTCCTGGTGCCGATGAACATCTCGATCCATTCCTCGTTCGCGCCCAGGACGCGGGCCAGTTCGGCGTTGTCGACCGGGTCGCCGGGCAGGGCCGTGCCGACGGAGGCGAGATGGACCTGCCGGTCGTCTGGGTGCTCGCTCATGCTGTCCTTCCTTGGGTGCTGTCGGCCTCGGGGGCGCAGTACTGCCGCAGGAACGCCACGAGGTCACCGACCGATGTCAGGCGGGGCAGCAGGTCCTGCACCGTCAGGGCCGCGAGGGCGGGCAGGCGTTCCTCCAGGCGCTTTTTCAGTTCCATGACCATCACGGAGTCGAAGCCCAGGTCCTCGTAGAGGCGCAGCTGGGGTCCGAGGTCGCCGGCCTGGTAGCCGCCGACCTGTCCGATGGCGCTCAGGGCGGTCTCGGTCACCGGGTCCGCCGGCGCGGGCCGCTCCAGGACGAGCACCGCGGCGTCCCCGGTGCCCGCCGCGCCCGCCGCGCCGGCCGTGTCTGGGGTGTCTGCGGGGTCTGCGGTGTGCTGGGGGGTGCGGGCCGGGCCCGCGGCCGGCCGGCGGGCCGGGCCTGCGGTCCAGTACCGGTGCTCGTCGCTGAAGGCGTACGGGCTGAGCCGGTAGGGCACCTGGTCGCGCACCGGGTAGAGGACGTCCCACCGCGGGTCCAGGCCGGCGCGGTACAGCTCGGCGACCGTGCCCGCCAGGTCCTGGCCGCCGGAGTGGGCGGCCCGCACCGGTGCGGTGGCCACCGGGCGGGGCCCGGAGGCGGACGGCGCCAGGGCGCGGGTCAGCGAGGAGAGCACCGGGGAGGGGCCGGCCTCCACGGTGTGGCTGGGCCCGGCCTGCGCCAGGGCGGTGAACGCGTCGGCGAACAGCACCGGGCGGCGGATGTGCGCCACCCAGTAGTCGGGGCCCATCGCCTCGCCGTCCAGGAGACGGCCGTGCAGCGTGGAGTACAGCGGCAGCTGCGGCACTCCCCCGCCGACCTCCTGGGCGACCTCGGCGAAGGCGTCCAGCATGGGGTCCATCAACGGCGAGTGGAAGGCGTGCGAGACGTGCAGCATCCGGGTGCCGATGCCGTCCTGCCCGAGCCGTTCGTTCAGGCGGTGCAGCGCTGCCGCGTCGCCGGACAGCACCGTGGCGCGCGGCCCGTTGACCACCGCGACGCACACCTGCGGCTCGTCCGCGAGCCGCTCGGCGAGGTCGTCGCGGCCGGCCAGGACGGCCAGCATGCCGCCGCCGTCGGGCAGTTGCTGCATCAGCGCGCCCCGGGCGGTGATCAGCCGTGCGGCCGCGTCCAGCGGGAACACCCCGGCCAGGCAGGCCGCCGCGTACTCGCCGACGCTGTGGCCGAGCAGCGCAAAAGGCTGCACGCCCAGTTCCTGCAGGGTGCGGCCCAGTGCGTAGCCGACGGCGAACAGGGCGGGCTGGGCCCACCGGGTGCGGTGCACCGCCTCGTCCCCGCTGAGGAGGAGGTCGCGCACCGAGCGTTCGGTGTGCGGGCGCAGCGCGGTGTCGGCCTCGTCGAGGAAGTGCCGGTACAGCGGCGCGTCCTGGTAGAGGGCGGCGGTCATCCGCGGGTACTGGGAGCCCTGTCCGGTGAAGAGGAACGCGGGGCGCGGGGCGGCGCCGGCCTCCCCGGTGAGCGCGGCGAACACGGCCGGGTCGGCGGCCGCCGCGCGCAGCCGCTGCACCAGTGTCGCGGTGTCGGGGGCGCTGACCGCGAAGCGGTGCCGGTGGCCGGACTTGACGCGGTGGGAGGTCCAGCCGACGGGCCCGGCGGGGGCCCGCCGGGCGCCCAGCGCGTCGGCCTGCGCGGCGAGGTTGCGGCGCAGGGCCTGCGGGCTGGGGGCGGTCAGGGTGAACAGCGCGCTGCCGATGCCGCGGGGCCGCTCGCCGCCGGTGGCGGGGCGCGGGGCCGGCGGCGGCGCGGATTCCAGGACGGCGTGGGCGTTGGTGCCGCCCATGCCGAAGCTGCTGAGCCCGGCCACGCTGGTGCCGCGGGGCAGCCGCAGCGGGGCCTTGAGCAGCCGCAGCCCCTTGCCGCGCAGGTCCAGCCGCTCGTTCTCCTTGGCCGCGAACCGGCTGGCGGGCACGGTGCGGTGGTGCAGGGACAGGGCCACCTTGATGAGGCCGGCGATGCCGGCCGCGCCTTCCGTGTGCCCGAAGTTGCCCTTGACCGAGCCGAGGGCCATGGGCCGTGCGGCGCGTGCGGCGTGGTGGTGGCCCAGGGCCGAGACCTCCATCATGTCGCCGAGCACGGTGCCGGTGCCGTGTCCCTCGGTGAAGGCGACCTGGTCCGGGGTGACGGCGGCGCGCCGGTAGGCGGCGCCGATGACGTCCTGCTGGGACCAGCGGTTCGGCGCGGTGATGCCGTTGCTGCGGCCGTCCTGGTTGACGGCGGTGCCGCGGATGACGGCGTACACCTGCTGGCCGTCGGCGAGTGCGTCGTCCAGGCGGCGCAGGACGACGGCGCCGACGCCTTCGCCGCGGCCGATGCCGTCGGCCTGGGCGCTGAACGGCTTGCAGCGGCCGTCGGGGGCGGAGAGTCCGGCCTGGTTGTAGAAGATGGACAGGGCCGGGGTCAGGGCCACGTTGACGCCCGCCGCGATGGCGTAGTCGCACTCGCCGGACAGCAGGGCGTTGCCGGCCAGGTGCACGGCGACCAGCGACGAGGAGCAGGCGGTGTCCACGGCCAGGCTGGGGCCCTTGAGGTCCAGGTGGTAGGAGACCCGGTTGGCGGTCATGCAGTAGCCGTTGCCGGAGCCGACCTGGGCGCTGACCCGGTCGTAGTCGGTCAGGTGCAGCTGGGCCCATTCGTTGCCCATGATGCCGACGTAGACGCCGGTGGCCGTGCCGGCGAGCTGTTTCGGGGCGATCCCCGCGTCCTCGACGGCGCGCCAGGCGCACTGCAGCAGCAGCCGCTGCTGGGGGTCCATGGCGGCCGCCTCGCGGGGGGAGACGGTGAAGAACTCGTTGTCGAAGGCGTCCGGGGCGTCGATGAAGCCGCCTTCGGTGGTGTTGGCGCGTCCTGGGGCCGGGGCCGGCGCGTGGAAGTCCGCGGCGTCCCACCGCTGCGGGGGGACGGTGGAGATCCCGTCCCCCGAGCGCATCAGCAGGTCCCAGTAGGCGCCCGCGTCGGGCGCCCCCGGGAACCTGCAGTCGAGTCCGACGATGGCGATCCGGTCCATCAGCCCGCCGCCGGCTCGGCCAGGCTCTGGGCCAGGTGGGTGGCCAGGGCCTGGACCGTCGGGTAGTCCCAGGCGACCGTCGGTTCGAGGATCAGGTCGAAGTCCTCCTCGATGTCGCCGCACAGGCTGAGGGCGGCGACGGAGTCGAGGCCGTACTCGGCCAGGGGCACGCTCGGGTCGATCTCCTGAGGCCTGCGCTTGAGATAGAGGGCGATGCGGTCGGACAACCACGTGGTCAGTTCTTCGGTGGTGCGTCCGGTGGTGGGAACGGACATTCTGCGCTCCTCGGAAGGGGTCCTCGATCGGTCAGCCCGGCTGGCGGGGCGGGCGGTTCAGCCCGCCAGCGGGGTGTTGTACAGGTCGTAGCTGCGGGCGTCGCTGAAGCGGCGCAGCACCTCGTCGTGCAGCCGCGTCTGGCAGGTGGCGGGCAGGTCGGGCAGGTGGTGGCCCAGGCGCCGGCCGAGGCGGTGCAGCGCTGCGGCCAGCCAGGCCGGGTCGGCGAGAAAACTGTCCGGGCCGCCTTGGGCCTGCTGCCACACGCCGATCACCGAGGCGGCGGCGAGCAGCACCGCGTACCGGTCGGCGAGGGCGAAGGTGGCCGGGCTGGCCAGGGCGGTGCGGTCCTGGGGGGCCAGGTGCAGGCTCTGTTCCTGGATCTGGCGCAGTTCGTCCATCAGGCGCAGGGCCGCGCCGTGGGCCGCCCGCTCCTCGGGGCTGGAGCTGGGCAGCAGGTCGACGGCGGCGACCAGGGAGGCGCTCAGGCCGTCGTGGCCGCTGGCCAGGGTGAGCCGGTCGAAGGAGACGTCGGGCAGTTCCTGGCGCGGCCGGAACAGGCTCGCGGGCGCCGGGTCGTCCTTGAACCAGGAGCGCCGGGCGAGCCGGGACAGCTGCGGGATGATCGTGGCCTGGCAGGCGGCGGAGCCGGCGTGCCCGAGGCTGAGCACCGGCAGGTCGCGCACGTGCTTCTGGAAGATCCCGAACTCGCCCTCGCGTGTGTAGAACCGGGCCCCCAGCACGATGGACAGGTCGTACATGGCGTCGGTGAGCATCTTGGGGACCAGGTACTTCACCACGGCCGCGTAGACGCTGGTCTCCTCGGGCAGGACGTGCACGGCGCGGGTCGCGGCGAGCGAGAGGCTGTCGCAGATCAGCAGGTCGAGGAAGGTGGTCGACAAGGTCGCCTTGGCGTGCGGGATGTCCATGACCGCCTTGCGGTACAGCTGCCGGCCCAGGGCGAAGCCGGTGACGGTGCGCAGGGCGGTGTCGGTCGCGCCGAGGGCCATGCCGGGTACCGCGCTGCGGGTCACCTGGAAGGCGCGCAGCGCCAGTTCGACGCCTTTGCCCTCCTCGCCGACGAGCGCGGAGGCGGGCACCGGGCAGTCCGCGAAGTCCAGGCCCGACAGGTGGCAGCCGCGCACACCGACCGCGTCGTAGCGCGGCAGGACCTGGAAGCGGTCCTGGTCGAGGGTGTCGCGCTCGGCCAGGACGACGGAGTGGCTGCGGCTGCCGGGGGCCGGGCTGGTGCGGCTGAACAGCACCCAGGCCGCGGCCCGGTCGGCGTTGTTGATGACTTCCTTGGCGCCGTTGAGGAGGTAGCCGCCGTCCACGGGGCGGGCCTGGAACTCGTTGCGCACGAAGTCGTTGCCGTGCGCGAGTTCGTGGTAGGCCACCGACACCTTCTTCCCCTCGAGCAGCAGCTGGGCGAGGCGTTGCTGCTGCTGGGGGGTGCCGGAGCTCCACACGTTGACGGCCGCCATGAAGGAGGTGACGCCGTAGCCGAGGCCGAGGGCGATGTCGCGGCGGAAGACCTGGCGCATCACCCGCACCAGGGTGTCGATCCGTTCCAGGCGTCCGCCGTGGTGGACCGGCACGAACTCGGCGTTGAGGCGCAGCTCGTCCAGCGCGCGCTCGCCCGGCGCGGACAGCTCGCCGCGCTCGTCGTCGGCGAGCAGCGCCGCGTACGAGATCTCCCCCCGCTCGTCGGTGGGGTCGCCCAGACGGTGTTCCAGCTCGGCGATGCGGGCGGCGGCCCGGTCTTCCTGGCCGCCGGGCGGGTGGGGTGCTCCGGCGGACGCTCCGTGCGGCCCGGGGGCTGCGGTACCGATCAGCATGGCGTCCTCTCAGTTGCGTGCGGTGGTCGCGTCGGCCTGCGGCGCGCCCTGCGGGGCCGGCTGCCGGTGGGGGCGCAGCGAGAACAGCTCGCCCGCGCGCCGGGTGGCGCTCATGTGCTCGAGGAGCGCGTCATAGGCCTCGTCGTCCCGGGCGCCGGTGTCGCCCAGGCGGTCCAGGACCCGGTCGAGGGCGGCCCGCAGCCACAGGCCGTCCTGCCACAGGGGCTGGGCGGAGGTGTGGGTGAACAGGGGCGCGCTGTGGGTGAACAGGCCGACGCAGACCGCCCCGGCGTGGCACAGGGCGTAGCGGCGGGCCGCGTCGAAGGCGGCGGCGGGGATGTCGCCGGCGAGGCCCTGCCACTGCTCCATCTCCTGGTGGACCTGGTCGGTGGCGGCCGCGAGGCGGCGGGCGGCGGTGGCGGCGGGGGCGAGGGCGGGCTGTTGGCCGGCCAGCTCTTCGAGGCGGGCCACGCCCGCCTCGAGGCCGGCCAGGACCCCGCTGCCGCGGCGTGCGACCAGGGACAGCCGGCCGGGGTCGAGGCGGGGCAGCGGCGCGGACAGGTCGTAGGCGGCGCGGGCGCCGGCCACGTCGCCGGTGCCGCGCCGGCGGCCGCGGACCAGGGCACGGAACTGGTTGACCAGGGAGGTGAGGTTCACCAGCGTGTTGCCGTCGAACATGCCGACGATGCGGTGGTCGCGTTCCACCTTCTGGAACGCGCCGTGCGCGTGCACGCCCTTGAGGAAGGCGCGGGCGCCGAGCACCCGGGTCAGGCGGGTGAGCACGTCCTCGGTGCCGCTGGGCAGCAGGTACTTGGTGACGGCGGCGGTGACGCTCATCTCGTCGGTCTGGGTGTGGACCAGGCGGGCGGCGACGGTGCCCAGGGCCTCGTGCAGCAGCACGTCGGCGGCGGCGGTGCCCAGGACCCGGCGGGCCTGCGGGAGTTCGACGAGCCGGCGGCCGTAGAGCTCGCGCCGGGCGGCGAAGTCGGCGGCGATGCGCAGGCCCTGGTCGGCGGCGCCCAGGGACAGGGCGGCGCACATGGTGCGGGTCAGCTGCAGGGCCTTGAGGACGATCTCCAGGCCGCCGCCCTGGGGGCCGACGAGCGCGGAGCGGCTGACCGCCGCCCGGGTGAAGCGGATGCCGGAGATGTCCGCGCCGCGGATGCCGTGCGTGCGCACTTTGGGCAGATGGTGGTAGGTCGCCGGGTCCAGGGTGCGTTTGTCCACGAGCAGGATGCTGAACCCGCGGGGTCCGCCGGCCGGGTCGGTGCGGGTGAGCAGGGACAGCAGGCTGCCCCGCGTCGCGTTGTTGATCAGCCATTTCTCGCCGTCGACGAGCCAGCCCGTCTCCCCCGCGGTGGCGTGCACCTCGCCGGCCAGGAGGTCGCTGCCGTGGGCGCGTTCGGTCAGGCCGAGCGAGACGGGCAGCCCGGCGCGGATGTCCGCGCCGAGCGCGGCGGCCTGCTCGGGGGTGCCGGCCACCCATACGCAGATGCCGCCCAGGTAGGTCTTGCCGTGCCCGATGGCCACGGTGAGGTCGCGGCGGGCCAGGGTGCGCATGACCTCCAGCAGGGTCGCGTAGTCGGTCAGCCGGCCGCCGTGTTCGGCCGGTACGTAGTGGCCGGGCAGGCCCCACTCGTCGAGGCGGCGGCAGATGTCGGCCGGGAACGCCTCCTGCTCGTCGAGGTCCAGGCAGCGCTCGCGGGAGAACCAGCCGCCCGGCTCCTCGGGGTCGCCGAGGAACGCGTCGAGTTCCTCGGCGGCCGATGTGGTGGGCTCGCTCATGTCAGGCCGTCACGGCCAGGGCGGGGCCGGAGGCGTCCGCGACGATCCGGCGGACGGCGGGCTCCAGCACCTCGTACAGGGGGGTGAGGTCGCCGTGCAGGAACAGCTTGCGCATCAGGGTGCGCTGGATCTTCCCGCTGGTGGTCTTGCGGATGGTGCCGGGGCGGACCAGCAGGACGTTGCCCGCCGAGACGTTGAGCTGCTGGCCGATGCGGCTCTGGATGGTCGTGGCCAGGCTGCGCAGGTCGCCGTCGACGGCGCTGAGGCGGACCTCCTGGACCACGATGAGGTGCTCGCGGTCGGTCTCGACGGTGAACACCGCACCGGAGCCGACGCCCAGGGCCTTGTCGACGGCCTGCACCGTCCGCTCGACGTCCTGCGGGTAGAGGTTGCGCCCGGAGAAGATGATCAGCTCCTTGAGGCGGCCGGTGACGTAGAGCTCGCCGTCGTCCAGGGCGCCGAGGTCGCCCGTGCGCAGCCAGCCGCCCGCGTCCTGGCCGCCGGCGCCGTCGCTGAGGTGCGCGTCGAAGATCTCCACGTTGGTCAGCGGGCGCTTCCAGTAGCCGTCGGCCACGCTGTCGCCCTTGACCCAGATCTCGCCCACCGAGCCCTGCGGGCGTTCGGTGCGGGTGTCGGGGTCGACGATCTTCACGGTGAAGTCGTGGACGACGCCGCTGCTGACCAGTTCCCGGTGCGGTCCCTGGGCGGCCGGGGCGGCGAGGGTGCCCTGTTCGAGGGCGGCGGCGTCGACGGTCCGCACGGCGGGGCGGCGGTCCTTGGGGGTGCCGGAGACGAGCAGGGTGGTCTCCGCCATGCCGTAGCAGGGGAAGAACGCCTCGGGCCGGAAGCCGGCGGGTGCGAAGCGCCGGGTGAAGGCGTCGATGGTCTCGCGGCGAATCGGTTCTGCTCCGTTGGCGGCGCTCACCCAGGTGGACAGGTCGAGTTCGCTGAGCTGCTCGTCGGTGATCCGCCGCACGCACAGGTCGTAGGCGAAGTTGGGGCCGCCGCCGATGGTGACGCCGTAGTCGCCGATGGACTTCAGCCAGCGGTGCGGGCGGCGCAGGAAGGACGTCGGGGACAGCAGCACGGCGGAGCCGCCGAGGTACAGGGGGTGCAGGATGTGCCCGATGAGTCCCATGTCGTGGTAGAAGGGCAGCCATCCGCCGAACCGGGTCTGCTGGTCGGTCCCGGCGGCGTTCTGGATCGCGGCCTCGTTGGCCAGCAGGTTGCGGTGCGAGACCATGACGCCCTTGGGGTCGCTGGTCGAGCCGGAGGTGTACTGCAAGAACGCGAGGTGCTCGGGGGTGAGGTCGGGTACCCGGTAGGCGCTCGCGTCGGCGTAGTGCGCGCTGTCGGTCGCCAGGCACAGCACGTCGGTGAAGCCCTCGGAGGTGAGCCAGGCGGATATCTCGGGGGCGCTCGCCGAGTCGGTCAGCACCGCGCGGACCTGGGCGTCGCGCAGGATGCCGGACACCCGGGTGAAGTGCTGGCCCTGCTCGGTGGGCAGCGGGGCGGGCACGGCGACGGAGCCGGCGTACAGGCAGCCGGTGAACGCCTTGATGAAGTCGGTGCCCGAGGGGTAGAGCAGGAGCACCTGGCCGCCGGCGACGCCGTGCGCCTGCAGCCAGGCGGCGATCCGCCGGGCGTCCTGGTCGAGTCCGGCGTACGACAGGTGCTCGGGCACCGAGCCGTTGGCATCGTCCGGCAGAAAGATGAAGGCGTCCTCGGCACCGCGTTCGGCCGCACGGTCCAGAACCAGTTCCGTGAAGGTTCGGAAGCTTGTCAACGTCTTTGCCTGACCTCTCCGCGATCCGCAGGCGTGGTGCCGGCGAGGGCTGTCTGGGACGGTCCGAGCCTCGCCCGCGGCGCTAAGGCGCCGCTTGTGCTGGCCGGCCGGGGCCTCGGCCGGCCGCGGCCGGGGGCCGGGCATGCGGCGGCCGCCCGCCAGGAGGGGACTGGCGGGCGGCCGTCGCATGCTGCGCACGCCGGGGCGTGCGGCTCCCGGCTCCGGGCGGGCCGGCACGTCCCGGGCGCGGCGGGGGATGGTGACGCGCCGGGAGGGCCGGCCCCTTCCGGAGCCGGGAGGTCTGCGGGGTCAGGCGGCAGGCGTGCCGGACGGTGTGCCGGGGGGTGTGCCGGGGGGTGTGAATGTCGCGTCGAGGGTGATGTGGCCGGGCCGGGGCGGCAGCCGGGTGAGGTCGTGGCGGAAGTCGAGGGCGCCGTCCTGGCCGGTGCGCACGGTGGCGAAGCCGAGCGAGGGGTACAGGTCGCGGACCTTGCCGTTCTTGGCGGTGGGCCGGTAGGCGGCGACGACGGCCGGTGCCGCGGTGTCGCGGGCGTGGGCCAGCAGCGCGCACAGGGCGGCCTGTTCGATGCCGCGGGCGAAGACGCGGCAGCTGAGCAGGACGTTGTCGATGCGCAGCGCGTCCTGGTCGCGCTCGGCGAAGACCGCTCCGACCAGGCCGTTGTCGCCGAAGCGGTCCGCGGAGCGCACGGCGAGGACCAGGTGGCGCGGTGTGTGCAGGCGGGCCCGCACCTCGTCGGGGCCCAGCCGCCGGGTGGTGAGGTTGAACTGGTTGGTGCGCAAGGTGAGCTGGGAGATGCGCGGCACGTCGCTCTCGGCCGCCGGCGCGAGGGTGACCCGTACGTCCAGGGCCTGGAGGTAGTCCTCCATCGACGCGGCGCCGTCCAGGAGTTCCAGGCGCCCGGCGTCGGCCCGGTACTGGCCGGCCCGGTCCCGGTCCGCCTCGGTCAGTTCGCGCACGTCGAACCAGCCGTCGGCGAGCAGTCGGTCGATGTGCAGGGCGGGCTCCTCGTCGAGGCGGACCACGGCGATCTCGGGCGCGGAGGCGGCGACCAGGCCGCACTCGAAGGGCGAGTCGTCGACGAACACGAAGCTGTCCGTGGCGAGGTTGAGGCGGGCGGCCATCTCCCGCAGATTGCCGTCCTTGGGCTGCCAGTTGGCGGTGATGCGCACGAAGTCGGCCGGGCGCAGCACCATGTCGGGGTGGCCGGCGAGGACCTGCTCCACGGGCTCCTGGTCGTTCTTGCTGCACACGCCGAGCAGGACGCCCTGGGCGCCCAGCTGGCGCACCACCTTCTGGAAGGCGCCGAAGGCCTCGCCCCGGTAGGTGCCGGCGACGGCGATGCCGTCGGGGCCGTCGTCGCCCAGGACGCCGTCCCACAGGGTGTGGTCCAGGTCGAGGACGAGCACCTTCTTGGTGCGGCCGCGCAGCGCCCGGGCCAGGTGCGCGATCTGCCGGGCGTAGCGGCCCAGCAGTTCCGCGCCGAGGTGTTCCTTGGTGTAGAGGGCGAGGCGGCTGTCGCGGGCCGGGCCCGACTCGGCGATCAGCGGGTCGAGGTCGACCACGTGCACCCGGGGGTGGTCCAGGGCCAGGCGCAGCAGCTGGGCGTTGAACTCCCGCCACAGCAGGGACAGTTCGGTGCGTGAGCGGTGGTCGACGAGCTGGCGCAGGTGTCCGGGCAGCAGCGGCAGGGTGTTGAGCACGAGGGTGCCCGAGGCGTCGCGGACGTAGTGCTGGGCGAGCCGCTCGATCAGGCCCAGTTTGGCGGTGAGCGCGTCGGCGACGTCCGCCACCCGCCAGGGGTGCGGGAGTTCGTCGAAGACGAGCTGGGCGTCGAGCACGACGAGGGAGAGGTCGGTGTCGGCGGCGTACAGCGCTCCGGCGGTGTCCTGCAGGTCGCGCCGCCAGCTGTCGTGCTCGCCGTGGGTGGCGCGCAGCGGGATGCCGTGGCGGGCCAGTTCGGCGGTGAGCGGGCCGGTGAGCGCGTCCAGGGTGCCGTGGCCCGAGACCGTGACGTTCAGCGGCCGGGCCCCGGGGTGCGCGGCATGGATGCGGGCGGGGTCGACCCGGGCGAGGAGCCGGCCGGCGCGGGCCAGGTCGGCCGCGGCGGCGGGCCCCTGGGCCAGGGCGGCCAGCAGGGGGCCCAGCGCGGGGAACTGCTCGGCGAGCCGCTCCTGGGCGTGCAGGGCGCGGATGCGCTCCAGCGCCTCGGCGCGGTCGAAGGGAGCGGGCCTGGTCGTCACGGGTGCGCTCACGGACTGTTCCTCGCTTCGCTGCTGGCGTGTGTGGCGGGGGGCGGCGGCCGCGGCGCTCAGGCCGCGGCCGCCGGGTCCTTGGCGGGGGCGCCGCTGAGGCGCTGCCAGGTGCGGCGGCGCAGCCGGGGGCCGGCCGCCCGGTACAGCAGGCGGACGGGGGCGGGCAGCCGCCGCAGGAACTCCTGCCTGCGGTCGGGGCCGGCGGCCTCGCCCAGCGCGGCGAGCATGTACAGGCGGTGTGCCCGGGGCACGGCGGCCCGGCCGCGCTCGCTCAGCTGCGCCCACTGCGCCGCGGTGAAGCGGCCGGGCACCAGCGGCAGGATGTGCTGTTCCTCGTCGCCGAGGTGCTCCTCAAGGGCGGGCAGCAGGGCGGTGCAGGCGTCCGCCAGTTCGTCCCTGAGGTCCGGCTCGGCCCGGGCGCCCCACGGCGGCAGGGCGCGTTCGAGACGGTCCAGGGCGGCGGCGATCCGCTCGTGCTGTTCCTCCATCCGGGCCACCAGGCCCGCCTCGACGGCCGGGTCGTGGGCCAGGCGCGGCCAGACCAGTTCGTCCTCGGCGAGGTGATGCTCCGTCAGCATCTGGCCGAGGGCCGCCAGATGGGCGGCGACGGCGGCGGCCCGCGCCGTGTCACCGGGGGCGACGGCGCGGATCAGCGCCACCGCGGCCGCGTACTCCTGGAGGAAGAGGCGGTGCACGACCACCATCTCCCCGGTGTCCGGCGCACCTGGTCCGTGGCTGGCCGACATCCTTCTCACCCTGGCCTTCGTGGTCGGTAGGTTGCCGCCGGATCCTGTCCGGCCGGCCTTAAGCGGTTCTTGCGCCCACAATTCCGCTACGAGCGTTTCGTTATTCAGGGTACGGGCGCCCCCCGCATTTACGCAACGGCCGTTTCGAAATGACGGGGGTCCGGGCCCGCCGCCGGCCCCGGGCGCGCACGGGCGCAAGCGGCGCTCTAGCCGGGCCCCGCAGGCTGGCCGGCGCCCGGCCCCTCCCGGCGCCCGCCGCCGGAGCGCGGCCCCCCGCAGGGCTGCGGCGGGCGGGCGGATCCGGGGCGCTGCCGGCCGCCGTGGCTCACCGATCCCCCAGCGAACGGTTCTTGACGGGGCCGTGGAAGGAGCGCTCCCCATGCGCCGTATCTCCTCCGAGGTCCACATCGACGCCGGCGCCGAGGCGGTGTGGTCCGTTCTGGCCGACTTCTCGAGGTTTCGCGAGTGGAACCCCTTTCTCGTGCAGGCCGCGGGCCGGGCACGCGTGGGGCAGCGCCTGAGCCTGCGGCTGAGGCTGCCGGACGGCGGCCGCGAGATGACGTTCCGGCCGACCGTGCTCGCCAGTGAGCCGGGACGCCTGCTGCGCTGGCGCGGCCGCCTGGGCGCTCCGGGGTTCTTCGACGGCCTGCACAGCTTCGAGCTGACGCCCCGCGGCGCGGGCACGCACGTCCTGCAGACGGAGACGTTCACCGGCGTGCTCGTGCCCCTGACCGGCCCGCTGCTGCGGCAGAGCGAAGTGGGCTTCGCCCGGCTCACCGATGCGCTCAAGACGCGGGTCGAGGCGCGGGCCGCCGTCTGACGCGCCGGGCCGGTGCGGGGAAGGTCCGCAAGAACCCCTTTAGTCCGCGCCGGGACGATCGGCCCCCTGAGCTCCTCCTTCCCGAAAGGCAGCAGTGACGATGACTGATGAGCTGACCGCGCAGGTGTGCGTCGTGGGAGGAGGGCCCGCGGGTCTCACGCTCGCCGTGGAACTCGCCAAACGTGCGGTCTCCGTCGTGGTCCTGGAGCAGAGCGGCCACTTCGACCGGTCGTTCCGCGGCGAGTCCGTCTCCCCCGACTCGGTCTGGCTCCTGGACCGCCTCGGGCTCCTGGACCGGCTCGAGGGCGGCTACCAGCAGATGCACCGCATGGAGATCATGGACGCGGGCCGCAGGGTGCTGCGCGCCGACTTCACCCGCTTCCCCTACCCGCACCCCTGCCCGGTGGAACTGCCCCAGCCCGCGCTCCTGTCGGCCCTCGCCGGCATGGGCGAGGAGCACGCGGAGCACTTCACCCTGGTGCGCAGGGCCACGGCGACCGGCCTGCTGGAGGAGGACGGGACCGTGTGCGGGGTGCGGGCCCGCACCCCGCACGGCGAGGTGCGCGTGCGGGCCGCCCTGACCGTGGCGGCCGACGGCCGGTTCAGCAAGGTACGGGAGATGTCCCGCCTGCCCTACACCCGCGTCCCGCTGGAGCGCGACGTCGTCTGGCTGAAGCTGCCCTTCCCCGCCCAGTGGGACGCGCGCACGTACCGCATCCGCATCCAGGGCGACCAGCACGGGCTGTTCATCCCCACCCACCCCGACAGCGTGCGGGTCGGCTTCAACATCCCCAAGGGCGGCCTCAAGGACCTGCGCGCCCAGGGCCTGCCCGCCCTGTACGAGCGCCTGGACCGGCTGGCCCCCGAACTGTCCGGCGCCGTGCGCTCGGAGATACGCAGCTGGTCCGACACCTCCATGCTGGACATCTTCACCACGCTCGTGCCGCGCTGGCACCGCCCCGGGCTCGTCCTGACCGGCGACGCGGCACACACCCTGACCCCCATCCTGGGCCAGGGCGTCAACCACGCCATCATCGACGCCGTGACGCTGGCACCGCTGGTGCAGTCGGCCTTCCGGGCCGGCGGCACACCCGCGCAGCTGACCCGCGCGGCCGAGCGGTTCCAGCACGCGCGCGAGACCTCCGTGGGCAAGTCCCGCGCTCTCCAGCTGCGCCAGGAACGGCTGTTCGCGCTGCACGGCGCGGGCGCGCTGCTGCGGCGCGCCCTGTACCGGGTGGTGGACCACAGCCAGCCGCTCAAGCAGCGGGTGCTCGCCGGCGCCTACTTCCAGCTGCAAAAGCCGGGCCCGCACCAGGCGGCCGCCCCGCGCCCGGCCAGCCGGGTATAACCCCGCCCGGACCCGCACAGCACGGCACGGCACAGCACAGCACGCACGGTGTCCCGCCGCCCCCTCGGGCGGCGGGACACCGTGCTGTGCTCTGCGGGTGTCCGGGCGGGGGCGCGGCGAAAGGACACGGCGGCGCGGCCGCCGCCCCTTGAGGGGGCGGCGGCCGCGCCGCCGGGCCGGGCCGGGCGGCCCGGGCCCGGTGTCACCAGGTCACGGGCAGCCGGGTCAGGCCGTGCACCATCATGCCGGTCGTCATGCGCAGCGACTCGACCTCCTCGGCGAGCTTGAGCCCGGGGAAGCGGCGCAGCAGGCTGGCGATCACGATCTGCAGCTCGGCCCGGGCCAGCGGGGCGCCCAGGCAGTGGTGCGGCCCGTAGCCGAAGGCCAGGTGCTGTCCGGCCGTGGGCCGGGCCGGGTCGAAGTCGGCCGGGCTGCCCTCCGTGAAGCGCCCGGCGTCCTGGTTGGCCGAGCAGATCGCGGCGAGCACCGCGCTGCCCTTCGGGATCAGGGTGCCGCCCACCTCCACGTCGTCCAGCGTGACGCGCAGCGGGCCGCCGTCGCCGATCGGGTTGATCCGCAGCAGCTCCTCCACCGCGTGTTCGATCATCTCGGGGCGCTCGCGCAGCGCGGCGAGGTGCTCGGGGTGGCGCAGCAGGGTCAGCACACACGTACCGATCATGGAGACGGTCGTCTCGTGGCCGGCGACGAGCAGCGTGATGCACATGGTGATCAGCTCGTGCTCGGTGAGCTTGCCGTCCTCGTCGTGCGCGGCGACCAGCGCGCTGATGAGGTCGTCGCCGGGCTCCGCACGCTTGCGGTCGATCAGCTCCTTGAGATAGCCGATCATCGACGCGCGCTGGGCCGCGGACTCCTCCGCGGTGTGCGAGGTCAGCGACACAAAGGCGTCCGACCAGGCGCGGAACCGGCCGCGGTCCTCGAAGGGCACCCCGAGCAGCTCGCAGATCACCATGACCGGCAGCGGGAAGGCCAGCTCGGTGTTGAGGTCGGCCGGCGGGTCCAGCCGCTCCATCGAGTCGAGCAGACCGTCGGTCAGCTCCTGGATGCGCGGACGCAGCTGCTGCACCCGGCGGTTGGTGAACTCCCGCAGCACCAGCTTGCGCAGCTCGGTGTGCTCGGGCGGATCCATGGTGAACAGGCCGCCGGCCAGCGGCGGCGTCTTGGACAGCTGCGGCGCTCCCGGCGCCACGGTGGCCGCCCGGCTGAACACGCCGTCGGCCAGGACGGTGCGCACGTCGTCGTAGCGGGTGACCACGTATCCCGTGTCGCCGCTGGGCAGCCGCACGTGCGCCACGGGGCACTGCTCGCGCAGTTCACCGTAGACGCGGGGGATCTCGACCGCCGACGGCCGGGGGAAGGGATAGCTGAGCGCGGGAGTGCCGGCCGCGTCGGCCTCCCCGGCCGGCCGCTGAGGGGTGTCCATGAAGAAAGCCTCCAAAGATGAGCCTGGGTCGAGGTGTGCGGGAACGCGGCCACGGTGCCGGGCCGGTACCGGTCGCGGTGCCGGGCCGGTGCCGGTGTCAGTGCCGGTGCCGGGCCGGTGCCGGTGTCGGTGCCGGTGCTGGTGCTGGTGTCGCGCAGGCCGCCCGGCCGGCGCTCAGCGCTGCCAGCCGTCGGCGGTGCGCAGTCCGTGGCCCAGGGCCCGGTCCGCGGCGATGTGCAGCAGCCAGCCGAGAGCGAGGGTGAACAGCCCCACGTTGGCGCTCGGTCCGTCGCCCGGCAGGAAGGGGACGACGACGAGCCCCGCCAGGGGCAGGACCGGCCGGTGGACGAAGTTGTAGGCGGCTACCCTGCCGCGGGGGAGCTGCCCGGCCTCGTGCGGCCCCGCCGGCCCGATGACCAGCGTCAGGTCAGGGGCGAGGAAACCCACGATGCCCAGCACGATCGCCGCGCCGCCGTGGTTGACCATTTCCAGCACGGTCCAGGCCAGCAGAAACACGGCGAACAGGGCCCAGGCCCCGCGGACCGGGCCCGAGGCGGAACGGCGGGTGGCAGGCGGACGCGTCGGGGATGTCATGCGTGCACTCCTTGCAAGGCGACGGTAGCCGGGATCCAGCGTGGGACCCGGCGCTAAACGGCGGGTAAAGCGACACCCGGCGGGCGGGACGGAGCCGGCCAGGGACGGGGCCGGTGGCCGGGTGGACGGCGTTTCGGATTCGTTCACCAGGGGGCGGGCCGGCCGGCCAGGGCGGGTGGGCGGGGTGCCGGATGCGTTCCGTTTGACCGCGGCCCGGTGCCGCGGCCCGGTGGGCGCGGTGCTCTCTTCGGGACCCGGACCGGGCCGGGGCGGGTCCCCGCCGCGCAGCCGGCCGCTCCCCCAGGCTCCGGACACGGGCGGCGGCCGAGAGGGCCCCGCCGCGGGGGGCGCGGCGGACGCGGAGCCGGCCGGGGCGCGGGCCACGGCACCAGAGGCGGAGGCGGAGGCGGCGGACATGGTCAGGTCCTCTCCAGGCGGGGGGCGGGGGCGGCCCCGGCCAGCACCTGGCCGACGAGTCCCTCGACATAGCCGGCGCCGATCGGCGCCCCGGTGATCAGGAGCCGGTAGTAGAGGGCTCCGGCCAGCTGGTCGAAGAGCACGCCCGGCGAGACGGCACGGTCCAGCGCGCCGCGTGCGCGGGCACGCTCCAGCAGCCGCAGCGGCAGGGCGTTGCGCCGGGCGAACAGCGCGCGCACGGCCTCGCCCACGTCCGGGTGGCGGGCCGCGGCCGCCACCAGCTCGGCGACGACCCCGGCCGACCGGCCGGCCTCCGGCGCGCCGTCCCGCCCGACCCGGCGCATCCGCTCCAGGCCGGCCGCGACGGCGCTCAGGTAGACGGTCAGGTCGTGCCGGATGTCGCCGGTGTCGGCGACATCCACCTCGTCCTGGACCCGGGCCACCAGCGCGACGAGCAGGTGGTCCTTGGTGGGCCAGCGCCGGTAGAGCGTCGTCTTGGCCACCCCGGCCCGGGCGGCCACCTCGTCGATGGCGAACCGGTCGTAGCCCCGCTCCGTCAGCAGGCCACGGGCAGCCCCCAGGATCCGTGCCCCGGCATCCTCGCTGCGGGGACGGCCTCTGCGCGCAGGGCTGGTCACGGGCTGCTCCTCGGGGCCGGGGCGGACCGCCGCACCACACATTCCGATACGGCAGTTTCGTTATTCAGCGTAGGACCGGCACCCCATTTACGCAACAGGCGTAGCGTAAATAAGATGGCCCGGCACCCCCGCCGGTCCCGGGCCCCGCGCACCCCGCCGGCCCGGGCCCGCAGGGTGTGCGGGACCGGGCCGGCGGACGGACGGGACCGGGCCCGCGGGGGTGTGCGGAACCGGACCGGCGTACGGGACCGGCCAGGCCGGGCCGGGCCGGGTCAGGCCGGGGGTCGGGCCGGGTCGGCCCAGCCAGGCCGGGTCGGGTCGGGCCGGGCCGGGCCGGGCCGGGCCGGGCCGGGCCGGGGTCAGGCCGGGCCGGGCCGGGGTCAGGCCGCCCCGACGGGGGGCCGCTGGTCGAGCGGCTCCGCCGGACGCTCCCCGGGGGCCGGGGCCACCGGGGCGGGCTCCGCCTCCAGCCGGTCGAGCCCCAGGCGCGCATACAGGCGGCGCAACGGGCCGGGGGCCCACCAGTTGGCGCCGCCGAGCAGCGCCATCAACGAGGGCACCAGCAGGGCCCGCACCAGCGTCGCGTCGACCAGCACGGCGAACGCGGTGCCCAGCCCCAGCTCCTGCAGCAGCACCAGGCGGGACAGCGCGAGCGCGCCCAGCGCCAGGCAGAACAGGGCCGCCGCCGAGGTGACCACGGGACCGGTGCGCGCCAGCCCCTCGGCCACGGCCGAGCGGTCGTCGAGACCGGCCTGCCTGGCCTCCTTGATCCGGCCGAGCAGGAAGACGTTGTAGTCGGTGGACAGGCCGAAGGCGAGGGCGAGGATGAGCACCGGACTGGTCGCCTCGATGCCGTTCTGCGCCGCGAAGCCCAGCTGGCCGTGCTGGAAGACCCAGACCAGGAAGCCGAGCGTGGCCGCCGTGGAGAGAGTGTTCATCACCAGCGCCTTCAGCGGCAGCAGCACGGAACCGGTGAAGACGAACAGCAGGAGCAGCGTGACCAGGCCCAGGATCCCCGCGGCCAGCGGTGCATGCTCGCCGATGCTGGCCTTCTGCGCCAGGAAGTCGGCGGTCGTCCCGGTGAAGCGGGCGGGCACCGGCGCCGGCAGGTCCTGCACCCGCTGGGCGGCCGCCTTGGCCCCGGTGCCCAGCGGGGCACCGCCCAGCACCGCATCGAGCTGCCAGTGCCGGCCGTCCAGACGGACCGGCGCGGCCACCGCCTCGACCCCCTCCACGGCCGCGACCCGGCGGGCGTAGGCGGTGATCCGGCCGTCCGCCGCCGCAGTGTCGAGCACGATCTGCAGCGGCGCGGCCGGCGGCCTGGCGAAGTCGCTCTCCAGCGCCCGCGCCACCTGCCCGGCGCTGGTGGAGGCGGGCAGCATGGACGGGTCGGCGCCGGTGAACCTGATACCCGTCACCGGAGCGGCGACAAGCAGCAGAACGCCGATCGCCCCGGCCGCGACCAGCACCGGCCGGCGCATCACCCCGCGGGCGATGCGGTGCCAGCGCCGCCCCGCCTGCGCCCGGGCCGCGCCGTCGCGCTGCCAGCGGCGCGGCGCCAGCGCGTTGATCCGCGGGCCCAGAACAGCCAGCAGGGCCGGCAGCCCCAGCAGCGCGAACAGCGCCGCCGCGACCACCGTGATCACACCGGCCAGGCCCATCGAGCGCAGGTAAGGATGCGGGAACACGGTGATCGAGGCCAGCGCGGCCGCCACCGTCAGCGCACTGAAGAACACGGTGCGCCCCGCGCTCGCCACCGTGCGGCGCACCGCCTCGCCCCCGGGCCCGTGCACCGCGAGTTCCTCCCGGTAGCGCGAGACCATCAGCAGCCCGAAGTCGACGGCGAGACCCAGCCCCAGGGCGAAGGCCAGATTGAGCGAGCCCGAGGACACATCCATGAACCAGGTGGCCACCCGCAGCCCCGCGAACGTGATCAGCAGCGTGACCACCGCACCGGCCAGCGGCACGAGCGCCGCGACCACCCCCCGGAACACCAGGAACAACAGGATCAGGATGAACGGCAGCGCGAACGACTCCGCCCTGGCCAGGTCCTGGGTCGACACCTCGTCGACCTGGACATGCCCCGGCGTCGCACCGCCCAGCCAGGCATGACCGCGCAGCGCCGGATCCTCCTCGATCGCCTCCTGCAGCTCCTTCTCCGCGGCGACCGTGGCCCGCTGCGTCATCGGCCCGACCAGGCCGAGCACGACCGTGCTGCGCGCGTCGGCGGAGACCAGGTCCGCATTGCCCGCCGACGCGTAGTCCACCACGCTCTTGATCTCGGGCCGGGCCTTGAGCAGCTCCACCGCGGCCGCCACGGACGCCGGCGGCGCAGCACCCGGATCGATCGCCCCACCGGGACGCACCAGCACGGCATACCCCTGCTGGGCATCGACACCGGTGGCCTGCTCGATGATGCGGCGGGCCGCCACGTTCGCGCCGCCCGGATCGTCGTAATCGGACAGCCCGTTGGTCAGTTTGCTCTCCACCGTGCCGCCGAACACGGCGGCCAGGAGCGCGGCGAGCCCGGCCAGTAACAGGCCGACGCGCCGCCGTGCGTGCAGTGCGGAGCCCAGGGCAGAAAACATCGAAGGTCACCTTCCGTCGGTCACCCGCACTATCGAGGCAGCCGCTTTAGTCCCGCTGAAGGCCGCCCCCGCACACTCCCCCCTGCAGCCTTCCCCGGCCGGCCGCACCGGCCGCCGACGCCGACCGCCGCCCCGGGAGACCCCGTTGATCGACAACATGTTCGTGATTGACGCCACCGTGCACCCCTACAACGTGGCCGACGACAACCTCCGCAAGGACGGCGAGTTCCCCAACCTCCACGCCTTCGCCCTGCGCGAGATGCTCTGGGGCATGCACGAGCGCTTCGCCACGAAGGGCTCCGCCATCCCCCGCGAAGCCTTCTGCACCGACTGGTCCCCCGAACTGCTCGCCCGGACCCTGTTCACCGAGTCCGACGTCGACATGGCCGTCAACCACCGGCTGCGCATCGACGCCGTGTTCGAGGACGGCCTGTGCAACGCCGACAAAAACCGGGAACTCGCCCAGCGCTGGCCACACCGCATCGTGCCCTACGCCGGCATCAACCCCGCCATGGGCATCGACGCCTGCCTGCGCGACCTGCGCGACCAAGTCACCCAGGTCCCCGGCACCATCGGCATCAAGATGTACCCCAACGCCGGCTCCCCCGACCTGAGCTGGCGCCTGGACGACCCCGAGTTCACCCCCCTGTTCGAACTCGCCAAAGAACTCGGCATCAAAATCATCGCCCTGCACAAAATCGTCCCCAACGGCCTCGTCCCCCTGAGCCCCTTCGGCATCGACGACCTCGAAACCGTCGCCATCCGCCACCTCGACCTCTCCTTCGAGATCGTCCACGCCGGCCTGCCGCCCTTCGTGGAAGAAGTCGCCATGGCCCTGATGCGGCTGCCCAACGTCTACGCCAACCTCGAGATCACCTCAGCGATCCTCGCCCACGGCATGGGCTACGTCGAAGAAGCCCTCGCCCAGATGATCTCCCTCGGCGGCACCGAAAAAATCATCTACGCCTCCGGCGCCCTCCACTTCCACCCCCAGCCCGTCCTGGAAAAAATAGCCCGCCTCACCTTCCCCGACCACATCCTCGAACGCTACGGCCTCGAACAGATCACCCACGACCAACGAGCCGCCATCCTCGCCGGCAACTACGCCCGCATCGCCGGCATCGACCTCACCCAGGCCGCCACCCACCACACCCACGACGAATTCACCCAAGCCCGCGCCCCCCACAACACCAACCACCCCATGTGGTCCAACTGGCGCGCCATGCACCCCGAACACTGGAGGACCACCCCATGACCACCACCACCCCCGACACCCCCGCAACCACCACCGCGGCCATCGCTGACACCGCAGCCACCACCACCGCCGCCGCTGCCCCCGAAACCACCCCTGCCGCCGACACCACCACCATCACCGACACCACCACCGCCACCGAACAAATCCGCAACGCCCTCACCCACGCCTACGACCCCTGCAGCCAATCCTGGCAACGCCCCCTCAGCCTCATCGACCTCGGCCTCATCCGCCACATCACCGTCACCCCCCACGGACACGCAACCATCCGCATCAGCCTCACCGCACCCTTCTGCATGGCCGTCCCCACCATCATGCAAACCATCGAACACAAAACCCGCACCATCCACGGCATCACCCACGTCACCACCGAAATCGACGGCACCACCCCCTGGCACCCCGACCTCATGACCCCCCACGGCCGCCAACTCCTCACCCACGCCCGCACCCAAAACCACCCCACCACCACCCACCCACAACCCTGAAACACACACCCACAGCACCCACACCCACACCCGGGAAGCCTCACCACCCGCAGCACCGCTGCGCACACCCCCAACTCCCCAGCTCACAACCGGCCGCTCCCGAAGAACGGCCGCCAGGAAAACCTGACGACACGCGCCGACCGCACGCGACACCGGCAGCCGCAGGCCGGGGCGCAAAGCACCCCGGCCCCACGCACGTAACCTCGAACACGCTCCGGACCCCAGGACCAGGGACAAGCCTCACATCCTCCCTGACCCCCAAAGCGCCCCCGGAACCATCGACTTCGCCACCCGCGCCGCCCCCAACGCCGCGTTCACGATCCCCGGCTCCTTCGCGGCCGAAGACGGTGTCCGGCTCAAGACCGCGTCACCGGCGCACGACTACGAGCCCGCAGCGAAACCCGCGCAACGCGGCGCAGACCACGACCAAGCTCCGGCACCACCCGCTCGCCCCACGGTGCAGGCGAGGTGCCATATACGGCACTGACCGACAAGCCCCGGCGAGGCACATACACCTGAGGACTGCGGCAGGCACCCCGCACCCCACGGCGAACGATCCGCCCAACTGCAAGGCAACGGCGGCACAGAAGCGATTCCCCCACAAGCCTGAGCGGCGTTACGTGCCCCTGGAGGAGCCCCATCGTCAACTCGACAGCGCGTTCAACAGAGGCTCCACAAGACACCCCTGATTCACGGCCGCAGGCAGATCGCTGACCTGCCCGTCGCCGACCTCCACCACCCGCCAGACCCCATCGGAGCGCAAGGCCAGGTCGGTGGTGACGAACCGGCAGGCGAGGGCGCGAACCAGCGGCGCCACGCGTGCCAGTTCCTGACCCGGCAAGGACGCCTCCGCCACATCTGTGCCCTCCTGGACGTCCGGGTGCACGGTCACCAGGGACGGCTCGCCGTCGATCCACCACACCCGGACCTCGTCGCCGGTGAAGTCCTCGAAAGCGCGCAGGACGATTCCGCCCGCGAGGAAGTCCTCCTGCAACTCCATGAAGCGCCGGACCACAGCCGCCAACCGCTCCGTGTCGGCGCCGTCCGGCACGTAACACGCGTCGTCCCACTCGTGCTTACGGGACTTGACGTAGTCCTTGACGACGACCGGACCAGGGCCGAGCGACGCGGCCAGCCCTGCCAGCCGCGCCGCCGGAAGCATGCTCTTCGGTTCCGCCGGCAGCCAGACGCTACGGGGAGTCATGGTCGCGAATGTCTCGTACCAGCCGGGCAGTTCATGAGCTCTGCGATACCGCCGCCCATCGGTCACCAGAACACTGCCGCGCTCGGCCAGCACATCCGCCAGTCGGGCGTAGCTGGCACTCGGCAGCATCCAGCCCCGGTACCACAGCCGCCCAAGACCCCCCGGCACACCCGCCACCGCCCCTGCGGTATCCCCCCGCAACAAAGCATCGTGATCAAGGAGCGCAACGCCACTCCCCAGGGCCCCGGCGGCCTCCACCGCAGCTGCAAAGTGCGGTTCCGGACGACGCATCCGCAGCGGGTCACAACACGTCAACAGAGCAGCCGTCATGCACGCAGCCTCACTTCCTGACCGCGCCAGCACGCATCATTCACCGCTGCGCTCAACCACCATCGCAACGGACCACCACTCCACCACGACTCCCCCGTCCTCCCCACCCCACCACGCAGGCACCCGTTGACCTCCAAGGCCGCCAGACGCACACGTGCCCCCGGATGAGCCGGACAAAGGGCCGGCTGGTTGCAGCTTCAGGACCACTGACCGGTGCCTCCGCTGTAGACCCAGTGTCAACGGAGACTGCTGCGCCCGGCACCCCCGCGTACCCAGGGCCGGGGGCGCAGTGCTGTTTGCGGAGGAGCAGAAAGGTGCCAACTAACCCCGTAGGCGTCGCAGGGCCCCCGTGGCGGACAACATTCGTGCTCTCCGAGCAGCGCGGGGCCTGTGGTCGAGGTAGAGGCTCATTTGCACAGCCACGTACCCGCGAACGTGCACAGCGCGCCGTGCGCCCAGGGTGGGCGGCATCGGCCGGGGCAGGAGGGGCTGACACCGGCCCCTTCAAGCTCCTACTGCGCGACGCCGACGGTGGTAGTCGATGGTGACGGCGCCGAGGAGTGGCCCCCAGGCGACGAGGGGCAGGTAGAGGAATCCTGCGACCGTGTGGCCGAGCGGGGTCATGTTCGGGTGAGGAAAGGCCCACCAGAGGGCGAACTGGGAAAGGACCAAGGTCAACACCCCGGCGCCGAGGCCTGCCGCCACAGTGACCGTGCGCGGATTCGGCCTGCGCCCGCCGACGAGGGGGACCCACCGTGGCAGCACCTGGCCCCACGGCCGGACCAGCCCGAGCGTGAGCAGTGCCAATATCTCTCCGGCCGTGCTAAGTCCGATCACGTATGCCGAACCCCAGCCGGTGAAGCCCATCGCCTCGTACCCGGCCTGGGTATACCCGGCGGTGAAGCCTGCTGTCAGCAGGAAGCGCCAGATGCCGGACGGCAGGGTGACCAGCGCGGCGGCGTGGGCGGCACTGACGGCCCAGCGGGGCGGGGATGGCAAGGCGGGATCAAGTGGGGTGGCGGTCATGTGCACCATCGTCTCGGCGTGTTCTCGCCTCGGCGTCGCCCCTGAGGACCGGCTAGCAGCCGACCTTGGGAGGAGACCCGAACCAGCGTCTCCCCCACGCGACGGACGGCTGTCACCGCCGTCGTTCAGCGGCATGTCGATGAGGACCGGTCCCCACCGTCGCCCCGGCAAACACTCCTCTGTGTACGTTCGGCTGTACCAACGTACGCAGGGTCGCTTGTACGCCGACACCTGTCGGTCCGTGAGCTCGCGGAGCGTGTCACGGCACATGGGTGGGTGCTGGGGCAGTGCGCGATCAATCAGATCGAGTACGAGAACCGGCGTGTGGACATTGATGACTTGGTCGCGCTCGTTGCCGCCCTTGGTGCGGCCCTGCCGAGCTCCTCGCGCCGGCTTCCTCCCCTTCAGCCGGCGACGAACCGGGCCGGGAGATCTCGCGCTACCGGCTCGGGAGCCTCGCGTGCCCCCATGACCTCCTTCTGCGGCTTCCCGCACGAGGGGCACAGGGGTTGGCTTCGTTCATGAGAATGGGCTCTGGACCACTTTCTGTGGAGCCGGTCGACATTGGGGTGTCCTGGCAGTAGTGGACCAGATGTGGTGCAGGTCAAGGTGCCTCCGCCTGCATGGTCCAGCGGCGGTCGATGGTCCTTGTCAGACTGAGCACCGGGCACTCCAGGATGTACTGGGGAGCCGGGTGCATGTCGCCTGCCCAGGGTTCGGGCATCCTGGGTCCACTCGGCTTCGAGTGCCCCCAAGCATCTGAGTGACTCACGGCGGACTGGTACGCGCTCGCGGTGTGAGCCGCGGCGCACCCTGAAGCGACGGAAGAGGTCCGGGAGGAATTCCCGCAGCAGTTTTTGGGCGTCCTCGAGGATCTTCAGCTCGTCATGGCCGAAGCGGAATACCTCGTAATCCCTGAGCTTGAGCGCATCCTCTACGCGAGGTGGTACCGGGCGCCAGAGTTCCGCCTCCAAGGAACTCCGGGCGTGTTCACCCGATCTGTTCGACTTCCGTCCTCGCTCCCTTCCCCCGCGCCCCCGCCGCCCGGGGGCGGGCCCCCGTTCCTCCAGAGGGCCGGCGCACGTCGATCGCCCAGACCAGCAGTGCGCAGGCGGCAAACGCGGCCCCAAGGAGACTGGAGCCGACCCAGCCGTGAGAGGTGAAGACGGAGGTGGTGGCAGCAGCACCAAGGGCGGAGCCGAGCGAGTAGAAGACCATGTACCCGCCGATGACGCTGCTGGTCTGTTCCGGGTGCGCCGTGGTCAGCACGTGCTGGTTGCTCACATGCACGACCTGGACCGCGAAGTCCAGAACCACAACGCCGACGATGAGCAGCCACAGAGACCAGTGGAGCTGAGCGGTTGCGGCCCACGAGACGATGAGCAGGGCGAGCGCGAAGCCGGTGATCGGAGCTGCTCGCCCCGCGTCTGCCCACCGGCCCGCGCGGGCCGCCCCCAGTGCTCCGGCGAGCCCGGCTGCACCGAACAGCCCGATCTGGCTCTCGCTGAGGTGCCACGGCGCATCCGCCAGGGACAGTGACAACCCGCTCCAGAGCGTTCCGAATGATGCGAACAGGAAGAATGCGATGAGCCCTCGCGACAGGAAGAGTCGCTGTCCAAACAGGCAGCCGAGCGCGACGATGGCCCGCCGGTACCCCGCCGGCTGGTGTGCGCGCTCCTGTGGCTCCAACGCGAGCAGCACCAGGGCCGCAAGTCCGAGGGCGAGCACCGCGAGCACGGCGTAGATGCTCCGCCAGCCCCAGGCCTGGGCCAGGGCCCCGGCAACAATCCGTGCGCCCAGGATGCCGACCACCACCCCAGACGTGACTACGCCGATATTCCGCCCGCGCTCGGCGGGCGGGGAGACCGATGCGGCGTAGGCCACCGTAGTCTGCACGACGACGGCGAACATGCCGGCCAACGCGAGCCCGGCGAACGCCATCCAGGCGGCCGACGCCGCAGCCGTCAGGCCGAGGCCTGCTGCTGTGATTACCAGGTGCAGGGTGATGAGGCGACGCCTGTTGGCGACGACGTCACCGAGCGGCACCAGCAGCACCAGTCCGGCCAGGTAGCCGAGCTGGCCGGTCGAGACGATCCATCCGGCATGTTCCGCGGAAATCCCGAGGCTGTGCCCCATCGGCGCCAGTACCGGCTGCGCCGCATAGACACTCGCCACCGCGACACCGCACACGGTCGCAAGCAGTAACCGTCGCCAGACGTCCATTGCGCTCCAATCAAAAAAGGTAGCAGATTGCAACCGTTTTGACGCTACGGCATGATGGTCTCGATCTGCAACTCATTGGGAGGTGTCATGCAACGCCCAGCCGCTGGTGCCCCAAAGTCCGCTTGGACCGATCCCGACTGCCCTGTCGCCCGCACGCTCGACCTCGTCGGCGACCGGTGGAGTCTGTTGGTCATCCGCGATGCGATGGACGGTGCGCGCTCTTTCACCGAGTTCCGACGACGCACCGGCATCGCCCGAAACATCCTCACCGACCGCCTTCGCAAGCTCACCGACCATGGGCTCCTGGTCCAGCGCACCGCGCCGTCGGGCCGTCGCATGGAGTATGCGCTCACCGGCCCCGGACGCGATCTCTTCCCGGTCCTCGTCACCCTGCGCCAGTGGGGAGAACGTCACGCCTTCAACCCCGGCGAACCCCACTCCACTCTGGTCGACCAGTACGGCACACCTGTGCCCGACATCGCACCGACCGGGGCCGACGGCACTCTCCTTGATGTCGACACCACCCACGTGCAGAAGGTCCAGTAGCACGGACCCCTCGGCCCGGGCGATGACGCGGCCAACTTGGGCTCCTCGTGGGGCTATTTGGCCGTTCCGACGTGGAGCGCAGGCAACCGCGATGCCGGTAGACGCACTTCTCGGCGGCCTCGCCCAGGGTGCGCCAGAGGTGCCACAGGTCGGCGACTTGGAGGGCCTGCGGGGCGCCGCGGGGCGCCGTCGGCGAAGAAGGGGGCGCGGTCACGACAGACGATCCCAACGCGGGGCGTTCGGCGAGCCAGGCCGCCAGGCTGGACGCCTCCCGGTCGGGCAACAGGTCGACAGGGCGGCGGGTTTCGATGTCGATGAGGCCCGGGCTTCCGCAGGTGAACCGCCGGGGCCCCAACTGAAGGACAACCCGTCGGCCTCCGCCAGGAACATCAGCGGGAAACCGCAGGTAGGAACCATGAACCCGGTTCGACCAGGTGCCACAGACCGGGCGCACGGCGCCGTCGGCCGTGCAGTGCGCATCGATGCCCACTGTCGCGATGTTCGCGTCTACCGACAGCACCACGACGTCCGCGATCGACGGGAACAACAACTCCTTCAGCCGGAGCAGGGCCTCTTCCACGACCCTGAACCTTCAGCCCGGCTGGGTTGCCCAGGGATCATTTTCAGGCGACTTCACCCGCAACTCGAAGAGGCCCAGCAGCCACTAAAAGTGGTCCCTTCTCAGAAGTTGAGCCAGAACCCGAGAACGGGCAGCAGTTCGGTGGCGACCGGCAAGACGCGCTCTGCGGCTCGCCAGGATCGACCTCACTCAGTCCAGTTGTGGAAGCGCGCCCGCTTGGGACCGCACGCGCCGTCGGCGAGGGCCTTGTCGTAAGCCCGCTGCATGGCGGCTTCCACCTCGGCCTTCGCCGCATTCATGGGGACGTAGGCCCCGGAGTAGACGACGCACGACGAGTCGTGGACCGGCCACAGCGCCCACGACCCGAACGCGACGACGACGGACGTCACTGTGAGGACGGCTGCGACTCGGCGGCGCGGCGTAGAGAGAAGGCGGGATATCACCAGCGGATGGTACGGAACGGCGCACGGGCAGCGAACGACCGGGGCTTGTGCCAGCAAACGATGGCGCCTTCGGCGACCACACACGGTGCTCCCCCAGACTGAATCCCCGAGGAATACACGACGCGACTCCGGTGATACCCAACTCCGGGTGGGGGGCCAGGAGAAGGTCTGCACTGCCCGCCCACGGGCTCAAGGCGCCGCCGACAGCGTGGCACCAGTCCCGCTGGGAGGGTCTGTTGGCGGACGGTATGGGCCAGCTATTCGTTACGGGCAGTGTGGAGCCCATCTTTCAACGTGCCTGCGTTAGCTTGCGTTCCATGGATGGTCAGAGCGTGCCGGCAGTGCCGTGCACGAGGCCTTTTCCGGTGCGTGTTCTCGTCGTCGGACCGTCGTCGTGGCCTGTCACGGACTCGGATGCTGCGATGAAGGCCTGTACGAGGGGGCGGTTGTCTCCTCGGCGGGTGGCCATGAAGATCCGGCTCACGGTGGCAGGCCCGTCGAGTTCGAGGCGCTGGGCGCCTGGGGGGAGCAGCGCCGTCACGCTGTAGGGGGCGATGGTGACGCCCAGGCCTGCGGCGACGAACATGATGATGGTGTGCCAGTTCGAGCACTCCTGCGCGACCTGGACGTCGATGCCGGCATCCCGTAGTGGCTGCGTGTTGAGGTCGAAGGCGTGGGCCCCTGCTGTGCGCGGGAAAAGAATCAGCGGGTCAGCAGCCAACGCGGCTGCTTCGACACGGTCACCCTGTGCGGCGGGGTGCTCGGAGGGAAGGACGGCGACGAGCCGTTCAGTCGTCAGCGGGGAAAGGTCGATGCCGTCCTGCTCCTCGGCGTCCCGCACGATTCCGACGTCGGCTGTGCCCCGCCGCAGGGCCGTCAGCACGTCGACGGTGAAGCCGTCGTGCAGCTTGATCTGGACGTCCGGGCGGCGGCGGGAGAATGCGCGGATCCGTTCGCTGACGATCGCGGTGGCGGAGGTGATGTAGGCGATGTCCAGGCGACCGGACTCGCCGCGCCCGATACGGCCGGCCTCGTCGAGGTCGGCCGCAAGACGGCCCAGAAGGCCGCGCGCCCGTGGCTGGAACGCCGCTCCTGCCTCTGTGAGGCGCACGCTTCTCGAGGTCCGCCGGAACAGCTCGACACCGACCATCTTCTCGAGCTGCCTGATCTGCTGCGACAGGGCCGGCTGGGCGATGTTCAGCCGCTGGGCGGCACGGCCGAAGTGGAGTTCCTCGGCTACCGCCAGGAAGTACCGCAGATGGCGGAGCTCGATGCGCTGATCCATAGTTCAAACTTATCAATAGAGCCTAATGCAGGTATTGGACATATGGGTGAGGCGGCCGGAAGCTGCATGGGAGAAGTTGCACCGGAAGGACACCTGCTTCATGCCGTACACCTCTGCCCCGACCGTGGTCTCCTCGATCGCCTCATCAAGTGATGCCGAGGCGTTCCGAGCGCTGAACGAGGAGTGGATCGCGCGCCTGTTCACCTTGCAGGAACAGGACCGGGCGGTCCTCGACGATCCGTTCGGCCGCATCGTGGGCCCGGGCGGCGATGTGCTCCTGGCACGCGAGCCGGGCCGCGGCACCGTCGTCGGATGCGTCGCCCTCATCTCCTACCCGCAAGCCGTGTTCGAGCTGGCGAAGATGGCCGTGGCCCCCGCCGCGCAGCGACGCGGCATCGGCCGCCAACTCATCGCCGCAGCGATCGACCGCGCCCGAGCGCTCGGCGGGGCTCGCCTGTTTCTCGGCACGAACAGCAAGCTGGCCGCCGCCATCCACCTCTATGAGGAAGCCGGGTTCGCCAGGATCACCCGCGACCGCCTCCCGGTGAGCGACTACTACGCCCGCGCGGACACCCTCATGGAGCTGACGTGACGCCCCGGTCGCGAGGCATTGAGCCGGGAAGAGGGCGGGGCAGGGGTGGCGGGGCGGACGCGTGGACACACAAGGACACGAGGAGAGACAGCAGTGGCGAGGGTGCGTGGCACAGTTCCGGCCATGATCGTGGGCATCGCGCTTCTGACGTCGGCGTGCGGCAGCGGAGGTGACGGCCGGACGCAGGCCCCTTCCCCGTCCACCATGACGACGGCTTCCTCCGCCAGCCCCTCGGCCGCGGCACACCCGGCCGCGACGAACATGTACGACTTGGCGGCATACTGCGACAAGCGCGGCCCCGCCACGCTGCTGACGGGTCAGCCGGCGTACAAGGGCAAAGGCCCCCACCCCGTACTGCTCACCACCAAAGCCCCGGACTCCGTGGGCGCCACCCGGGCCCCGTTCCCGTCGCCGGGCGGGACACAGAGCGAACCGCCCCACGACACGTACCACCCCGACCCGGCGAAGGCGCAGCTCGTCGCCTGCGTCACCAACCAGCACAAGGGCAGGCTCGTCACCACCTGCCGGTACTCGCACAACATCGACAACTACGTCCGCTACTACCGCCAGGGCCAGTACGCGGTCACGGTGTACGAGGCCAGGACCGGCCGCAGACTCAGCACCACGACAGTGCTGGGCGACGACACCTACACCTGCCCGGCCCAGATGTACTTCTTCGGCGCAGAACCCCTGAAGCAGACGGTATGGCTCGACCCCGACCTCCCAGCCTTCCGCAAAGCGCTCGCGCCATGGGTGAACGCAAAGTCGTAGGGGTCCGGAACCGCCCTGCTCGCCCGCACACCCGCGGCATCCGGCAGGGCATGTCCCGGCACATCACCCCCGGGCACCTCGGACCCCTCTCACCTCAGCCGACGCCGCAGTGCCTCACGCGCGGAGCCTCACCGTGGTGCTCAACCTCCTCATCGTCGGCAGGGACAGATTCTCTTCCTCCAGCCGCAGGCGGCTGCCGCCTGGTACACGGAGTACCGGCCAGAGAGGCGGGCGATCCGGCATACCTGACCATCAAGGGCCTGCGTGATCTTGCCTCCGGGCTGATCGGCTTCGCGCTTCTCCCCCTTGCAGCCGGCGAGGCCGAGGTCGTCGACGGCATCCTCGACCAGGCATCGCATTCGGCCTGAACGGCACGCCCGCCCGGGCAGCTGCCAGGTCGGCCACTCCGATCTCGAGCGGGCTCGGCTACTCGCAGACGACCGGGTTCGTCGTCAAACGCCTCGCTTGGACGACAAGAGACAGAACTGCCGTCCCTCCTGGCAGTACCCGTTCCACCCGGCAGACGGGTACCGCTACGCCCACGACGCTGCGAACTCAAGCGCCAAAGGGCCGCGTCGGCCCGTCAGCGGTCCGTTGGGTTTGCAGCTCGGCCAGGTGATCAGCGATGACGGCGCGCAGCGCGTCGGGGGTGGCGATGTCCGGGCGCATGGCGGCGTGGACAGCGAGCCCGTCCAAGAGGGCGTGCAGCCGGGCGGCCTCCTGGTCCGGGTCGCGGCCGGGACCGATGAGGCCGGCCACGAGATCGCGGCAGCCCGCACGGAGCATGTCGTACCCCTCGTCGCGCAGGGTCCGCAGCTCGGCGTCCGTCATGGCGCGGGCGGTGAAGGCCAGCCACACCTCGTTCTCCGCTCGCCGCTGGTCGTCCAGTGGCAGCAGTTCCGTGAGTACACGCGTGGCACGCAGCCGCGGATCACCGTCCGCTGGCACGAGAGCGATCCGCTCCTCGATCCCCTCGATGACCATCCGCAGCGCGAAGGTCATCAGCTCGGACTGGCTCGCGAAGTAGTGCCTCAGTGAGCCCATCGAGAGTCCTGCCTCCTGGGCCACGTTGCGGACCGAGGCGTGCTCCAAGCCGTCGCGCCGGACCACCCGCCATACCGCTTCGGCCAGTTCTCTGCGACGGATCCGGGGATCGACCACTTTGGGCATGGGTCTTTTATAGCACAGTCGTGCTACATTCAATCCTGAGGCTTCATGGCACGGTCGTGCTAAATAAATCGCGGAGGCTCCCATGCGGCTCACCCGCCTCACCACCCCTGGATCCGACTCGGCCCCTCACAAGCCCTTGCTGCGCTCACGCGCCCTGTGGGCAGCCGCCCTCGGCTGGCTGGCGGTCAACGCTCTCGTCGTCACCGTCGCGGGAGACCGATTGCCCTTCGCCTGGGCATCCAGCACCGGGCAGCACACCAAGGACCACCTCCTGCAAGCCAACGTCGGTCTCGGCGAGGTGCTGCTGCTGATCACTCTCGTCGGTCTGCTCACCCGCCGGCGGCCCCGGCCCGACCTCGCCGCCCGAGCACCCGAGCGTGCGCAGGCGCTGCGCGAGTCACTCCTGCTGCTCGCCTACGGCGCGACCGGACTCGCCCTCGGCTACGTCCTCGCCCGTTCTCTCGGCTTGCACCCCTTCGGCTTCCACCTCGCCGGCACGCTCTACGGCACCCATGAACACGTCACTCCGGCAGAGGCCGTCACCTGGGCGCTTTACAACCTCATGGTGTACGCCGTCGCGCCTCTGCTGTATTTTCGCCGTCGCTACACCACCGAACAGCTCTGCCTGCGCTCAGCCGACCGCCGGGCGGACACCGTCTTGGTCGCCGTCGTGCTTGCCGTCGAGTCGATCGTGCAGTTCCTGGCTCTCGAACCCGAGACCTTCGAGCTGGGCGGCCGCCGACTGCTCGTGGGCCTGCCGCTCACTTTCACGCTCTACCTCGCCGGCGCGGTGCTCCCCGCCATGGTCTTCATCTACGCGATCCTGCTCCCCCGCGTGCTCAAACTCACCGGCTCGACCGTCGCCACCGTGGTCGCGGGCGGCCTGGCCTACGCCGCCTTCCATCTGTGGGACGCCTGGACGCAGTTCGGATCCCTCAAAGACTCGCTGCTCTCGGGGGCCTTCCTGCTTCTCACCTATTTCGCCCCAGGCATGATGAAGGCGGTGCTCACTCTGCGCACGGGCAACGCCTGGGTCCACGTCTGGGCTTACCACGCCCTGGCCCCGCACACCCTCGCGGACACCCCTCATGTGGTGCACATCTTCCGCATCTAAAAGCCACAAACGGTGCCCCATCCGAAGATTCCCCTCCCCGCGCGGCCGGCTCCCGGATCGGCCGACGACGGGCGAAGGCACCGACCTGCGGGCCGGCCAGGGCCCCGAGGGCCCCGCACGGGTGCGGCCTGCCGATATCCTGGGCCGATGGCGGACAGAAACGGTGACGCCCCGGCCGTCGACGGGCGTTCCACCCGCTGGGGGGAGCACAAAGCGCAGCGGCAGGGCGAGTTGGTGGATGCGGCGGTCGCGCTCATCGAGGAGGAGGGCGCGCGGTTCAGGGTGCAGCGGCTCGCGGAGCGGGTGGGGCTGCCGCGGTCGGTGCTCTACCGGCACTTCAAGGACCGCGCCACGCTGGACGAGCTGATCCGTCGACGGGTGGTGGAGTCGTTCATGCGGCGGATGGAGCCGACGCTCAGCTTCGAGGGGACGATCGAGGAGTCCGTGCGCCGTGTGGTGGGCGCGCATCTGGACTGGGTGGTCCAACACCCGCAGTTGTACGCGTACATGGGTGTCGGCGAGCACTCGATGGGTGACGGGTCGCTGGTGGCGGACGTCAAGACGGCCATCGCGCTGAGACTGAGTGATCGGTTCGGGGACGTGCTCAAGGCACTCGGGCTGCCCGAGGCGCCGATCCGGTCGGTGGCGATCGGGATCGTGGGGTTCGTGGACACCTCGGTCAACCAGTGGGTACGTGATCCGCAGCGGGAGCAGGCCGAGGAGGAGTTGCGCGCGATGCTGTGCCGTTCCGTGTGGGCGGTGCTCGACGCGACGCTGCGCGACCTGGGTGTGGAGTTGTCGCCGCAGCAGCGGGTGTCGGATCTGGAAGGGGTCTGACCGAGGGGCCGGGGGTCAGCTGCGGGCCGCTGCCGGGGTGGCCCGACTGGCGGCTTCGTAAAGGGAGTTGAGGTCCGTGTGCTTGACGCGGGGGCGACCCTGCGCTTCCCCCGCGGCGCGTTCCGAGGCGTCGATGGCGCGCCAGGCGGCGAGGTCGAGGGCGCGGGGCGCGGTGGCGGCGCCGGACTCGGGCGGGGTGAGGCGGCCCTCGGTGAAGTCGTCCAGGAGGGCGGCGACCGTCTCCTGGGCGCAGGTCTTGTTCGTGCCGATGAAGCCGGTCGGGCCGCGCTTGATCCAGCCCGCGACGTAGACGCCGGGTGCGACGCGGCCGCCGTCGTGCGGGACGGTCGCGGTGTCCTCGTCGAAGGGCAGGCCGGGGACGGGGCGGGCGCGGTAGCCGACGGAGCGCAGGACGAGGCCGGTCTCCAGGGTCCGCGTCTCGGCGGTGGGGCGCGCGCGTACGGTGCCGTCGGTGTCCGTGTGCAGGGTGGTCGTGGCGGTCTGAAGGGCTTGTACGCGGCCTTCGCCGGTGAGGCGTACGGGGCTGGTGAGGAACCGCAGGATGATACGGCGTCGCGTCGAGTGCGGTGTGCGGGCGGCGAGTTGGGACAGCAGGCGGGTCTTGTCGGTGGCGCCGGGCGGCAGGTCGTCGGGCCAGCCTTCGACGGTCACGTCCACGTCCTTCAGCGCGCTGAGCGCGAGGAGTTCGGGCAGCGTGAAAGCCGCCTGGGCGGGTCCGCGGCGGCCCAGGAGGACGACCTCGCGGACCCGGCTGGCGCGCAGTGCGGCCAGGGCGTGGTCGGAGATGTCGGTGCGGGCCAGGGTGTCGGGGTCGGCGGTGAGGATGCGGGCGACGTCGAGGGCGACGTTGCCGTTGCCGACGACGACGGCGCGTTCGGTGTCGAGGTCGTAGTGGTCGTCGGCGTGGTCGGGGTGGCCGTTGTACCAGGCGACGAAGTCGGTGGCGGCGACGCTGCCGCGCAGGTCCTCGCCGTCGATGCCGAGGCGCTTGTCGGTCGCGGCGCCGACGGCGTAGATCACCGCGTGGTGTGTGCGCAGCAGGTCGGCGTGGGTGAGGTCGGTGCCGATCTCGACGCCGAGCCGGTAGTGGAAGCCGGGCTGCGACTCGATGGCCCGGAAGAGCTCGCTGACCTGCTTGGTGTCCTGGTGGTCCGGGGCGACGCCGGCTCGCGCCAGACCGTACGGGGTGGGGAGCCGGTCGTGGACGGTGACGCGCACGCCCGGGTGGCGTAGGAGTTCGTCGGCGGCGAACAGTCCTGCCGGTCCGGCGCCGACGACGGCGACCGACAACTCGCCTGCGGGCAGGTCCCGTTGGCGGGGCACGACGTACATGGGCGTGCGGTCCGCGTGCGGATTCTCTTTGTAGTAGGTCGCGTTGAGGTCCAGGAACGGCAACTCGGCCGCGCCGAGGGCCGTATGGGGCTTGAGGGCGTCCACCGGGCAGGCTGTCGTGCAGGCACCGCAGTCCACGCAGGTGCGCGGATCGACGTAGAGCATCTCGGCGGTGGCGAAGCCGGGTTCGCCCGGCGCGGGGTGGATGCAGTTGACCGGGCAGGCCAGCACGCAGGAGGCGTCGGCGCAGCAGGATCGGGTGACGACGTACGGCACGGCGGGCTGGCTCCGTTCAGAGGGGGCGAGGAGGCGGTCGGGCGGTCAGTCGGTCTGCGGGACCGGCTCGCCGCGGAAGCGCGCGGGGCGGCCGTGGATGCGCAGGGCCCGCCACAGCGGGCGGGACGCCTTGTTCATCAGGCCGATGTCCTCGGCGAGCATCCGTACGTCGGAGAAGAGGTCGTGGAGCATCTTCTGTCCGGCGTCGGACTTCCAGAAGACGTCCTTGAGCACCCAGGCGGGGATGCCCACTTGGGCGGCGGACTTCCGGTCGGGGATCATGATGACGTCGCACAGGACTCGCATGATCAGCGGGAAGAGGACGGAGAGTGCGCCGCGGCGGGTTTTGCCGTAGTGGGGGACGCGCAGGCGCAGGAACTCGTGGGCGAAGGAGATGTGCCGGGCCTCCTCCGCTATGTGGATCTGCATGATCCGCTGCGGCAGCGGGTGCACCGGCTCCCCGCTGCGCAGGGCGCCCTTTTGCAGGTGGTCGATGGGTTCCTCGCCGGCGAGGATGCCGGTGAAGAACGCCTCGGGGTACAGGGAGCCGAACAGGGGCAGGACGCGGCTGAGTTGGCGGAACCAGCGCTTGCCGCCGGCGGTGTCGACGCCGGTGCGGTTGACCAGTTCCTGGAACATCTGGGTGTGGTGGGTCTCTTCGGTGATCTCGTGGGTGAGGTACCTGAACTCCTGGTTCTGGTTGCCCAGTTGGTAGACGTAGTCGAGGGCTCCGCGCATGAGGAGGTTCTCGAACTGCATGCCGACCTTGGCGATGGTCGCCCAGCGCCAGATCCCGATCCGGATCTGCGTCTCGAGGGGCTGTTCCTGGTACCAGGGGTGGGCGCCGAGCGCGTCCGCGGAGGTCAGCACCCAGCGCGGGTCGCTGGTGTCCACGGCGAACTCGGGGTCGTCCCACTTGATGTCGGTGAAGGCGTTGAAGTTGACGTTGACGGAGCCTTCGGACAGGGTCCGCAGGCGTTCGTCGTAGACCTTCCGGGTCAGATTCCTGGTCGGGTTCGCGGTCATCTTTGTCCTTGTCCTCTCAGGCGACGCGGGTCGATGTGGGTGCGTCGGCCGCATGCTCCGTACCGGATGGGCCGACGGTGTCGAAGCGCAGCGGACCGTCTTCGATCGGGGCGTCCTGGAGCATGGCGCGGTCGCGGTAGTAGTTGTTCCACAGCCGCCAGGGGTCGCGGGTGCCCTGGCGCGGCATGGCCCGGTCGGCGCGGGCGATGTAGCCGGAGGTGAGCGCCTCGCCCATGACGGAGAACTCCGAACGGTCGGCGTCGGTGGCGACCGGGGTGGCGATGTCGTGTCCGTGGCGCCGCATGTGGGCCAGGAGTCGAGCCGTGTAGTCGGCCGCCAGGTCCGCCTTCAGGGTCCAGGAGGCGTTGGTGTAGCCGATGACGAGGGACATGTTCGGTACGCCTTCGAGCATCACGGCCTTGTAGAGGACGCGGTTCGTGACGTCGACGGGGCGGCCCTCGACGGTGAGGGCCATGCCGCCCAGGAGGCGGACGTTGAGGCCGGTCGCGGTGACGACGATGTCGGCCTTCAGTTCCTGGCCGGACTTCAGGCGGATGCCGTCGGCGGTGAAGGTGTCGATGTGGTCGGTGGCGACGGACGCCTTGCCGCTCCTGAGCACCTTGAACAGGTCGCCGCCGGGCACGACGCACAGTCGCTGGTCCCAGGGCTTGTAGTGGGGGCTGAAGTGGCGCATGTCGACGCCCTTGCCGGCGCGTGCCCGTACGAGGCCGAGGAGTATGCGGCGGGCGAGGCGCGGGTACTTGCGGCAGAACGCGTAACTCCCGCGTTGCAGTGCGATGTTGCGGGTGCGGGCGATCTTGTGGGTGAGGCGGGCGGGCGCGTGCAGCTTCTGCAGGACGGAGGTGACGGGGTCGACCTCCGGCAGGGCGAGGACGTAGGTGGGCGAGCGCTGGAGCATGGTGATGTGCGCGGCCTTGTCGGCCATCGCGGGGAGCAGGGTGATGGCGGTGGCGCCGGATCCGATGACGACGACGCGCTTGCCGGTGTGGTCGAGGTCCTCGGGCCACTGCTGTGGGTGGACCAGGGTACCCCGGTAATTGGCCTCGCCGGGGAACTCGGGGCGGTAGGGCTCGTCGTAGTCGTAGTAGCCGGTTGCGCCGACGAGGTAGCCGGCGCTGTACGACTCGTGCGCGCCGGTGTGCTCGTCCTCGACCTCGACGGTCCACCGGCCGGTGGCGTGCGAGAAGTCGGCGCTGACGGCGCGGCGGCCGAAGCGGGTGCGCTCCAGGATGCCCGCGTCGGCGGCGGCGTCCTCGACGTAGCCGCGGATCTCCTGGCCGTCGGCGAGGATGCGGGCGCCGCGCCAGGGGTGGAAGCCGAACCCGAAGGTGGACATGTCGGAGTCGGAGCGGATGCCCGGGTACCGGAACAGGTCCCAGGTGCCGCCGACCCGGGCGCGGCGCTCCAGGACGACAAGCGTGGCGCGCGGGTTGTCGCGCAGGACGTGGCGGGCGGCGCTGATGCCGGAGATCCCGGCCCCGATGACCAGGACGTCGACGTGCTGCCGTTCCATCGTCATGGGCCTCACTCTCGCTCGGGCCCCTGGTGCGACAGAGGCGATCCATACGGGCGGCACCCGCAATTTACCTGCGACACACTGTTTCAGATACCGCCGGTAATGTGATGTGGGCCACAACGTTGATGGCGAATACCTTGACAGGGAAAGGCCGTTGGGCCCCGAGACGAACCCGCGCCGGCACACCTCGCGCCTGGCCCTCGACGTCGTCACCCACGTCACCGCCGAGCCCAAACGCCAGGACGCCGCCCGGCGCCTGCTCACGTGGACCGTCGACGCACCCCCGCTGCCCGCGAGCTACTCCCCCGCCGCACGCGGTCCGGCCGCTCCCGCGCCAAGACCGCGGAGCTCGCCCGCGTCGCCTCCACCAGCACGATCAACACTGGGAAGCCGGTCGCAGCATCCCGCACCCACACAACTGGCCGGGCCCGTGCGCGGCGTACGGCTTCGACGAGACGAATGCGCCCGCCTCCCCGGCCGCACCGGCCCGCCCGAGCGCCGCGCCGACGCCCGCGATTGACGAACCCGACGAGCCGGTCACCGTCTCCCACGACGACTGCACGACACAAAAGCAGCGGGCCACCATCGAGGCGCCCCGGCTGGCGGGAGAACGTACCCGGCCTGCGCGGAACGGAGGATGGTTCCTCGATCTCCCCACCGCCGACTACGACGACGAGGACGTCGAGGGCCCGGTCGCGGGTACTCCGCGACTGCCGGTCAGATCCCACCAGAGTTCCCCGGGCGGCGGGCGGGGCCGACAGCGTTAAGACGTCGTTTCCTTTGGCTCATCGGAGGATGCATAGGCAAGCACTGTGTGCCAAGCGAGGGGTGATGGGCACGAATTCGATAAGAGTTGAACACGTTCAATTTTGCTGGCAGGATCTCCTTCACGCGGATGGGGGAGCGAAGATGAAGCACAGGTCGGCGATCCATCGGGGGACCGCAGTTGGGCGGCCCGCGAGGCTATGTGCGGCGGCGGTTCTGGCCTGGGTGTCGGTGATCGTTGTCAGCCCGTGGGTTCCGCTGATTGCGGGCGTTGCGGACTTGTCGGGCGTCACTGTCTTCTTGAGCATGATGGCCGGTGGTATCGCCCCTTCCTTGCTTCTGGGGCTGTTGCTCGGACGTGCTCGAACCTGGGAGGTACTGGGTGCGTGTGCCGCCGCGGGAATGTTCCTCTGGGCTGTCGCTGTGGCACTCTTCGGCGACTCTGACGTCCATGCGGGCCCGGGGGCATCTGTGGCCATCTTCGTCCCCATGGCCTTAATTCTTGTTGTTGCTCCCCTGCTGGCTGGTGCACTGGCGGGGCGGTCCTGCCCGCGCTTCTGCAGTGGTCAGTGACGAGGGCTGCCGATGAGCCGGCGGAAGCAGATGAGACCCGCTGCGATGCCGACGAAGGCGAGGAAGTGTTCAGCTCTGCGTTCGTAGCGGCGGTGGAGCCTGCGGCACCCGGCCAGCCAGGACACGGTTCTCTCGACCACCCACCGGTGCCGGCCCAGCCGCTGCGAGGACTCGACGCCCTTGCGGGCGATGCGGTGGCGGATACCGCGCTCGCGGAGCCATCAGCGCAGGTGGTCGTAGTCGTAGCCCTTGTCGGCGTGCAGCTTCACCGGCTTCCTGCGCCGGGGCCCACGGCGGGACCGGATGGGTGGAATACCGCGCACAAGCGGCTCCAGGCCCTGACTGTCGTGCATGTTCGCGCCAGAGACCCACGGACAGCGGCAGTCCGTTCCGGTCGGTGATGAGGTGAATCTTCGATCCCGGCTTGCCGCGATCGGTCGGATTCGGTCCCGTCAGCGGCCCCCTTTTGCAGCCCGCAGACTGACCGAGTCGATCGCGCACCGCGGGTGCGGAACTCCCGGAACTGGCAGCCGAGTTCGGCGTCGACGCTGCGTCGCTTGAGTCGCTGCTGACGCTCGCGGGGGCGCTGCCGGTGGCCGACATGGCGCGCCGGTACTGGCGGCGGGAGCCGGTGCGGGCCATCGCCGCGGCGCACTCCACGACCGAGCGGACCATGTACCGGGTCCTCGACCGGCACGGAGTCGCGCGGCGCGGACGTCGGCAACAACTGCCGGTCTCGCCCGAGGAACTGGGCTGCCGCTACCTCGTCGAGGGCGAGGAGGTCCAGGCGATCGCGGCCGAGCTCGGCGTGAGCGGGCGCCTGGTCTCGCACCGGATGCGGGGCGTGCCCGTGGGGGCGCGGCCGGTGGAGCTGCCGGTCGACGAGCTGCGCCGGCTGCGGGACGAGGAAGGCGCGTCGCTGTCGCGATCGCGGCCCGGTACCGGGTCTCGGTGCCGACAATCCGAGCCCGGATCGGTGTCACACAGCCCTACCGGCTGCCGGACGAGGAACTGCGCCGACGCCACCGGGCCGGCGAGTCTCTTGGAGCGCTGGCGGCGGCGTACGGCGTCTCCCGCGACACGATCCGGCGACGGGTCACCCGGCCCCGGGCCGGCCAAGCGCCGTCTGGCTTTGTCGCACGGTGAAGGCCGGGCGGCTGGCGCGGATCCACCGCATCCATCACCCGCTCGGTCGACCCGTCGAGCGAGGACGTTCTGCGGGTGCTGTGCTGGCCGCAGCCCCTGCGGGCGGGGCCAACGCCCCCTTCGAAGGACCGGCGCCCGAGCAAGATGACAGAGGAGCACGCGTGGTACATCGGCAGGACACTCCCGTCACCGTCACGGTCGAGACCTTTCCCCGGGCCGAGAGCGACATGTACTTCTCCGTGTCAGCGAACCAGGGAGGCTTCGGGACGTTCCACCATCACCGCGCCCTGATGCCAATCGATCACCAGAGCGTCGTTCGTGCCAACCGCGACACCCTGTACTCAGATGCCGTGCTCGACCTGGACGCCGGCCCGGCGACCATCAGGCTGCCCGACCCCGGAGACCGATTCCTGTCGATGATCCTGATCAACGAGGACCACTACATCGCCGGCGTCGAGTACGGAGGCGGGGCCTACCACGTCACGCGCGAGCAGGTCGGAACCCGCTACGTGATGGTCGGCATCCGCACGATGGTCACCCCGGGCATCACCGGCGACATGGCAGCCGTCCACGCGCTTCAGGATTCCATGCGCATCGACCAGCCCGGCGGCCCCGGAAGCCTCGATCTGCCCGCCTGGGACCAGGCTTCGCACAAGCGGGTCCGGGACGCTCTGGTCATTCTCAGCGAGGGACTTCCAGACCTCGCCCGTGCATTCGGTGCGCCCGGACAAGTCGATCCGGTCCGCCACCTGATCGCCAGCGCCAGCGCATGGGGCGGCAACCCCGACAAGGACGCCACCTATCTCAACGTGACCCCTGAGCACAACGACGGCGGCACCGTCTACCGGCTCACCGTGGGCGAGGTGCCGGTCGACGGGTTCTGGTCGATCAGCGTGTACAACAGCGACGGCTACTTCGAGCAGAACACCGACGGGGTCTACACCCTGAACAACCTCGGCGCGAAACGGACCGCCGACGGCACCATCACCGTCCAGTTCGGCGGCACCACGACCGACGAAGACGTCAACGTCCTCCCCGTTCCCAAGGACTGGAACTACATGGTCCGCCTCTACCGCCCCCGCCCGGAGATCCTGGACGGCACATGGACCTTCCCTCCCGCCCGACCAGCCTGACCTGAATCACCATGGCCTCATGCCCCGGCGATCCGGACCGACGCTGTCGGCGATCTGGGAAAGGCTCTGAACTGACGGGGCAGCGCGAACCGAATTGGCCTCGGCGGACTGCGGATACGAGATCACGGGCACCACGAACCTGCGCTCCGGGCCAAGGACCACCTACGCCTCCTACGGACTGCTGCGCGACGGCGATCAGGTAGCCGTGCTGAGCAGCAAGAGAGCGTGGAAGAGGGGCACCTCGACAACCGCCCCCACCTCAGGCCTGACGGTCAACGCCAAAGGCTGGGTCCGGGGCGCCTTCGTGCGCAAGTCAACGTGCATGCAGCTCGACTGACCTGCGCCTTCACGGAACGAACCTGCCCTGCGACCCGGGGGGCCGCTCTACCATCGGCTGCGTGACCCCTCCCCCGCCCCCGAGGCCACACGATGTGATCCATCCGCCCGGCGGCCGCACCGGAATGCGTCGGCCCCGCCCGGGGCCGACCGCGATACGCAAGTAGTGCACCGCCTCCCTGGTCCACCCGCCGGAGAAGGTCATCGCTGACGCGTTCACCCAGGCCGAGGCCCGCGATCCCGGCCATCACCGCTGCTGGGTGGTCCTGGTCGACGGCGCCCGCCACCAACGCGACCTGATCCAGCGCGAAGCCGGCCGCCGCAACGTCACGATCAACGTGCTCCTGGACTTCGTGCACGTCACCGAGTACGTGGCCGGAGGACCCGACCAGGCGAAGATGCATGGACCCGCGCACCGACCCGGGGCGTCAGCGTCCCAGGTCCCGGCCCAGCTGGGCGCCCTTCTCGGGGATGTTGACGGCGGCGGGCCCGAAGGAGGTGATGTTCTTGACGGTCAGGCCGCTCTTCGTGCCGCGCAGCACCCAGGCCGCTCCCGAGTCCTTGTACGTGCCGTCCTCCAGCGGCGCGGCGGAGGTCAGGTCGGCCAGTCCGTCGCCGTTCACGTCGGTCAGCAGCACCTGAAGGCCGAACATGTCGCCGCTCTCGCTCGCCCCGGGTACCCCGGTGGTCGACTGGTTGAAGGCCTGCGCCCCGGTACCGCTCAGCCCGGCCTTGCCGCCCTTGAGCAGGACCACGGCTCCCGCGTTCTTCACTGAGCCGATGGCCTCGCCGGGGACGCCGACGGCGATGTCCGCGTACCCGTCGCCGTTCACGTCACTGGCGGCGATGTCCGTGCCGAACTGGTCGCCCTTCTCACCGATGCCGGGGACGCCGCTGGTCTCCTGGGTGATCGCCTTCGTACGCGTGCTGGAAGGGCCGGAGGCGGTGCCGTACAGGACCCGTACCGTCCCCTTCTCGTAGGGGATGTCCTCGTAGTTGGCGCCGATGTCGTGCACGACGAGGTCGCCATAGCCGTCACCGTCCACGTCGGCGACGGCGCCCGCGAGGCTGGAAGTGAGGGTGGTGGAGGTGTGGCTGACGCCGTCTTTTCCGCCCTTCCAGAACTCGCTGCCGTACGCCGTTTCCTCGAAGCCGAGACTGGTCACGATGTCGTCGGCGCCGTCACCCGTCATGTCACCGACGACGAAGTCGTGGGGACCGTACGTCTGGCTGGTCGCGATGGTGTCGGTCTTCGCGACCGCGCCCGTCGCCCGGTCGAAGGGCCCGTACAGGATGGTCATCCCGCCCATGTCGTCGTCCGGGTCATACGGGAAGTCGTCGGTGACCAGGTCGCGGTGGCCGTCCCCGTTGAAGTCGCCGACGGAGAACAGTCCTGAGCCGCCCGGCAGGCTGACGGCTCCGGTGCCGGTCAGGCCCTGCGCGGAGCCCCACAGCACGACGGGGTGGCCGCCGTTCGTCGGGCCGACGACGAGGTCGGTGTACCCGTCGCCGTCGAGGTCGCCGGGGGAGACCCGCTCCCCGAAGAACTCGTACGAGGTCCGGACCCCCGGTACCCCGGCGGTCGACCGGGTGAACACCTTCGCGTGCGCGATGTCCGGCCCGTTCTTGCTCCCGTACACGACCGACACGGCCCCAGCGTTCAGGGTCCCGCTCACCGTGGTGCCCGGCCCGCCGAGCGCGAGGTCGGCGTACCCGTCGTGGTTGAAGTCGGTGAGGGGGGTGCGGGGCGGCACGGGGGCGGCGGCCGCCGGTGTGACAGTGAGGGCCGAGGCGGTGCTGAGGGCTGCGGTGACGGTCAGCGCGATGGCGATACTGCGGCGCACGAGGGCTCCTGGGTGTCCGGCGGGAGAAGTTCAGGTTGCGCAGCGGCAAGAGGCAAGGGCCATGCCGTTCGTAGGTGAGACGTGCGAGGTGGGTGAATCGTTGCGCACAGGAGGCGCGCGAGTTTCCGTACGCGCCCTCGCTCAGCGGGGTTCGGCGCCGAACCCCGTCCCCGCCTCGGTTCCCGTGTCCTTCGCGCCGGTCTCGGGGGCGTGCACCGCTCGCCACCGGTCCAGGACCCGGACGCCGATCCCTGACTCCCCGGCGTGCCGCCCGCCCTCGATCTCTGATCGCCTAGCGGCGGCGCCCGTGACCGGGCAGTCCGGCGGGAATCGCGTACACGCTGGAACCGCTGCCGCCGGTAACGGGCTTGGCCCACCCTTCGGTGGGCGCCAGCGGCACCATCCGCACCAGGCCGCCGCCGACGCGCCGGGGGCGCTGTGGGGCAGCGCGCGTCTCGATCGGCTCTCCGGACAGCGGACACCCTGGCCCTTCCGGCATCACGTGGCGGGCCAGCGCTCCCTTGCTCGTCACCCGGGCCCAGGTGCCGCACGCGCACTCGTAGCTGTTCACCAGCTCGGAGCCGGCCACGACCACGGCGCCGGACTTCGCGCACGGGCCGGTGCCGTCGGGAGCGTCGTGTTCGTACAGGCGGCCGCTGCGCAGGCTCGCCTTCGTGGCCGTGCCGCACTCACATATGTGCGCTTTCGATGGTGCGAGAACACGCTTCGGCATGCCGCCACCCTTCACTCGCCCAGCCCCGTACGCCCGGCCAACTCCTGACGTCCCAGGCGCTGTTGGGACGACAACGCCGACTGTCGGCGAGCCCCCGCACTGATCCTTTCGCCCCACGGGCACAAGGCCGCCCGACGGCTCACCCCCTCGGAGCTGCACCCGTGCCCGAAGCTGAGAGCCGCGCGCTCGATGCCGTCGTGCTGGACGTCCTGTTCACCCAGGCGCCGTGGGGGCTCTACGTCTTCGACGCCGACCTGCGGGTGGAGCGCTACAACCCCGCAGCGCGCGACGTGCAGGGGCTGCACCCCGGCGCGGTGCTCGGACATCGGCTCGACGAGTTCGCCGAAGGTGTCGCCGATTCGGAACTCGCCGCACGGGCCCGGCAGGTGCCGACGGGAACCGGCGCGCAACATGCCACCGCCCTCCGCGTCTCCCCCTCCAACCCGCACCCGACGTCGATCTTCACCTGGGCCGGATGCGTGAGGAGCGGAGTCCAGGGCGTTGACAGGGTCACGCCCGCACGCCACTCTCTGGGAGAGCGCTCTCCCAGATTCCGGAACGGCTGCACCGCCCCCTCCCGCACGCCGCCCACCCCCGCCAGGAGACCCCGTGTTCAGACCCCCTGTCATGTCCCGACACTCGCGAGTCGGCAGGTTCCGACGCCCGCGAATCGCGACGCTTCTCGTCAATCTCGGCGCGCTGTCGGCGTCCTCCCTCACCGTGATCACCGCACCGGGCGCAGCTGCGGCCGACACCCTGTTGTCCCAGGGCAGACCCGCCACGGCCTCCTCGCAGGAGGGCGACGGCTACTCGGCGGCGGCAGCGGTCGACGGCAATCTCACCGGCACCCGGTGGGCGAGCCAGTGGACCGACTCCCAGTGGCTCCGGGTCGACCTCGGCGCGAAGGCGGACCTCAGCCGCGTCGTCCTCACCTGGGAGTCCGCCTACGGCAAGTCCTACGAGATCCAGGCCTCCGACAACGGCACCGACTGGCGCACGCTGAAGACCGTCACCAGCGGCGACGGCGGCACCGACGACCTCGCCGTCTCCGGCGAGGGCCGCTACGTCCGCATGCTCGGCACCGCCCGATCGAGCGGCTACGGATATTCGCTGTGGGAGTTCCAGGTGTACGGCTCCCCCGACGACACCACTCCCCCGCCGGCCGGCGGAGCGGTCAAGGTGACCGGGGCCCAGGGCAATTGGCAGCTCCAGGTGGGCGGGCAGCCGTACACCGTCAAGGGATTCACCTGGGGCCCGGCCATGGCGGACGCTCCCACCTACATGCCCGATCTGAAGTCCATGGGCGTCAACACCGTGCGTACCTGGGGCACCGACAGCTCGTCGAAGCCTCTGCTCGACGCGGCCGCGGCCAACGGGATCCGCGTGATCAACGGCTTCTGGCTGCAGCCCGGCGGCGGTCCCGGCAGCGGCGGCTGCGTCAACTACGTCACGGACACGACGTACAAGAACAACATGCTCACCGAGTTCGCCAAATGGGTCGACACCTACAAGAGCCACCCGGGCACGCTGATGTGGAACGTCGGCAACGAGTCCGTACTCGGCCTGCAGAACTGCTACAGCGGTGGCGAGTTGGAGACGCAGCGCAACGCCTATACGACGTTCGTGAACGACGTCGCCAAAAAGATCCACTCCATCGATCCCGACCACCCGGTGACCTCCACCGACGCCTGGACCGGCGCCTGGCCGTACTACAAGCGCAACGCACCGGACCTCGACCTGTACGCGATGAACTCCTACGGCGACATCTGCAACGTCCAGAAGGACTGGGAGTCGGGCGGCTACACCAAGCCCTACATCATCACCGAGGGCGGTCCGGCCGGCGAGTGGGAAGTCCCCGACGACGCCAACGGCATCCCCGACGAGCCCACCGACGTCCAGAAGGCCGACGGCTACACCAAGGCCTGGAACTGCGTCACCGGCCACAAGGGCGTCGCGCTGGGTGCCACCCTCTTCCACTACGGCACCGAACACGACTTCGGCGGCGTCTGGTTCAACGTCCTGTCCGGCGGCCTCAAACGGCTGTCGTACTACGCCGTCAAGCGCGCGTACGCGGGTTCGACCGCGGGCGACAACACGCCGCCGGTGATCAGCGACATGGCCGTGTCCCCGGCATCGGCCGCGCCGGCCGGCGGGGAGTTCACCGTGCGCGCCGACGTCCGCGACCCGGACGGCGACCCGATCGCATACAAGATCTTCCTGAGCGGGAACTACGCCGGCGGGGACAAGGCGCTCGTCGAGGCGAAGTGGCGTTCGACCGGCAACGGCACCTTCGCGGTGACGGCTCCCGCAAAGCTCGGCGTGTGGAAGGTCTATATCGAGGCCAGGGACGGAAAGGGGAACGCCGGGATCGAGACCAAGTCCGTCAAGGTCGTCGCACCGCCGGTCAGCGGCACGAACGTGGCCCTCGGCAAGCCCACGACCGCGTCCTCGTACCAGGCCGAGTACGGAGACTGCCCGTGCACGGCGGCCAAGGCGACCGACGGCGACCCCGACACGCGCTGGGCCAGCGACTGGAGCGATCCGCAGTGGATCCAGGTCGACCTCAAGGAGCCCACCGCGATCCGCGGGCTCCAGCTGAACTGGGACCCCGCCTACGCCAAGTCCTACGAGGTGCAGGTCTCCGACGACGGCTCCACCTGGCGCTCGGTGTACTCCACCACCTCCGGCAACGGAGACATCGACACCCTCGACGTGTCGACGACCGCCCGCCATGTCCGGCTCCAGCTGACCGCCCGCGGCACCGCCTGGGGCTACTCGCTCCACGAGTTCGGCGTCTACAGCTGAGCAGCCGGCCCGCATCCCCTGCCCCCCCCCACAAGGAGGTCCAAGTGAAACGACGTTCCAGAGGCTTGTCCGCGTTACTCGTCGGCGGGGCTCTCGCGAGCACCCTCATCGGCGTCGGCTCGATCACGGCCGTCGCCGACCCGCCCTCCGCCGGCGTTCCGGCACCGGTCGCCCACAGCGGCCACACCATGGCGGTTTCCACGGCGCCCTCGGGGGACGACCCGGACGGCGACGGCTACATACCGGCGAATCCGCCGGTGACGGGCGTGACCCCGTCCGACCGGGAACCCGCTCCCCGCTACTTCCACGAGTTCCAGGCCAACTGCTCGGTGACGCACACCGCGCCCGACGACCCCATCGTCTACCCGGGCCAGCCCGGCAAGTCCCACGACCACACGTTCATGGGCAACACCTCGACCGACGCACAGAGCACCGAGGCCTCGCTCATCGGCGGCGACACCACCTGCAAGGCGCCGGGCGACGCGTCGGCGTACTGGATGCCCTCGCTCTTCCAGGGGGACCGCAAGGTCCTGCCGACCGGCCCGCAGACCATCTACTACAAGGCCGGCGTCACCGACTACACCAGTGTGCGTCCGTTCCCCAAGGGCCTGCGCTTCGTCGTCGGCAGTCCCATGCAGAGCGCCCAGGAGTTCCGCGCGCACCCGGGATGGGTCGAGGGCTGGGAGTGCGGCGACAGCTTCAAGAACATCGACTTCCCGCAGAACTGCCCCACCGGTTCGCAGCTCAACATCCGCATGCAGGCGCCGAGTTGCTGGGACGGCCGGTACCTCGACACGCCCGGCCACCAGAGCCACATGGCCTATCCGGTCGTGAAGGCGGGCACGAACGACAACGTCTGCCCGGCGAGCCACCCCGTCGCCCTGCCCATGATCGAGTTCAAGATGGCGTTCCCGGTGGACGGTGACATGTCGCAGGTGCACCTCGCCAGCGGCCGCGGCTACTCGTTCCACTACGACTTCTTCAACGCGTGGGACGAGCCGACGCTCAAGGCCCTCGTCGAGCACTGCGTCGTCGGTGGCCTGCAGTGCGACGCCCGGGGCTACGACCAGACACATCCCGAGGCGGGCGCCGCGCTGGGAACCGACTACCGGCTTCCCTGATCGCACCGGCCTCGCACCCGGCCCGCCCCGCACCGGCAGACACGGTGCGGGGCGGGCTCACTGCGCGCCGGGGCGCGGCGCGGTCGTCGCGCGCAGTCTCTCGGACGTCGTCAGCAGCTCGAAGGCACGAAGCGTGTGGTCGACGAGTCCCGCCCAGGCGCACTTCCTGGACAGGCCCCGGCCGCGCGGGTGCAGGGGAGGCTCGTGGCGGCCCGGATCCACGCCGCCACCGGTGGACCCTGGTTCTGGCAGGGCGCGTCAGGCCCCTCGATGAGGCCGTCCTGTCGCAGAAGGCGGACCGCCACCTCGGCGGTACGGCAGGAGTTGCGCTCCAGATCACGAGGTCGGGCGTCGGTGGAGCACAGCCGCTCCCCCGGCGCCGAGCAGCTCAGCGTGATGGTCGTCGAGACCCGTCCGGGCCCCGGATCAGCGACATCGCCGCGTGCACGGCGCCGACGAGACCAGACAGGTCGTCAGTATCCCCATGCCGGGCGACACCGCCCGCTCGGGCCACGTCTGCGGCGGGCACGGTCACGCCGACTCCCGCACCACGAGCTCCGGCTCGAAGATCACCGATGTGGGTTCCGTCCGGGTGCCCTCGATGTGCTCCTGGAGGATGCGGGCCATCGCGGCCGCCATCTCTTCCATGGGCTGGCGGATCGTGGTCAGCGGGGGGCGACAGGTGGTCGCCGTGATCGAGTCGTCGAAACCGATCACCGCCACGTCGTCGGGTACCGTCCTGCCCCGCTCCCGCAGCGCCTGGCAAGCCCCTTGTGCCATCAGGTCGTTGGCGGCGAAGATCCCGTCGAGATCCGGATGCTCGGCCAGCAGCCGGTCGGTCGCCGCCGCACCGCTCTCGAGTGTGAAACCGCCTTCGGCGATGGGGACGTACGGGTGTCCGTGGCGCGCCATGGCATCGCGGAAACCGGCCAGCCGGTCCTGGGCGGCCGGCAGGTCGAGGGGCCCCGTCACGGTGGCGACACGCCGACACCCCCGGGCCAGCAGGTGCTCGGCGGCGAGTCGGCCCCCGTCGCCGTGCGCGACGTCCACATAACTCACCGGTGTGCTCAACGCCGGGCGGGCGAAGAGCACGCACGGTCGGCCGTCGCGCGCGAGCAGGGCGGGCAGCGGGTCCTCGGCGTGCGTGGAAAAGATGAGCGCCCCGTCGGCGTTGCCGTGCCGCAGGTAGTCCACCACCTGCTGACGTGAGTCCCGGGACTCGGCGAACATCAGCACCGGGTGCGTCGAACGCGGTCGCAGATAGCCGATCACGCCGCTGACCACGCGACCGAAGAAGGGGTCCGCGAAGACACGTGCGGCGAACGCGGACTGCTCCCCCTCGGTCTCGTCGTCCCCCGCACCGGAGACGACGAGTGCGACCGTCTCGGCCCGCCGGGTCACCAGGGAACGGGCGGCACGGTTGGGCCGGTAGCCGGTGCGCTCGACCGCGCCCCGGACCAGTTCCTGGATCGCGGGATCGACGTTGCGTACGCCGTTGATGACCCGGGAGACGGTGGCACGCGAGACCCCCGCTTCCCGGGCGACATCCTCCAGCGTCGGAAGCTGAGCCGTCATGGCCGGTACCCTACCTGCCGGTGCCTGGCCGTGGAGCGCTCTCCAGATCAGGCGTTCCGGCGGCGGAGCAGCACGGTCGCGGTCAGTCCGAGGTCGCCGGCCGACCGCCCGGTCAGCACGTGCCACACGCCGGGCTCGACGTGCCAGGCGGCCTCGGCCTCGCACCAGTGCCGCAGGGCGCGCGGGGAGACCCCGATCTCCGCGGTGACCCGCTCACCGGGGTCGGCCTCCACGGCCGCGAAGCCGGCGAACCACCTCACGGGACGCTCCACCGCGGAGCCCGGCTTGGCCAGGTACACCTGCACCACTTCGCGTCCTCTGCGCGGGCCCGTGTTGCGCACGTGGACGCGGACCGTCCAGGGCACGTCGTCGTCGACGGCGGCGGGGGCGTCGAGTCGCTCGTGGTCCCACGTCGTGTAGCCGAGGCCGTGCCCGAACCAGTAGGCGGGCTCGGTGCCCGCACGCAGCCAGGCGCGGTGGCCGATGTGCAGACCCTCGTCGTAGTCGAGGACTCCGCCGATGGGCCGTGTCCCGGTCACCGGCGCGTCGGCGAGGCGGGCGGCCCAGGTGGTCGGCAGGCGACCCGCCGGCTCGGCCGCCCCGAACAGGACATCGGCCAGTCCGGACCCCGCCTCCTGGCCGGGGAACCAGCACAGCAGGACGGCCGCCACCTCCCGGCGCCAGGGCAGCTCCACCGGACTGCCCGCGTTGACGACCACGACGGTGCGCGGATTCGCGGCCGCCACGGCCCGCACCAGTTCGTCCTGGCGCCCCGGCAGAGCGAGTTCCTGGCGGTCGCGTCCTTCCGACTCGCTGTCCGGCGTGGTCCCGACGAACACGATGGCCGAGTCGCAGGTGCGTGCGGCCTCGACCGCCTCGGCGATCGCCGTGTCCGCGGGCGGTGCGGGCGGCTCGGCGGTGACCACGACGGCCCGGCCGCTGTCGTGGTCCAACTCCCGGCGGGCCACGATCTGCACGTCCCGCGCGCCGGACAGCCGGATGCGCCCGTGCCGGCCGGGCGGATCGACATGGACCACGGCCGGGTCGTCCGTCTCGCGGGGAAACGTGCCGTCCACGACCGGACGGCCGTCGACGGTGAGGGTCATACGGCCGAACCCCGCCACTCCGAAGGTCCATACGCCGTCGACCGTGGGCGTCAGCACTGCACTGACCTCGACGCACTCGGTGCCGGGAGGAATCGGAGGCTCCAACTGCCTTCCGGAGAGGCGGTGTTCGGCGAAGAGCTCGCCGCCGTCCGCGTCGAGCGCGCGCACCAGCACACCCGGCCTGCCGCTGCGCGGATCCCGGCACAGGCCGTCGTCGAGCGGCAGCGGCCCCACACCCGGGTCGGGCCCGGGCAGGTGGAGCACGCGGGCCGTGTCCCCCAGCGCCTCACCCAGGGCGTCCAGAGGGGTGACGACGTGGCGGGGGTGGACGCCCGCGCTGCCGCCGCCCTGGACCCTCGGGCGCACGGCGTGCGTTCCGATCACCGCGACCGTCCCGGGTGCGGCCGGGTCCAGCGGCAGGACGCCGTCGTTGCTCAGGAGTACCGAGCCGGCCGCGACGGCCCGGCGCAGCAGCGCCCTCTCGTCGTCGACGCCCGTGCGGCCGCCCTGGTCGCGACCGGGTGGACCGAGCACACCCACCCGGTCGGCGAGCCTGAGCACCCGGCGGGCCTTGTCGTCCACGACCGCCGACGGCACGGCGCCTTCCTGCACGGCCCGCACCAGAGCGGGCCCCCAGGACGTCTGCGGTCCCGGCATCGCCAGATCGTGCGCGGCGAGCGCCGAGGCCACGGTGGAGCGCACGGCGCCCCAGTCGGAGACGACGACGCCATCGAAGCCCCACCTCCGCTTGAGCGGCTCCGCGAGCAGGGGGTTCTCCGTCATCGTGGCCCCGTCCACGCTGTTGTAACCGGCCATGACGACTCGCACTCCGGCCGTGACGGCGGCTTCGAACGGTGCGAGATAGACCTCCCGCAGGGCGCGTTCGCTCATGCGGACGTCCACCGTGAGCCGTTCGGTCTCGGAGTCGTTGGCGACGTAGTGCTTCGCGGCCGCCGCGACGCCGTGTGCCTGGATGCCGCGGATCAGCGCGGCGCCGGCCCGGGCGGCCAGTTCTGGGTCCTCGGAGAAGCATTCGAAGTGGCGGCCGCCCAGGGGCGAGCGGTGCAGATTGAGCGTGGGAGCGAGGACGACGTGGACACCCTTGCGTCGCGCTTCGGCGGCGAGCAGGTTACCGAGGCGTTCCACGAGTTCGTCGTCCCACATCGCCGCGAGAGCCGACGGCGAGGGAAGCAGCACCGAGGCGATCCGCTCGTCCCAGGACTCCCCGCGCACGCCCACGGGCCCGTCCGAGATCACCATGGGTCTCAGGCCGACGGCCGGCTCGGCGACCGTGCGCCAAGTGGTGGCTCCCGCCAGCAGGCGCACCTTCTGCGCGAGGTCCAGCTTGTCGAGCAGCCGCTCGCGTTCTTCTTCGGTCACGCTCGCCCCCCCCCAAGCGCCCGTCGGGAGAGCGCTCTCCAACGATCCGGGCAAAGGCGGGGGTTGTCAATGACTCCCCGAACCCGACCGTCGACGGCCCCGGCAAGGACCTCGGCACGGGCGCGGTCCGGACCATCCCCGCTTCCGCCCACGGACAGACGGGCCCACGGGCAACGGCGCGACCCCGGTCAACCCCGAGGTCTACGAGCAGTGCGGAGACGCGCGCCTTCGAGCCGTCGCCCTGTCGTCGCAGGAGCGATGCCCCGGCGGACGGCGTGGGTCACTCGGCGGGGCCGTGACCCCAATTCGTCAACGAGTAAAGCCAGTTGATCTCGGTGACGTCTCCCGACGGGCGCTGCGCGAGGTGCCGATGCACGTATCCGACGGCCTTGCGCATGTGGGCGAGATCGCGGTCCGTGAGGTCGCCCTTCTTCGTGCGGAACTCGCCGCGGGTCTTCTCCGCGTTCTTCGCTCGCTCTTCTTTCGTCATGACGACTTGTTTCTGTTCCCCTGCGGCCTGGCCGTGGCTGCGCTACGAGACCGCGTCCCCTGAGAGGGATCCTTCTCCTTCTGCTTGGCCATGGTCCGCTCCTTCGACCAGGGGCCGGGCGTCACGCCAGGAATTCCCGTACGGCTTCCTCGATGGGACCGTGGGTCGCGGCTATCCGGATTCGGCACCGCCGGAATCGCGCCGCGGCCGGCCAACCGGGGCGGGCCTTCGCCGTTGCGGGTATGACAGTTGTCATACGGAAGCGATGCACACGGACACTGAGGAACGTCCGCCTCCGTCCGTACCGTTCCTCCCATGACGAAGAAGGCAGACGGAAACGGGCCGCAGAAGACCGACATCAAGGTGAGCCTGATCGGCGGTCACCGGCTCAAGGGCGAAACGCTGCACCAGCGCACGCTGACCGCGTCGCTGATCGGCGGCGCCGATGTCGACCTCAGCGACATCGAGATCCCCGACGGAGCCGAACTGCGCATCACCAAGCTCAGCCTGCTCGGCGGCGTCAGCCTGAAGGTCCGCCCCGACGTCCGCGTGGAGGTCCACGGCATCCGCCTCGGCGGCGTGAACGACGCAGGCCCGAGCAAGCCCGGCGGCCCGACGGTTCGGATCGACGCGTGGGGCCTGATCGGAGGGGTCACGGTCAAGCGGGGCTGAGGCGGGTCGGCTCTCCAGGGCCGCTCGCTTCGGGGAGGCGCGGGCCGCTGCGCGGTGACGCCCGGCGCGGGTGGCCGCGCAGGACTCGAATCGGCCTCGGCCCGCGGCGAAACTCGCGCCAGGGCTGGTCTTCCGCCTCCGGCTCGGTCGGCTCCGCTGTCGTGCAGTTGGCGCTGAGCCGGCTGTCGTGGACTGCCTGGCAGTTCGGCACGCTGCACGCGGTCGCGCGCGCGTGGCCGTTGCGCGAGGGATGCGCGGCTCCGGGCAGGGCCATAGCCCTGTCGGGTGCCGTGCGCAGGCGATGACCTGCCGGTCGCCTGCGCACCGGGCGGGCGGCAGAGCGTGTTGCGGGCCGGATGGGCGGTTACGCCGCCGGGGCGAGTTCGGCGCGACCGAACAACAGCGGGTAGCCGGTGGGGAGTTGGGCCAGGATACGGGTGATCAGGTCGGGGCCGGCCCAGGCCGCGACGGCGGAGAAGACGGAGCCGGTGTCCCAGCGGGTCGTGGCCGGGGAAGCCCCGCTGCGGGCCGCGAGATCCTTGACGAAGGCCCATCCGGTCAGGGGCTGGGGGTCGGGGATCTGCTCCGTCAGGATGCGGGCGGCCGTTCTGGGAAGGCGGCGGGCCAGGTCGACACGCTCGTCGCCGGTCAGCTGGCGGCCCAGGCCCGCCAGTACCAGGCGGACGGCTTCGTCGGCTCGCTCGCGCGTGGGGTAGGCGCCCTCGTAACGGACCTTCTCCAGCATCTGCTCGTAATCCCTCTCGCCCTGCTGCGGAGCGAGCGCGTACGGGTCGGAGATCACAGCGGTGGTTTCCCTTTCGTGGTGTGTGGAGCGGGTGTTGGGGGTGCGGGTGTCGCGTGGGGTGGCCGAGGAGCAGGTTGTATCCGGCGGGTTGCGGGAGCAGGGGTCCGCTCACCGGCACCACCAACGCGACGGCGGGGGCAGCGGGCGCGGCGCCGGCGATCCGGGCCGCGGACTGCTCGGCACGGTCTTCGGTCCACGCGGCGGGCACACGGACGAACCCGTCGGGAGCCAGGGGTTAAGGCTTCGGGACGGCGGTCGGCAGCGGGCTGCACTTGGATCCGCGGGAATGCCTTGGGCGGGCGTGCGTGCCGTGAGGTGCGCGTGGTCGGTCTCCCCCGGCGGGCCGGTGCTTGCCGCGTTCCCGGATGGGGTCGAGGAGGACTTCGTACCGCGGAAATGTGCCGGCCGTCGGCCCTGGTCTTTTCGGACGCGGGACCGGAGACAGGTTCGGGCCGTGGCGGGGTGCGGAGCGCGCGGCGGGAGGAGAGACCGGGTGCCGGCGCTCCGCGCCTGTGCGACCGGTGTCAGCCGGAGATCTCCTTGCGGCCGGACCCGGCCCCGACGGTGATCTTGCGGGGCTTGGCGCGCTCGGCGATCGGGATGCGCAGGGTGAGCACGCCCGCGTCGTAGTCGGCCTGGATGTGCTCGGTGTCGAGGGTGTCGGCGAGCACGATCTGGCGGGAGAAGACCCCCAGCGGCCGTTCGGACAGCTCCATCTGCACATCGTCGCCCTTGGCCACCGGGCGCCGCTCGGCCTTGACGGTCAGCATGTTCCGCTCGACGTCGATGTCGATCGCGTCCGCGCTGACGCCGGGGAGGTCGAAGGCCACCACGTACTGGTCGCCTTCGCGGTAGGCGTCCATCTGCATGGTCGACGGGCGCGTCCAGGTACCCGGGCCGGTCAGCTGCTGCGCCAGGCGGTCCAGCTCACGGAAGGGGTCAGTGCGCATCAACATCGTGAGAACACCTCCAGCAGGTCGGGCAGTTGCTGCCAATGCGCTTCACTGACACCGTTGTAACATGTCATCGAATGGATGACAAACATGATGTCGTCGAGAAGATGACAAGCGATGTGCAGGGGGAGTCGAACCCGTGACCGGAGCCGAACAGCCGCCCACGAGCGGCACGCACGACCACCGTCCGGCGTCGTTCCTGGCCGCCGCGGCGGCCCTGCACGCCATAGACGACGCACTGCGGGATGCCCAGCGGGCATCACCGGACCGCCCGGACCGCCCGGACACCCCGGACACCCCGGGTTCCCCCGGGCCCGAGCAGGCGCTGGCCTCGCTGCTGCTGCTGCGGCAGGTCCGTGAGCAGCTCGCCGTCTGGGAGACCGGCCTGATCGAGACGGCCCGCGACGCCGGCGCCAGCTGGGCCGACCTCGCCCACCCGCTCGGCGTCGCCAGCCGTCAGGCCGCCGAACGCCGCTACCTGCGAGGGCGCCCAGGCCCCGCGGGGACCACCGGCGAGCAGCGCGTGCAGGCCACCCGCGAGCGCCGTGCCGCCGCACGCGCCACTACCGCCTGGGCCCGCGACCACGCGGCCGACCTGCGCCGCATCGCCGGCCAGATCGCCGCCCTCACCGACCTGCCGCCCGCCGCCCGCGCCCCCCTCGGTCGGCTCCACACGGCCCTCGCGCACGACGACCCCGCCGAGCTCCTCGCTCCCCTCGACGCGACCCGCCCCCACCTCACCGCGACCCATCCCGCCCTGGCAGCACAGCTCGACCACCTCACCCGAACCCCCGGCAGTCCCTGACAGGTCATGACGGTCCGTGAGCCTCGCCCGACGAGCCCGCCGCCCCGCCCCGTCCGGGGCGCCGGCCCCCGTCACCGACTCCGTGCCGCCAGAGACCAAGCAAGACCGCAGGACGTGGACTGCCCCTCTTTCTCGACTCTCCCTCGACCTGAGCCATGCGGCCGCCGCGTTCGCCGGTGGCCGCACAGGCGGCGACAGGCGAGGACGAGGCCCGTACGTCCGCGCGTAAACCCGCCCCACGCCTAGCCGACCACGCCGCCCCAGCGCGACGATAAAGGAATGGAAAACCCGTTAAACACACCAAAAGCCTCACCCGGCGCGCCCCACTCACCCGCCGCGCCCCACTCACCCGTGGGCCCGCGTAACGACATCACCCTGGACGAACTCGCCCTGGCCACCCGCAACCACGGTCTGCCCCTCGAAGCCCTGCGCTACGACGTCACTCCGCCGGGACTGCACTACATCCTCGTCCACTACGACATCCCCGCCGCCCGCGCCGAGGACTGGCAGCTGTCGGTCACCGGCCAGGTCCGCACCGAACTGAGCCTCAGCCTGGACGACCTCCGGTCCCTGCCCTCCGTCACCCACCACGTCGTCATGGAATGCGCCGGCAACGGGCGCGCCCTGCTCGTCCCCCGGCCCATCAGCCAGCCCTGGCTGGTCGAAGCCGTGGGATGCGCCCAGTGGACCGGCGTACCGCTGCGCACCGTCCTCGAACAGGCCGGCGTCCGCCCGGGCGCGGTCGAAGCGGTGTTCACCGGGGCGGACCACGGCATCGAGCGGGGCGTGGAACAGGACTACCAGCGCAGCCTGCCCCTGCCTCTGCCCGCCGACGTCCTCCTCGCCTACGCGATGAACGGGCGGCCCCTGCCGCCCCAACACGGCTTCCCGCTACGGCTCATCGTGCCCGGCTGGTACGGGATGGCACACGTGAAATGGCTGCGCGGCATCACCCTCGTCGACACCCCCTTCACCGGATACCAGCAGGCCGTCGCCTACCGCTACCGCGACCGGCCCGACGATCCCGACGACCCCGGCCGCCCCGTCACCCGGATCGCACCGCGCGCACTCCTCGTCCCACCCGGATTCCCCGACTTCATGACCCGCGCCCGCACCCTCCGCCCCGGCCCCACCACCCTGCACGGACGCGCCTGGTCCGGGCACGGACCCATCGCCCGCGTCGAGGTCAGCACCGACCACGGCCACACCTGGCACGACGCCCACGTCACTCCCCGCCCTGCGGACAGTCACGCGTGGCAGGCCTGGCACACCTCCTGGAACCCCACCCCGGGCCTGTACAGCATCACCGCCCGCGCCACCGACACCCACGGCAACACCCAGCCCCTCGACCCGCCCTGGAACCACGGCGGATTCACCAACAACTCCCTCCACCACACCACCGTCCACTGCACCCCACACACCTGACACCCTCCCTCAGAAGATGGACCAGCCAGCCGGGCCGGGCGGGCACGGGGCCGGCGGCGCTCCGCGCGGGCCGGGGTCGCGCTCGTACGTCCCCCGACCCGCTTAGGGTGCGGCCATGACGAAGGGCATGTCACCGCCGGCCGCGGTCCAGGAGCACGCCGACCTGGTGCGCGAGCGGCTCAAAGAACGGATCTACGCCTCGATCACGCTGCTCGCGGTCCTCGTGGGCCTCGCGCAGAGCGGGCGCCCCACGCATCTGATCGCCGCGGTGTCGGTCGCCGTCACCGCGCTCGGACTGTGGCTGGCCACGCTGGTCGCCGATCTCCAGGCCCATCCGGTGGCGCACGGGCGCATGCCGCGGCTGCCCGAGATCCGGCACACGCTGTTCGTCAGCAGCCCCCTGCTGACGTCCGCCGCCGGTCCGTTGCTGCTGATCGGGGTGTCGGCGCTCGGGGCGCTGCACCTCACGACCGCGCTCTGGATCTCGGTGGGCAGTGAGGTCGCGGCGCTCGCGGGCTGGGGGTTCGTCGGCGGGCGGCGGGCCGGGGCGAGACTGTTCGGCTGCTTGGTCACCGCCGCGCTCAACGCCGTGATCGGGGCGGGTGTCGTCGCGGTGAAGCTCGTCGCCGGCCACTGAGCCTCACTGCACGGGCGGCATCCCGAGGACCTGCCGGATCGTACGGACGACACCGTTCTCGGTGTGCGGCGGCGCCGTGCGGCGGGCGCGTCGCAGGACGTCGGGGTGGGCGCCGGCCATCGCGTACGAGTGGTCGGCCTCGTCCATCATCTGGAGGTCGTTGAGGTAGTCGCCGAAGACCATGGTCTGGGCGGCGGTGACGCCGAGGGCGCGCTGGAGGCCGCGCACGGCGACGCCCTTGTTGGCGGTGGGGCTCATGATGTCGACCCAGTGTTCGCTGGAGACGACGACCTGTTGGGAGTCCCTGAGCGGTTCGAGGGCGGGGGCGGTGGTGCGCTCGGCGTTGCCGAAGTCGAAGAGGGCGACCTTGAGGATGTCGTCGTCGACGGCGGTGGCGTCGTCGACGATCAGGTGCCGGTGGTAGTACTTGCGCACCTCGGTCATGAACGCCTCGTCGGCGCGTTCCACGTACGCGGACTTCTTGCCGCAGACGACGGCGCCGACGTCGACGCCCTCGTCGTTCAGCTGGCGTACGGCCTTGACGATCCATGCGGCGACGGCGGGGTCGAGCGGGTCGGAGCTGACTTCGGCGCCGCCGCGGACGACGTACGTGCCGTTCTCGGCGATGTAGACCATGCCGCCCTCGTCCACGGCGGAGAACTGGTCGGCGAGGGTGGCGTACTGGCGTCCGCTGGCGGGGCAGAAGACGATGCCGCGCCGGTTCAGTTCGGCGAGCAGGGGCCACAGCGAGTCGGGGATGCGGCCGTCCGCGTCGAGGAGGGTGCCGTCCATGTCGGTGACGATGAGCCGGATGTCGGGTGCGTCGGCGGCGGGCCGGGCGTCCTGGGGGTGGTGCGTGGTCACGGTGCGTCCTGGGTGCGGTGGTGGGTGGTCGGGCGGGGGTGCGGGGTGGCGGGTGGATGCCGTGTGCGGTCCGCCGGCCGCGTCAACTCCACGACCAGGCGGCGCAGTTCGTCGACCGCCCGGGTGCGCGCCCCGGTCAGTTCGGGGTCGGTCAGGGTCGCGGCGGTCACCGGGACGGGGCGCGGGCTGCGGGCGAGGCGTTCGGCGACCGGGTCGGCCAGGTCCGGGCCCCAGGCTCCGCCGAGGACGATCATGCGCGGGTCGGCGAAGGCGACGGCCGCCTCCAGGACGGGGCCGATGGCGCGCGCCAGGGCGGTGCGCGTCGCGTCGGCTCCGGCCTCGCCGGGGGTGAGCCGGGTCCGCAGCGCGGTGACGTCGATCGCCGTCGAGTCCGGCTTGCGCAGGCCGAGCGCGGCGAAGACCTCGGTCAGTGGCATCGCCGTACCGTCCGGGCCGACGGTCCATACGTGGGCGATCTCGCCGGCGAAGCCGTGGTGACCGCGGCGCACCGACCCGTCGCCGACGACGGCGCCGCCGAGGCCCTCGCCGAGGTGGAGGTAGACGAAGTCGTCGGTGCCGCGGGCGTGGCCGGCGGCGTGCTCGGCGCGGGCCGCCCAGTTCACGTCGTTGTCGACGTGGACGGTCCCGGTGACGTGCGCGGCGAGGGCGGCCGGTGGGTCGAGGTCGCCGATGAGGAACGGTGCGTCGGGCAGCCGGACGAGCCGCCCCGTGCCGCGGTCGACGGGGTCCGCGGCGCTGACCACGGCGGTACGCAGACCGCCCGGGGTCCGCTCGGCGAGGCGGCCCGCGACGCCGGCGAGCGCGGCGGCGGCCGCCCGCGCCCCCGCGCCCGGACCGAGAGCGAGGTCCTCGCGGCCCCGTACGCGGCCCAGCGCGTCCACGGTCTGCGCCGTCACCCGGTGCTGGGTGACGGTGACGACGAGCGCGGCGCCGAGGTGCGGTGCCAGCGCGTAGTAGGAGCCGACGCGGCCGCGTCCCGTGGTGCGTTCGCCGGTGTCGACGAGCAGGCCCGCCGCGCTCAGGCGCTGCACGCTGTCGGAGATCGTCGGCTTGGAGATGCCGGTGCGCGCGGCGATCTCCGCGCGGGTCAGCCGGGGCTCGGCCATGAGGGCGCGCAGCACGTTCTCGTCGGTGAGCGCGCGCAGCATCTCCAGGGTCGGCTTGGGCGTGGCCATGGCGAGCAGTCTAGTAAGGACTGTTGCCCAAATGGTTCGGCGGGGCCCTCGGAGCACCCTGCGCGCGTGCAAAGCACTTGATCGAAACGGCAGGCCACGCCTACGGTGCCGCCACCGACCAACCACGTCAGGAGCGTTCGATGGCCCGTTTCACGGTGGACGGCACCGCACTGCACTTCGACGATCGGGGGCCGGCCGACGCGGTCGCCGTGGTTCTCGTGCACGGGCATCCGTTCAACCGGACGCTGTGGCGGCCTCAGGCGGACGCGCTCGCGGCGGCCGGATTCCGCGTGATCACCCCTGATCTGCGGGGGTACGGGGAGAGCGAGGTGACGCCGGGGCAGGTGCTGCTCGCCCGGTTCGCGGACGACGTGGCCGCGCTCCTCGACCATCTCGACGTGGACCGGGCCGTGGTCGGCGGGGTGTCCATGGGCGGGCAGATCGCGATGGAGTTCCAGCTGCGCCACCCGGGGCGCACGCGGGCGCTCGTGCTCAGCGACACCTCCGCGCCGGCCGAGACCGAGGAGGGCAAGGCCTACCGCAACGCGCTGGCCGACCGGCTGCTCGCCGAGGGGATGGGCGGGTACGCCGACGAGGTCATCGACAAGATGCTCGCCGCGTACAACGTGACGGCGCTGCCGGACGTCGCCGAGCACGTCCTCGGGATGATGCGGTCGACCGATCCGCGGGGTGCGGCGGCCGCGCTGCGGGGCCGTGCCGAACGCCCCGACTACCGCGAGAGCCTCGCCGCGGCCCGCGTTCCCGCGCTGGTCGTGGTCGGCGCCGACGACGTCTACACGCCCGTGGCGCAGGCCGAGGCGATCGCCGCGCTCGTGCCCGACGCCACGCTGCGCGTCATCGAGAAGGCGGGTCATCTGCCGGGCGCCGAGCAGCCCGAGGCGTTCAACGCGGCCCTGCTCGACTTCCTCGCGTCCCTGTAGCCCGGCGGTGACCCGCTCCGCCGCGGACCGGCTCCTCGACGTGCTCGGCGCCTTCGACCACGACCATCCCGCGCTGACCCTCACCCAGCTCGCCCACCGCGCCGATCTGCCGCTGGCCACCGCGCACCGCCTCGCGGGCGCGCTGACGCGGTGGGGCGCCCTGGAGCGGGACGAGGCGGGGCACTACCAGGTGGGGCTGCGGCTGTGGGAGATCGCGGCGCTCGCCCCGCGCGGTCTCGGGCTGCGCCAGGTCGCGCTGCCGTTCCTGGAGGACCTGTACGAGGCGACGCACGAGAACGTGCACCTCGCCGTGCGCGACGGCCTCGACGTCGTCTACATCGAGCGCCTGTCGGGCCGGTCGGCCGTCGGGGTGCACTCGCGCGTCGGGGCGCGCTGGCCGTTGCACGCGACGGGGGTGGGTCTGGTCCTGCTCGCGCACGGCGGCCCCGAGCTCCAACAGCGGTACCACGAAAGCGGGTTGGAGGCGTTCACTCCGTACACCGTCACCGAGCACGAGCGGCTGCGCAGGATGCTCGCCGAGGTGCGCCGCTCCGGTGTCGCGGTGAGCGACCGGCAGATCACCGACGACGCTCTGTCCGTCGCCGCCGCGGTGCGCGGGCCGCGCGGCGACGTCGTCGCGGCGGTCTCCGTCGTGGTGCCTTACGCCGGGGCGCGGACGCCCGCGCTGATACCGGCGGTGCAACTGGCGGGGCGCGGCATCTCGCGCGCGCTGGGCTGGCAGCCGGGACCGTCGGACAGCGGGGCTTCCGCCTGACGGAAGCGGCGTTGTGGCGGTGTGGCCCGGGTCACCACTCTGTGGAGCACCGCGCGGCGACGGCGCCGCGCGGGACGACAGGAGGACGCCTGCCATGCCCGACTCCCCCGCCTCTTCGGCCCCTTCGGCCTCGTCCGCGTTCGCCCGTGACCAGTGGTACGTCGCCGCCTGGTCCTCGGAGGTCGGCCGCGAGCTGCTCGGCCGGACGATCCTCGGCGAGCCGATCGCGTTCTACCGCACCGAGGCCGGTGAACCGGTCGCGCTCGCCGACCGCTGCGTGCACCGCCGGTACCCGCTCTCGGCGAGCGGGCTCGACGGTGACCGGGTCGTGTGCGGCTACCACGGCTTCACGTACGACACGACGGGGACGTGCGTGTACGTGCCCGGGCAGAAGCGCATCCCCCGTACGGCCAGGGTGAGTTCGTACCCGGTGGCCGAGGTCGACGGGATGGTCTGGGTGTGGGTCGGCAACCCTGAGGCGGCCGACACCGCGGCGATCCCGCGGGCCCCGCACCTCGTCGAGGACGGCTGGGTCACCGTGCAGGGCATGGAGCCCATCGACGCCGACTACATGCTCCTCGTCGACAACCTGATGGACCTCTCGCACGAGACGTATCTGCACGGCGGCTACATCGGCACGCCCGAGGTCGCCGAGACGCCCATCACGACCGAGGTCGACGAGGCGGCCGGGATCGTACGGGTCTCGCGGCACATGCTCGACGCCGAGTGCCCGCCGTTCTACGCCCGTTCCACGGGGATCGAGGGGCGCATCCAGCGGCTCCAGGACATCGAGTACCACGCCCCGTGTCTGTATCTGCTGCACAGCCGGATCAGCCCGACCGGCTCCGACACCCCCACCTTCCGTACGGAGATCACGTACGCGATCACACCGTCGGCGCCCGGCAAGGTCTACGACTTCTGGGCGGTGTCGCGGAACTTCGCGGTCGAGGACGACGAAGTGACTACGTTCCTGCGGGACTTCAACCACACCGTCGTCATGCAGGACGTCGACGCGCTCAATCTGCTCCAGCGCACCCTGGACACCGAGCCCGCCGGGTACCAGGAGCTGAGCATCAACATCGACACCGGCGGGCTCGCCGCCCGGCGCATCCTCGGCAAGCTGGCCGCCGGATGAGCGGCCGGACCGGCGAGGTCTACCGCATCGAATGGCTGCCCGGCACCGATGTGCTCAGCGGGCGCTGCCACTGCGGCGCGCGGCACACCTGCCAGGACCCGGTCGCCATGTGGGAGTGGATGCTCGCCCACCCCGATCACCCGTCGGCGGCAGCCGCCGCCACCCTTGAAGAGGACCGCACCCCGTGACCGACACGCTCGACCTCGTCGTCGCCGACCGCCGCCAGGAGGCGGAGGGCGTCGTCTCCCTGCTGCTGCGCCGCCCGGACGGCGCGCCCCTGCCGGAGTGGGAGCCCGGCGCCCATGTCGACCTCCTGCTCGGCGACGGCCTGGAGCGGCAGTACTCGCTGTGCGGCGGGGACGCGTCGTCGTGGCGGATCGCGGTGCTGCGGGAGCCGGACGGGCGCGGCGGATCCGCCCTCGTGCACGGCGAGTTGACGCCCGGGCGGGCCGTCCGCGCACGCGGCCCGCGCAACCACTTCCGGCTCGAGCCGGCACCGGCGTACCGGTTCGTCGCGGGCGGCATCGGCATCACGCCGATCCTTCCGATGCTGGCGGCCGCCGACGGGGAGTGGTCCTTGTTCTACGGGGGCCGGTCGCGGGAATCGATGGCGTTCGCCGGAGAGTTGGGCGCCCGGCATCCGGCCGAGCGGCTGCACCTTCGGGAGGGGCCGCTCGATCTCGCGGCGCATCTGGCGGATCTGCGGCCCGGTGAACTGGTCTACGCGTGCGGCCCGGAGTCCTTGCTGACCGCAGTCGAGGCGCTCGTCCCGTCCGAGGCGCTGCGCACGGAGCGGTTCACGCCGACGGCGGTGGACACGGACGGCGACGAGGCGTTCGAGGTCGAACTCGCGTGCACGGGGCGGACGTTGACCGTTCCCGGCGACCGCTCGGTCCTCGCCACCCTTCAGGACGCGGGGGTCGAGATCCTCTACTCCTGCACCGAGGGGACGTGCGGCACGTGCGAGACGGACGTCCTCGCGGGCGAGGTCGACCACCGCGACAGCGTGCTCACCGCGCAGGAGCGGGCCTGCAACGAGACGATGATGGTGTGCGTGTCGCGGGCGGCGAAGGGGGGCCGGCTCACGCTGGATCTGTGACGACCGCGGCGACGGCGGGTGCCGTCCTCTGAGCGCGGCGCAGCAGCCCCGCCGCCACCAGGCCGCCGGTCAACACGGCTGCCGCGCCGACGAGTTGGCCGGTCTCCAGGGCCGAGCCGAACGCCCGCGTCACCGTGCGACGTTCGGCGGCCGAGTCCGCGGCGGCGAGGGCGGCGGGCAGCGACGCTGCCGTCACCGGGATCAGCGCGGAGAAGCGGGCGCTGAGCACGGCGCCGAGGACGGCGACGCCCAGGCCGCTGCCGAACTCGGTGACCGTGCCCTCGATGCCGGCGCCTGCGCCCGCCTTCTCGCGCGGGATGGCGCCGAGGACGGCGACGGCCATCGCCGGGTTCGCGAAGGCGCAGCCCACGCCCATCAGGACGAGGCCGGTGAGCAGCCCTCCGTACCCGTCCACGACGTGTCCGGCCAGGGCGACGGCGGCCAGTCCGCAGGCCAGCAGCGTCATGCCGACCGCGACGGCGCCCGGGATGCCGAGCCGCGTGCTCAACCGGGCCGACAGACCGGTGAAGTTGAGCAGGACGACGGTGAGCGCGAACGGGGCGGTGCGCAGGCCCGCCTCCAACGGGCCGTATCCCAGGACGAATTGAAGCTGCTGGGTGAGCAGGAAGAGGGCTCCGCCACTGCCGAAGGTGATGAGCAGCGCCCCGAACACCGCGCCGGTGAAGGTCCGGTCCCTGAAGAAGCTCATGTCCAGCATGGGGTGCGGGACGCGGCGCTCCCAGGCGACGAACCCGACGAGGCCGAGCCCTCCGACGGCGGCGCCGGCCAGGACGTACGGCGAACTCCAGCCGTGTTCGGGGCCGGAGACGACGGCGTACACGAGGGCGGTCATGGCGACGATCGACAGCGCGGCGCCCGGCAGGTCGGGGCGGTGGCTCTGCTCGGCCCGGCTCTCCGGCACGAGGAGGGCGACGGCGAGCAGGCCGAGGGCGACGACCGGCAGGTTGACGAGGAAGAGGGAGCCCCACCAGAAGTGGTCGAGGAGGATGCCGCCGACGGGCGGTCCCGCGGCGAAGCCGAGGGCGTTCACGGCGGCCCAGACGCCGATGGCCCGGACCCGTTCGTCCTCGTCGAAGATCTGCACGGCGACCGCGAGGGTGGTGGTCAGGAGCAGCGCGCCGCCGATACCCATGCCTGCCCGGGCGGCGATCAACTGGCCGGTGCCCTGGGCGAGTCCGGCCGCCAGCGAGCCCGCGCCGAAGACGGCGAGTCCGGCGAGGAGCAGCCGCCTGCGGCCGTAGCGGTCGGCGGCCGCGCCTGCCGCGAGCAGCAGTCCGGCCTGGACGAGCACGTACGCGTTGATGATCCACTGAATGTCGGCGGTGGTGGCGCCGAGGTCGGCGGTGAGCGTCGGGACGGCGACGTTCAGGATGGTGTTGTCGAGGATGACGACGAGTTGCGCGAGGCAGATCACGCCGAGGACGAGCCAGCGGCGCGGATCCCGGGGCCGGTCGGACACGAGGGCGTTCGGCGGCTCGGCGGCGGGCGTCGCCGTCATGCGGGCTCCTTCGTACGGCAGGCGAGAGGACCGGACCGGCCCCCTACTTAGGTGACCCTAACCTAGCCGTACGCCGGAGTCGGCCCCGCCCCCGCCCCCGGACCTCAGGTCCCGAACGAGTCGACGCTCCGCACGACTTCCCCCACGAAGTCGCCGACGGCCCGCCCGAAATCGGTCGGGGCGACCAGTACGCCGAGGACAAGGACCAGCAGCGGGGTCAGGGTCGTGTCCGAGCGTTTTCCGGGCGCGGGAGGACGCGGCCACAGGAAGAAGACGATGCCCGCCACTCGGGAGCGAGCACCGACCAGACCTCGATGTCGAGGCGCCGGCCCCGGAACGGGAAGCTCTCGCGCAGCACGCCCTCCTTGGTGAAGCCGAGACGGCGGGCGGCCGCGATGCTCCCGGCGTTCTCGCTCGCGACCCGCCATTCGACGCGGTGGATGTCACGCTCCTCGACGGCCCAGTCGATGAGTGCGCGGGCAGCGCGGGTGACCAGCCCCTTGCCGACGCCGGCCGGCTCCAGCCAGCAGCCCGCTTCCGCCGTGCCGAGGGAGACGTCCATGGTGTGGAACAGGACGCCGCCGACAAGCTCGGCGTCCACGCGTATGCCGTGGATCCGGCCGGTGTCCGCGGCCGCCTTCTCCGCGTAGTTCTGGAGGAAGGCCCGGCTGGAGTCGATGTCGTGCACGGCGTCGGCGAGCCCGATGAACTGCCCGAGGAACTCCCGCGCGCGGTCCATGTGGGCGAGGAACTCCTCGGCGTGCCAGGGTTCGAGAGGGCTCAGGACGGCGCCGTCGTCGCCCAGGGATTTCGAGTACATGGTGGCCTCCACGTCGCCTGCCGGTACGGATCAAGCCGGGATGCTACGTCGACCAGTGGGCCCCCGCCCACTCACTTGTGCGCCCCGCGGCGCGGACGTGGCACTGCGCCGGGCCGAGTGGAGGTCGGCCGGTGCCGGTCAGTCCTCGGCCGGCGCGTACTGCGCGACGCCGTTGCCGAAGGACCAGTCGGCCGACGCGTTCTCGGTGAGAGTGATCACAACATTGCGCGGCTCGGTTCCGGCGTACGCCTGCGCGAGTTCGGCGATCCGCCGGTACAGGGCGCGCTTGCGCTGCGCGGGGTGGCCCGCGCGCAGCGTGATCCCGACGAACACGATGCCGTCGTCGTGGTGCACCCCGAGGTGGTCGCCGTGGCGCAGGGTGCTGCGGACCCCGTCGTGGCCGGTCAGGATCTGGAACAGGTCGTCGGGCGGGAAGCCGAACGTCTCCATGAGGGCGTCGTGCACGGCGCGGCCGAGGGCGTTCAGGCGGGCGGGGTCGGTCGTCAGGGCGTCGATTCGGACCGGCGGCACGGGCGGGGCTCCTGTCGTCAGTACGTCGTTGTGCGTCGTTGTGCGTCGTCGAACGCCGGTGGGCGTCACCGACCAGCCCGTACATACTAGTAGTTACAGTTTCGGTCCGGGTGATCGCACCCCGGGTGGCCTCCCGTCACCCGCTCCGCGTAGGGTCCCCCTTTGTCCCGAACCCTCCGGGACCTCGGAAACCAGCAGACCAGGAGCATGCACCGTGCCCGCACCGTCCAGCGCACCCGCGCCCATCTACGACCGTCTCGTCGACGAGCAGGGCGATGTCCTGTCCGACGTCCGCGAAGCCGCTCAGGAGGCCGAGCGCACGGCGGAAGACGTCCTGGACTTCGGCCGTCCCGCGGACGCCGCCGAGCAGTCGAACTGACCTGACGGGCCCCGTCCCTACCCGCGCAGGCCGTCGCGCAGCAGCTCGCGCGCGAGCCTCGCCCGGGCGTCGGCCAGCTCCCCGGCCACCGCCTCGTCGTGTGCCGCGTCCGTGCGGACCGCAGCCGCGACCGGCGCGCCCCCCGTCAGCAGCCGACGCCGCAGATGGGTCGGCGGGTGCGTGGAGTCGACACTGTGTCCGCGGCGGGCGCCGGCCCGGCGCAGACGTTCGTATTCGCGCTCGGGCACGGACCGGGTGTGGGCCGCGAGCCGCTCCCACAGACCGTCCGCGTCCACGGCGCGGGACCGGACCTGCCGGGCGTTGCCCTCCGTGCGCAGCATGCGCTCGGCGGACGGCGCGACGAGCAGCACGTCCAGGAGGCGGACGGCGGCGTCCGTCGACGCCGCGCGGGCCGCCATGGTGTCGGCCAGGTACTCCGCGCGCTGGGCCGCCCGCAGGGTGAGCCCGTCGAGCAGCAGGCTCACGCCGGTGACGAACATCCGCGCCGGCAGCCTCAGCACGTTGAGCACCGCCTCCAGCGGCCCCGGCCGGGGCGTGGCGGCCACGAAGTAGTGCCAGGTGCCCAGGGAGCGCAGGGCATGCGCCACGATCATGCCGTGCCGGGTGTCACCGTTGCCGAAGTGCCCGAGCTCGTGCCCGAGCAGCGCCACGCGCTCCTGGGGGCCGAGCATCTCCCACAGCGGTACGCCCAGGGTCAGCAGCCTTCGGCCGCGTAGGCCGTAGGTGGTGACGCTCGCGTTCACGTCGAGGTCGAGGGCGACGGCGTCGACGCCCCGGGTGCCGACGCCCGCGGCGACCTCGTCCACCAGGGCGAACAGCGCGGGCGCGGCCTCCCTGTGCAGGACGGGCCGGTCATCGGGCAGTTTCCCGAAGCTGGGCCGCAGCGCGCAGGCGACGGCGAGCAGCATCGCCGCGCCGATCAGCCGGCCGGTGTGCCCCCAGCCGGTGACCAGGAGCCAGACGCCGCCCGCGGTGAAGGCCAGCGTCACGCCGTGCACGGCCAGGGCGAGCGCGAGGGCGGCGACGCTCGCGAGGTCCCTGCGCGCGGCGACGGGCCGCTCACCGCCGCCGGCCGTCAGCTCCCCGATCAGCCGCTCCCCGTGGCGCCGGGCGAGCGCGCGGCGCGCCCGCTCCAGTCGGCCCGTGTCCGGGTCGGGCGCGGCCGGGTCCACGTTCCAGTCACAGCCGGTGCACCAGGTGGTGAACCGGGCGTCGGATCTGATGGTGTCCCCGCACTGCGGGCACGGCTGAACTGTCTCCTCGACGGTGTGCGTCACCGCTGTCCTTCCCCACCCCTCGGCCCCTCCCCAGAGGCCGCATCCTGCATATCGCGCACATCTGATCACGTGTCACCCCGCAAGCGGAACCCCCTTCCCCCCCCCCCCGCTCCCCGTCCACCCTGTTCAGCACTGCGTGCACGCCTATTGACTCGTTTTCAAACTCATCGGTAACTTTCAACTATCAGCGCTGAACTCACCTGTCTCATACGGAACTTGGCCATGAGCCGAGCCGGTTTCGAAGGAGCAACAGATGGCGATTCACGCTGTCCGCACCCGTCTGGCGGCCACGGCCGTCGCAGCCGGTGCGGCGACGCTCGGCCTGGCCGTGCCCGCGCAGGCGACCGAGCAGCCCCTTCCGTACGTCGCGCTCGGTGACAGCTACAGCGCCGCCTCCGGCGTGCTGCCGCTCGACCCGTCCGCGAGCCTGCTGTGCGCCCGGTCCACCGCCAACTACCCGCACGTGATCGCCGAGCGGACCGGCGCCGCCCTCAAGGACGTGACGTGCGGCGGCGCGCAGACCAAGGACTTCGCGGGGTCGCAGTACCCGGGCGTCGCACCGCAGCTCGACGCGCTGAGCGCCGGCACCCGCCTGGTGACGCTGACCATCGGCGGCAACGACAACAACACCTTCATCAGCACGATCCTGGCCTGCGCCACGGCGGGCGTGCTCTCGGGCGGCCAGGGCAGCCCCTGCAAGTCGCAATACGGCGACAAGTTCAGCAGTGACATCGACTCGAAGACCTATCCGGCCGTCAAGGCCGCACTCCAGGCGGTGAGGAACAAGGCACCGAACGCCCGGGTCGCCGTCCTCGGCTACCCGTGGATCATGCCGGCCACGGCGCAGGCGGGCTGCTACGTGAAGATGCCGATCGCCTCCGGCGACGTACCGTACGTGCGCGACATCCAGACCCACCTCAACAGTGCGGTGCGGCGGGCGGCGGACGAGACCGGGTCGACGTACGTGGATCTCGCCGCGGCCTCCGAGGGGCACGACGCCTGTCAGCCGATCGGCACCCGCTGGGTCGAACCGGCGCTGTTCGGCACGAACTTCGTGCCGGTGCACCCGAACGCGCGCGGTGAGGCGGCGATGGCGGACCTGACGATCGGCGCGCTGGGCCTGCGTTAGGAGCCTGTGTCCGAACCGATGAGTTCTCCGCATCGCGCCGGTCTGTACCCCTGAGACACCGGATCACGGAGAGGCCTGCGCCATGCGGAAACTCATCTACGGCATGAATGTGAGCCTGGACGGCTACATCGCCGCTCCCGGCGACGACATCGGCTGGAGCGTGCCGAGCGACGAGCTGTTCCAGTTCTGGTCCGACCAGTTGCGGGCGACGGAGCTGACGCTGTACGGGCGCAAGCTGTGGCACACGATGAGTTCGTACTGGCCGACCGGCGACCAGCAGCCGGAAGCCACCGCGGCGGAGATCGAGTTCGCGCGCCGCTGGCGGGACATGTCCAAGGTGGTGTTCTCGTCGACGATCGACAAGGTCGACTGGAACACCCGTCTCGTCAGCGGCGACGCCGTCGCCGAGATCACCCGGCTCAAGGCCGAGGACGGCGGCCCGATGGACATCGGCGGCGCGACCCTCGCGGGCGCTGCCCTGCGCGCCGGGCTGATCGACGAGTACGTGCTGGCCACCGCGCCGGTCCTGGTGGGCGGCGGCACCCCGTTCTTCACCGCGCTGGACAACTGGGTGGACCTGAACCTGGTGGAGACGCGGACGCTGGCCGGCGGCGTGACCCTGACCAGGTACGAGACGAGGCGCTGAGCGACGGGTGGGACGGGCGCCGCTCAGGCCGCGAAGCCCACGTTCGTGACGAACTCGTAGGCGCCCCACTGCGATCCGAGATCCACGATCTGTTCCACCCACGCGTCGTCGAGGGCGCGGTCGTCGGACGCCGCCCATGCCGCGACGACGGCGTCCCAGTGCCGCACGTTCAGCGCGCGGAACTCCACCACGCGCTGGTGGGGCCTCGGCACCTGGGACTGGTTGAGGGGGTGGATCTCGACGCGGGTGCCGCGGCCCGCGCGGTTGAGGCGGGCCAGCAGGTGGCGGGCCACGTTCCGGCGGCGGACCGTGCGGTAGGCCTGCTCGATGCGCGCGAGGTTCTTCACCGAGGGCCGGCGCGTGCCGTCGAGCCAGGCCTTCAGGGTGCGGTCGGTGACGGTCAGTCCTGCGCTGCGCGCGGCGGCGCGGGCGTGGTCGCTGCGGGTCAGATAGTGCAGCCGGGCGAGGAGTCCGCGGCGCGCGGTGACGGGGGTGACGACGAAGCCGGCGAGCCGGTCGAGCTGTCGGGCGACGGCCTCGTGGCCTTTGACACCCCGTGCGCCGAGCTTGCCGAACTCGATGTTGCGCTCCGGCACCCGGGCCTCCCGATCCGCTTCCTGACGCCCCTTCACCACGCCCTGGGGCGCGGTGGTCCGAGGCTACCGGATCACTGTGACGGTCGCCCGCTACGTGAAGTCCACCTCGGGGAACCGCGACGAGGGCGCATCGAGGAGGGGCCGGTCGGCGCCGCGCAGGTGGCGGTCGAAGAAGGCGGTCAGGAAGGCGCGTTGGGCGGCGACGGCCCGGGCGGGCGGCACGGTGCCGACCCAGTCGGTGAGCGTCTCGCGGGGCAGGCCGAGGCGGGCGGCGACCTGCGGGAGCAGGCTCGCGGCATCGGTGAACGTCGCGTGCGCGCCGCCTTCCAGGGTGAGGTCGCGGCGCCATCCGGTGCTGTGCCGCCACAGTTCGCGCCATGAGGGCACGTTCGTACGGTCGTTGCCGTCGCTGCCGAAGAGCAGGACCGGCCGGTCCGTGCCGTCGGCGGCGACGGTGGACAGGCCGCCCTCGTCGTGGTCGTCCTGTACGTACGCGAGGACGCCGTCGAGGTCGGCGGACGCGGCGATCCGCCGGTCGTCGTGCTGGGCCTGGAGCGCGGTGAAGCCGCCCGCGGACTGGCCGAACATGCCGACCGGCGCGCGGCGCAGCCGGCCGCGGCCGAAGGCCCGGTCGAGGACGTCGAGGACGAAGCGGGTGTCGGCGACCCGGACGTCGGCGGTTTTCCTCAGCAGCGCGGTCACCGCGGCGGGCCCCTTGTCCTGGGCCACGGCGAACTCCTGCGGCAGCCGGCTCGTCGCGACGCGGCCGTCCGGGAACTCGACGGCGGAGACGTCGTAGGGATGGTCGACGGCGATCACCACGTAGCCGTGCGAGGCGAGTTCGTCCGTCAGGGTCGTGCCGAGGGTGCGCGGGTCGAGCACGCCCGGCGAGTACAGGACGACCGGGTGCGGCGCGCGGCGGTCGAGGGGCGCGCCGGTGTGGGCGTGGGTGCGGGTGGCCGCCCAGTCGACGCGGCCGGCGGGCAGGCCCGCGAAGTTGTTCAGCCGGTCGAAGCCCGCGGCCTCGCCCGCCGTCATCTGCGGTGCGCGCCGGTGCCCGGCGACGGCGGCGGCCGGGTAGCGGACGTCGACCACCAACTCCCGTACGGGGCCCGCCGTCCACGGGTCGCGACGGGCGTCGTCCACCAGGCGCAGTGTCGTCGTGCCGACCGGGTACGGACCGGTCGGGGCAAGCAGCCGCAGACGTACACGGTCGGCGGCCCGGTCCCGGGGCGCGGCGAGGGCCGGTGTCGCGGGCAGGGTCAGCAGGGCCGCGCCCACGGTGAGGACGCGGCGGCGGGTCGGCGGCGCGGATGAGGTCTTCGCGTGATCGTCCATGGCCCAAGGTTCGCCGGGCGGGGGCCGGTCGGACCATCCGGCAGACCCGCCGGACGGCGTGGGGGGCATCCCCCAGACGGGGAACATCGACGACGCGTCAGACTTCCGTAATGCCGCGAAAGCTGGGAAACCGGCATGCGGAGCGGTCGGATGGAGCCATGAACCTCCGCCTCCGGCCGCCCGTCATCCGGGCGCCGCTGCACGATCCGCGCACGGCCACCGTCATCGGCCGGCTGCTCGGCGTCGCGATCCTCGTCTGCTTCACGACCGGTCTGGTCAGTCACTACCTCCAGGAGCCGCCCGGCTGGCTCTCGGCGCGGGTGCCGACGCGGCCGGTGTGGGGGTACCGGGTCACGCAGGGCGCCCACGTGATCAGCGGGATCGCCGCGATCCCGCTGCTGCTCGCCAAGTTGTGGACGGTGTATCCACGGCTGCTCGCGTGGCCGCCGGTGCGGTCCGTCGCGCACGCCCTGGAGCGCCTGTCGATCGGGGTGCTCGTGGCCGCGACGTTGCTCGAGGTGTCCATGGGTCTGCTGAACACGGCGCAGTGGTATCCGTGGCCGTTCTCGTTCCGGTCCGTGCACTGGGCCCTCGCCTGGGTCGTCGTGGGGTCGCTGCTGCTGCATCTCGCGGTCAAGGCCCCGCTGGTGGCCGAGCACTGGCGCGCCGCGCGGACCCCGTCCCCCGACGGGCCCGACAGGCGCTCGCTGCTCATCGGGGTCGGTCTGGCGGTCGGCACCGTCACCGCCGTCACCGCGGGGCAGTCGGTCACCCCGCTGAAGAACCTCACCCTGCTGGCGCCCCGCCACCCCGACCACGGCCCGCAGGGGCTGCCGGTGAACCGCACGGCGCGGGCGGCGCGGGTGCGGCGCGACGACCTCGCCGACTGGCGGCTGACGGTGACCGGGCCCCGGCCGTACTCCCTCAGCCTCGCGGAGCTGCGCGCCCTGCCGCACCACACGGCGACGCTGCCGATCGCGTGCGTGGAGGGCTGGTCGAAGACCGCGCACTGGGAGGGCGTACGGGTCCGTGACCTGCTGGCGCGGGCGGGGGTGCCGGACGGTGCGCGGCTGCGGGTGGTGTCGTTGCAGCGCGGCGGGGCGTACCGCGTGACGGAGATGGACCGGCCGTACAGCCGCGACGACCTCACGCTCCTCGCGCTGCGGCTGAACCGGGAGGTCCTCTCCCTGGACCACGGTTTCCCGGCGCGCATCATCGCGCCGAACCGGCCCGGTGTGCTCCAGACGAAATGGGTGTCCCGGCTGGAGGTGCTCGACGCATGAGCCGAACCCTTGTATTCCGTTGGGCACTTGGGGCCGTGGGCGTGGGTGTCGCGGCGATCGGCGTGTCGGAGCTGTGGTCCGGGACGCGGGCGGGGACGCCTGCCGAGGTCGCCGTGTGGCTGGTCGGCGCGGTGGTCGTGCACGACGGGCTGCTCGTTCCGTTCGTCATGGCGGTCGGCCTGCTCATCGGCGGCGGGCGGGCCCGCGGTGCGCTGCGCGCCGGGCTGATCACGGCGGGCTGCCTGATCCTGGTGGCGGTGCCGGTCGTGCTGCGCCCGGGTCGGCCGCGCAACCCCTCGGTGCTGCCGCTTGACTACCCCCTCGACCTGGGCCTGCTGCTCGCCGGGGTCGCGTGTGTGACCGGCGGCTGCGCGTGGTGGCTGCGGCGGCGCGCCGCGCGGCGAGCGCGCCCCTGAACGGCGCACTCCGACAGGAAGCGGCACCGCTCACCGCCCTACGGTGAGGCGTCGGTATCAGGTGCGGCAGGGCGGAGGCCCCGTGGGCGGCGAGCGGCAGGACACCACCGGATCACCTCGGGCGGGTGCGTCCGGCAGACGGCCCGCCTGGATCGTGGGCGCCGCGTCGCTCGCGCTGGTGGGGATCGGCGCCGGCGCCTGGGCGGTGTTCGGCGGCCGGGACGAGCCGCGCACCGGCCCGCTGTCCGCGGCGGAGGTCAGGTCGGCCGCCGACGGGTTCCTCGACGCGTGGGCCGAGGGCGACACGGACGGGGCGGCGCGCCGGACCTCGGACGCGGCGTCGGCCGGCGCCGCGCTGCGTGCCTACCGGGACCGGGCCCACCTCGTACCGAAGCGGCTGACGCCCGGGGCGGCGCAGGGCACGCGGGTGCCGGTCGGGGTCGGCGCGGAGTTCGCGTACGACGGGGCGCGGGCCCCGCTCACGTACGACACCGCGCTGACCGTCGTGCGGCGCGCCGGGGACGGTGAGCCGGTGGTGCGCTGGGAACCGTCCGTGCCGCACCCCCAGTTGACCGCGGGCAAGCGGCTCGAGACGCGGGAGACGGGCGCCGCGCCGCTGCGCGCGGCGGACCGGAGCGGGCGGGCGCTCGACACCGAGACGTTCCCCTCGCTCAAGCCCGTCGTGGAGGGGCTGCGCCGCTCGTACGGGAAGACGGCGGGCGGCAGGCCCGGGCTCGAACTGCGGGTGGTGCCGGACGGTCGGGCGAGCTCGGACGCGGCGCCTCCGGCGGGCAAGGTCCTCCTCACCGTTCCCGAAGGTGCGCCGGGCCGGCTGCGGACGACGCTCGACGCCCGGGTGCAGGCGGCGGCCGAGCGGGAGGTGGCCAGGCGCACCGACGCGTCCCTGGTCGTGCTCAAGCCGTCGACCGGCGAGATCCTCGCCGTCGCCAACTCCCGGACGGGCGGCCCGAACATCGCGCTCGAAGGGCGGCTCGCGCCCGGCTCCACCATGAAGATGATCACGGCGTCGCTGCTCCTTGAGAAGCACATCGCCGACCCGGACAAGCCGCACCCCTGCCCGAAGACGGCCTCGTACGGCGGCTGGCAGTTCCACAACGTCGACGACTTCGACATCGCCGGCGGCACGTTCCGTACGAGCTTCGCCGCGTCCTGCAACACCGCCTTCATCACGCAGGCGGGCAAGCTCGCCGACGACGCACTGGCGCGCCAGGCCCGGGAGGTGTTCGGGATCGGGGAGCACTGGTCGGTCGGCGTCGACGCGTTCGACGGCGCGGTGCCCGTGGAGCACGCCGCGTCGAAGGCCGCCTCGATGATCGGGCAGGGCGAGGTCCGGATGAACCCGCTGACCATGGCGTCGGTGGTGTCGACGGCTCGGACGGGCACGTTCCGGCAGCCGTACCTGGTGGCGCCGTCGATCGGGCACCGCACGCTCGCGACGGCGTCGCGGACGCTCGACCCGGCCGCGCACCGGCAGTTGCGGGATCTGCTGCACACGACGGCGACGGCCGGTTCCGCCGCCGGTTCCATGGCGGGGCTCACCGGGGACATCGGGGCGAAGACCGGCTCCGCCGAGGTCATCGGGCAGAAAGAGCCCAACGGCTGGTTCGCGGCCTGGCACGGCGACCTGGCCGCGGCCGCCGTGATGCAGCGCGGCGGCCGGGGCGGCGAGTCGTCGGGGCCGCTCGTGGCGGCCGTACTCAAAGCAGTGCCGAGCGAGTAGTCAGTGCCCCACGGCGAAGATCAGGATCGCGGTGAGGCCGAGCGCCCCGCACAGTGAGGCGGCCATCGCGATATGGACGGCCTTCGCCACCACCGCGGTCGTGTCACCCCCTTCCTGCACGCTGCGCCGCATCGTCCATGCGGCTTCCGTCAGCAGGGCCACACCGATCACTCCGCACAGGAGCACCACTACGTCGATCATCGGACCATCGTGCGGGGCCCCGGCCGGACGGCGGGCGTACGCGCGAGGCGCCCGGCCGAGTCCGACCGAATGGCCTCATGTCGCGACAGGCCGTCAGCGCCGGCGAAGGGTGAGCCATGCGCCCTGCGGGACCGCGTTCACCTCCTCGTATGCTCGGGAGCACGAACGCCGGATCGATCTTGGAGTGACACTGGTGGCGCGACCGCGGACGCCGACCCTGACCGCGACCTGGGACCGCTTCGTGGCCTCCGACCCGGGGCTGCTGCGCCTGATGGCCGGATTGCGCACCGTCACCGCGATCGGCCTGACCCTCGCCGTGCTCGCGCTGCTCGGCACCGACGTGACGTACATGGTCGCGGGCGCGATGACCGCGATGGTCGGCACGTTCGCGATTCGCGAGAAGACGGTGCGCGGGCAGGCCGTGACCCTCGCGCTCGGGCTGCCGGTGGCGCTCGCTGCGGTGTCGCTCGGCGCGCTGCTGCACAGCAGGGTCGTCGCCGGTGACCTGTTCTTCGTCGCGCTGATCTTCGGCGCGGTCTACAGCCGCAGGTTCGGCGACCGGGGCACGGCGCTCGGCCTGATCGGTTTCCAGGTCTACTTCGTGTCGCTGTTCGTGAACGCCACGGTCGACGGGCTGCCGCGTCTGTACGGCACGCTGGCGATCGCCTTCGCGTGCGGCGCGGTGGCCAGGTTCGCACTGGTGCCGGAGACGCCGCAGCGCGTCCTCGGCCGGCTGCGGGAGGCGTTCCGGGCGCGGCTCGCCCAGCTGGTGACCGCGCAGACGCGCCTGCTCGACGCCGCGCCGCAGGAGCTCGACGACGTCCTCGACGATCTGCGCCGGCACACGGCGCGGCTGCACGAGGCGGCGCTGATGATCCAGGGGCGCCTGGAGGACGGCACCCGTGACGAGGCCACCGCCGCGCTCATCCAGCGCCGTGTCGCCGACGCGGAGGTCGCCGCCGAGCGCCTGGGCATGCTGCTCCTGACCGCCCGCAGCGCCGAGCGCGCCGACACCCTGACCCTGCACCTGCCGAACGCGCCGGTCCCGGCCACCGGGCGGCTGCTGCCGCGCGAGGACGAGGCGACCGCGACGCTCCGCCGCGACCTCGGCTCCCTGCACCTGATGGTGGCGCGCCCCGCCGAGGCCAACCGGGGCACGGCCGTCGCCCAGATCCGCAACCGGCTGCTCGGCTACCGCGACGAGGAGTGCATACCGCCGGGCGCCACCCTCGCCGTGCAGGACGTGTTCCGCGGCATCGGTGAGGCGGCCCGCGCGGTCCTCGGTCTGCGGCTCGCGCTCGACGGGCCGCAGGACGAGTCCGACGACTCCCCCGCCACGACCCGCTCACGCGAGGAGTTCGACGCGGAGGACGTGTCGATCACCAGCTCCGAGGCGGAGCCCGAGGAACCCGCCGGGCTTCAGCGGCCCACCACCCGGGCCGCGTTCCAGGTCGCCGTCGGCTCGGCGCTCGCCATCGTCGGCGGCGAGTTCCTCTCCAGCCAGCGCTGGTACTGGGCGGTGCTCACGTGCTGGGTCGTCTTCCTCAACACGGCGTCCACCGGCGAGATCGTCGTCAAGGGCTACCGGCGGCTCCTCGGCACGGTGCTCGGAGTCGTCGCCGGTGTGGCGCTGGCCGGCGCCGTGGGCAACCACACGTGGATCGCGTTCGTCCTGGTCCTGGTCTGCGTCTTCGCGATGTTCTTCACCGCTCCCCTGTCGTACGCGCTGATGTCGTTCTTCGTGACGGCGATGCTGGGCCTGCTGTACACGCTCCTGAACACCTACAGCTTCGACGTCCTCGTGCTGCGCATCGAGGAGACCGCGCTCGGCGCGGCCTGCGGCATCATCGCGGCGATGCTCGTGCTGCCCGTACGCACCGACCGGCACACCGACGAGCAGCTCGCCACCGTCCTGGAGCGGCTCGGCGACGTGGTCGCGGGCGCGGTGGAACAGCTCAGCGGTGGCCCCGCCGTCGACCTCCTCGACAAGGCCCGCGACCTGGACACCGCCCTCGACGAACTGCGGGCGTCCACCCAGCCGTTGACGCATCCGATCACGCCGCTGCGCGGGCGCCGCCAGACCGCCCGCTATCTGGTGGCGCTCCTGGAGACGTCGGCGTACCACGCCCGCTCGCTGGCGGCGACCGCCGAGCTCGTGCCGTACAGCAAGCGGGTCGGGGCGGATCCACGGCTCGCGCGCGCCGCGCGGCGCATCGACCACAACATCGAGGTGCTCGTCGCGCACGTCAAGGACGAGCAGACGACGGCCGCCGTCGAGGCGGGCGCGAGCATCGCGGCGATGCTGGAGACCGACGGCCTGGGCGTCCCGGCCGCGAACACGGTGACGTTCCGTGTCCTTCGTCACCTCCAGCGGCTCGACGAGGGCGTCACCGGCCTCGCACGGCCCCTCGGGGTGCCGGCAGGCCCCCGCTCATAGGGCTGCGACGTGCGGAAATCCCTCATGAATGGCATGGTTCTCCGTGCGCGCCCGCGCACCCACGACGCTCGACCAGGGCGCCGCCTCTCGCTCCTGGAGACCTCCGCATGACCGGCCACCCCACCCGCGGCTTCGTCGGCCGCCCCCGTGTGCACAACCCCGGGCTGCCGCCCGGCCAGTACGACGCGGGCGACGACTGGCCCGTCCTGTCCGCGGAGGTGACGCCCCGGATCGAGCCGCGCGAGTGGACGCTGCGGATCGACGGGCTGGTCGCCGAGGAGCGCACCTGGACCTGGGACGAGATGCAGGCGCTGCCCACCTCCGCGTATCACGGCGACATCCACTGCGTGACGAGCTGGTCGAAGTTCGGGGTGCGCTTCGGCGGGGTCTCGCTCGACGTGCTCCTCGACGCCGTGCGTCCGGATCCGGCGGCCACCCACGTCGTCGCGTACGCGCACACCGGGTACACGACGAATCTGCCGCTCGCCGACGTGACGGGCGGCAAGGCGTGGGTCGCGTTCACCTACGGGGACGAGCCGCTGCCCGCCGAACACGGCGGCCCCGCCCGCCTGTTGGTGCCGCATCTGTACTTCTGGAAGAGCGCCAAGTGGCTCGCGGGTCTGCGTCTGCTCGACCATGACGAGCCCGGGTTCTGGGAGCAGAACGGGTACCACGCGCGGGGCAACCCGTGGGAAGAGCAGCGTTACGCCGGTGACTGAGACGAGCGAGAACATGACGGCCCAGGCCCCCGCCTTCACGCCCCCGACCCGGTTCGCCGTGCCCGGCCGGATCGCCGTGAGCAACCAGACCGCGACGACCTGGCAGCGCGCCGTGCTCACCGAGATCCGCCGTGAGACGCCGCAGGTGTCCACGTTCCGCTTCGCGGTGCCCGGCTGGCAGGGGCATCTGCCGGGGCAGCACCTGATGCTGCGGCTGACCGCCGAGGACGGGTACACGGCGCAGCGGCACTACTCGCTCGCCTCGGCGCCCGACGACTCCGGGCACATCGAGCTGACCCTCGACCACGTCGAGGGCGGCGAGGTCTCCGGCTACCTGCACACGGTGGCGCGGGTCGGTGACGAGGTGGAGGTCCGCGGCCCCAACAGCGGCTTCTTCGCGTGGCCGGGCGACCGCCCGGCGCTGCTGATCGGTGCGGGCTCCGGCGTCGTCCCGCTGATGTCGATGCTGCGCCACCACCGCCGCCTGGAACTCGCCACGCCCCTGCGCCTGTTCGTGTCGGCGCGCACCCGCGCGGAGCTGATCTACGCCGACGAGTACGCGGCCGAGACGACGCCGGTGCTCACCCGCGAGGGCGAGCGCCGGCGCCTGGCCGCGGACCATCTGGCGCCGTGCTTCACGGACGGCGCGCCGCAATGGGAGGCGTACGTCTGCGGCTCCAACTCCTTCGCGGAGCACGCCTCCCAGCTGCTCGTCGGCCTCGGTCAGCCGGTGGACCGGATCCGCATCGAACGCTTCGGCTGACCGCAGACCGCAGACCGCAGACCGCAGACCGCTGATGGCCGGACCTACTGACCGGCCCACCGCTTGATCGTCGCCGTCGCGGCGTCCTTCTGGTCGGTGGGCAGCGCGGATATCCGGGCGCCGTGGTTGGAGTTCGGCACGACGTACTTGTACGAGTCGCGCTTGCTCGGCGTGAACTGCTCGGCGCTCCACGGGTCGTTCTGCCCGTACACGAACAGCATGCGCTGCGACTCGGTGCGCACCCACTTGTCGACGCCCTTGATGACGGTGCCGTCGTAGGTGGTGCGCATGTCGGCCGGGAGCACCGAGTTCGGCTGGTAGATGTCCGGGTAGTGGCGCACGCCCTTGAGGTTCTTGAACTTCAGGTCGGCCCAGCCGAGTTGGGCCGCGGCCTGACGGTAGTAGGGGCCGCTGCTGTTGGCGCCGAGCGTCGAGTCCTCGTAGATCGACAGGCCGTGGCCGAGGGACCACGTGTACAGCTCGTCGTCGGAGACGGTCTTGGCGTCCGGGACGGTCGGGCAGTCGCTGTACGTGCCCGACTGCCAGAAGTTCCACACCTGGTCCAGGACGGCGAACTCGTAGGCACGGTCGGTGGTGCCGAGCGTGTTGGTGAAGGTGTAGCCCTCGTCCTTCGCGGTCTGCTCGAACTTGGGCAGCAGGGTGTCGCGGCGCGCGAGCATCTCGCGCTGGACGGCGGCGAGCGCTTCCCGGCACTCCGGGGTGCCGACGTTCTCGAAGAAGCGCTCGTACGTGCTGTCGTCGTCGTTGTTCGCGTCGTTCGGGGCGACGTAGGCGACGACGCCGTCGTAGTCCTTCGGGTAGAAGCGGTAGTGGTAGGTGGCCGTCATGCCGCCCTTGCTGCCGCCGGTCGCGAGCCACTTGGAGGACTTCTCGTACAGGGGTCTGATCGCCTGCACGATGGCGTGCTCGTCGGCGGCCTCCTGCTGGACCGTCATCTTCGCCCACGGGGTGCCGCCGGCCGGGACGGAGGGCCCGAAGAAGCGGTGCTCGATGCTGAGCTGGCCCGCGTCGAGGATCGTGGTGGGCTCGCGCGTCGAGGAGGACAGGCCGTAGCCGCCGGTGTAGACGACGACGGGCTTCGCCGTCGACTTGTGCCAGAGCGTGAACCGCTGCTGGAACGTGCCCAGTCGGGGCTTCGTGTGGTCGATCGGCTGCGTGATCGACAAGGCGTAGAGGGGGTGGCCCTCCTTGTCGCTGACACCGGTGACGGTGACACCGGGTATCGCGCGCAGCTGGTCCTCGAAGGAGGCCTGGGCGGTGGTCGCGGCGGCCGCCGGTGCCGCGGTGGCGGCGAGGGCTCCGGCCGTGAGGGCGGCGGACAGGAGCAGCGTGGGTACGGTGCGCAGGCGCACGGATGCCTCCCGGGTTGTGGGAACGGTGAGTTGGATCACTGGTCCGGTGACGGAGACCTTAACCCGGGGGCGGCGCCGTGGAGTTGGAGTCGGCGCACATGGACATACGGACGGAGCCGGGCCCCGCCGTCGTGGCGGGGCCGGGCTCCGTGCCGTGCGTCAGCTGTGGAGGATCAGAGCTGGCCGGACTCGGCGATCGTGATCTTCGCGGAGGTCGCGCCGCTGCGCGAGCCGAGGGACTCGATCTTCTTCACGAGGTCCATGCCGTCCTCGACCTCGCCGAAGACGACGTGCTTGCCGTCCAGCCAGTCGGTGACGATGGTGGTGATGAAGAACTGCGAGCCGTTGGTGTTCGGGCCGGCGTTGGCCATCGAGAGCAGGCCCGGCTTGGTGTGCTTGAGCTGGAAGTTCTCGTCGGCGAACTTCTCGCCGTAGATGCTCTTGCCGCCCGTGCCGTTGCCGGCGGTGAAGTCGCCGCCCTGGAGCATGAAGTCCGGGATCACGCGGTGGAAGGAGGAGCCGGCGTAGCCGAAGCCCTTCTCGCCGGTGCACAGCGCGCGGAAGTTCTCCGCGGTCTTCGGGACGACGTCGTCGAAGAGGTTGAACGTGATCCGCCCGGCGGGCTCGTCGTTGATCGTGATGTCGAAGTAGGTCTTGATTGCCATGCCGCAATCCTTTCATCACGGAGCCCGGAATGCCGATTCGGCCCGCCAGAACGGCCTTCTCGCGACACCTCGTAGTCGCGACCATTCGCTCCGTGATCACATCCGGCTCTCAAGAGGTCGCTGTCTACGATGGTCGCGGGCCACGGACGCTCGACGGTGGCCGTCGACCGGGAGGGACCACCAATGATCATCTTCGGTACGCGGGGCTACGTGTATCAGCTCGCGATACTCACGCTCGTCTGCGGCGGCTGCGGCAACCCCGCCGCCCACACGCTGCGCAAGTACGTCACGAAGTTCACGCTGTTCTTCGTGCCGCTGTTCCCGGTGTCGACGCGGTTCCGTACGCAGTGCACGTTCTGCGGCACCGAGCAGAAGCTGCCCAGGGAGCAGGCCGACGGTCTGCTGGCACAGGCCGCCGCCGCCCCGCAGGGCGAGCCGGGGCGGCAGCACTTCCACCAGGGCTAGACGGGCAGGGCTAGGCCGGCGGGTTCCCGAAGTCGGGGATCGGCAGGCGCTCGCCGTCGCGCAGGGCCGAGCGGTGGGCGACGATGCCGGGCAGGGTGTAGCGGGCGGCGACCCAGGCGTTGACCGGGGCGTGCGTGCCCGTGGTGACGGCGGTGACGAAGTCGTCGACCAGGAAGTGGTGGCTGCCCTCGTGCCCGTTCGGCAGGTGGTCGAAGACGCGGGGCAGCCGGGTGCGGTCGTGGACGGGGGCGGAGCCCGAGGTGAAGGCGGCGCGCAGCGCGGGCGCGATCTTCTCCAGGGAAGGGTCGTCGGGCGCCAGGGTGGGCCTGGGTTGGAGCAGCTCGGTGATGTCCGTGACCCCCTTCTTGTCCTGCCAGAAGCTGACCGTGGCGAGCTGCTCCATGCTGGCGTCGGTGCCGAAGAACCGGAACCGGGACTCGCGGATGTGGGAGGGGTAGCCGACGCGGCGGAACTCGTTGGTACGGAACGAGCCACCGCCCGCGACCTCGAAGAGCGCCGTCGCGTTCGACAGGTCGTTGCCGAACTGGCTGACGTCCTTGTCGAAGACGCCGTCCCCCCGCTCGTCGGCCACGCCGATCGCGGAGACGCTCACCGCGTGGGTGTCCCAGGCACCGAGCACACCGCCGACCGAGTGCGTCGGGTAGAGCAGCGGCGGATAGCTGGCGGTGGCCTTCCAGTCGGCGCCGCCGCTGTACTGGTACGCCTCGTAGAAGCCGAGGTCCATGTCGTGGACGTAGTCGCCCTCGGCGTAGAAGAGCCGTCCGAAGGCACCGTCGGCGATCCGGTCGCGAGCGTGCACGGTGGCCGGGTTGTACTGGCTGGTCTCGCCCATCATGTACGTCAGTCCGGTCTCCCGTACGGCGTCGATGATCGCCGCGATCTCCTCCTCGGTGATCGCCATCGGGACGGCGGAGTAGACGTGCTTGCCCGCGCGCAGGGCCTGGACGACGAGCGGGCCGTGCGTCCAGCGCTGAGTGAAGATCGCCACGGCGGCGACGTCCGGGGAGCGCAGCATGGCGTCGTACGAGTCGAAGGTCGCGGTCAGGCGCTCGGCGGCGACCAGGTCACGGGCCCGGTCGGGGATCAGGTCGGTCGCGTACAGGTCGCCGACGCCGGGGTGGGCACGGAAGAGCTTCGCGAACTGTCCGGCGAACTGGCCGGCGCCGACGATGCCGAGGGAGAACGTCACGGGCGGATCCCTTCAGGTTGGTTCCGACCTGGATTACTTTTGGCCCGGAAGGAAGTCGTCGTCAAGAGGGCCGCACGGTGTCGCTCACTGCCGTGAACTCCCCGCTCACCTCTTGACGTTGCTTTCGTCGCGGAACAATCCTCGTCGGTATGAGCACACGTGACGTGGACAGCTGGCCGGCCTTGAGCGCGAGGGAACGGGCGGTGGCGATCGAGGTCCTCAGCCATGGGCCGCTGTCCCGCAGCGCGCTGGCGCGGCGGCTCGGCCTGTCGGCGGGCAGTCTCACGCGGCTGACGAAACCGCTGATCGCCGCCGGGGTGCTCGTCGAGGAGCCGGCGCGGGCCGGGGCCGGGCAGGGCAGGCCGTCGCTGCCGCTCGATGTCGTCGCGGGGTCGCGGCACTTCGCCGGGTTCAAGGTGACGGCGGACACGGTCTACGGCGTCGTGACGACGCTGCGCAGCGAGGTCGTGGCGCGGCGGTCGGTGCCGCTGGGCAACCCCGAGCCGGAGCGGGTCGCGGATCAACTGGGTGATCTCGTCGGCCGGTTCAGGCAGGAGTTCCCGCGGATCGCCGGGGTCGGGGTGGGGGTGGCGGGTCCGGTGCGCGAGGGGGGCGTCGTCGTCGACAACGCGTTCCTGGGGTGGAGCGGGGTGCCGCTGACCCCTCTCGTACGGGAACGGACGGGGCTGCCGGTCGTCGTCGACAACGACGTGACGGCGCTGGCGGAGGCGGAGGCCTGGTTCGGCGCGGGCCGCGGCCTCGACCGGTTCGCGCTCCTGACGATCGGGGCGGGCATCGGCTACGCGCTCGTCATCGGGGGCCGTCCGGTACGTACTCGGGACGGCGGCGGCGGGATCGGCCGGCGCTGGATCGTGGACCCGGCCGGCCCGCTGACGCCGGAGGGTGAACGGGGCAGCGCCGCCGCCCTGTTGACCATTCCCAGCATGTGCCGCCAGGTGGGGGCGGCGACCGGAGAACCGGTGTCCTACGCACGGCTTCTGGCCGCCGCGGCGGACGGGGAGCCGGCGGCGTCCCGTGTGGTCGGCGAGGCGGCCCGGGCTCTCGGCCTGATGGTGGCGCAGATCGCCGACCTGGCGCTGCCGCAGAAGATCCTGCTGGCCGGGGAGGGTGTGGGCCTGATGGACGTGGCGGGCGACACGGTGGCCGCCACGATCCGCGCGCGCCGCCACCCGGACACCGAACCGGTCGTGCTCGACACCCTGCCCAGCGACTTCCACGCCTGGGCGCGCGGGGCGGCCGCGCTCGCGATCCGGACCCTGGTCCTCGGGGCCTGAGGCGCGCCGGTGAAACGGCCCCGTCGCTTCGCAGGGGGGAGAGGAAGCGACGGGGCCACAGGCTCGAGCGCCCGGGGGGGGTGGGCTGCTTGAGCTGTCTCTCTGTGCTGCTGCCCGGGATCGGCCGGGGCATGCACCCGAGTTCCGAAGAAGTTTCGGCAGAGCCTCCGGGGCGGCCGACGTTGGCTGAAACCCATCCGTCCGCAGGGAGTTGAGAGCGCTCGGCGACCGGGGATCCGGGGCGTCGGCAGGGCTCGCACGTGCACCTTCGGCGGGTGGACCTCAGCATTCAGCGCTCACTCGTCGAATATCACGGCCCCTTCCAGGAGCGGCGAGTTCACGACGAAGTCGGCGGCGGGGCAGTCTGCCCGGCTTGTCCGTCCGTCCCGCCACGCGGCATGACTAGCATGAACATCCGTACGGTCCGGAAGATCAGCGTCCTTTTCGGCGCCCGCTGCCCGGACCCTCAGTCGGCGTGACCGGTCGGCTCGTCACCCCCGCACTCAAGGACCGAGGGACCCGCGGAATGTCAGTGCCTGCTCCTCCCCGCCCGCACGCGACCGCCGGAGCGGGACGCACCGGCCTAGGCGTGGCGCTCGCCGTGCTCGTGGTGGCCGCCGCCGTCGCCGGTGGCGCCGCAGCCCTCGCCCCCGAGGCCGCCCGGACCTGGGCGGTGTGGACGGCCCTGGTCGCGTGGGCGTGCCTGGCCGCGGCCGTCGTGTCGGCGACACTGCTTCTCGGCCGCGCCCGGGGCGACGCCCGGCGCTCGCGGGAGGAACTCGCCCTCGTCCGGGGCCAGTTGGCGCAGCAGAGCGCGGAGTCGTCGGATCTGGCACACCGGATGCTGCCCGCTCTCGTACGGCAGGTGAGGGATCCGCACAACGCCGCGGCTCCCCCGGCCACGCCGCCGTCCGATCCTCAACTGCGGCGCATTCTGGAGGAGTTCACCGCGCTCGCCGAGGAGTCGCTGCGGCAGACGGCGGCGGTCGCGGCGGAGCGGGACGCCGCGCGCGGCGAACTGGAGCGCGCGGGCGCCGAGTTGGACCGGCTCACGGCCCACACGTTCCCCACGGCGGTGGCGCGGCTGCGCGAGGGGCTGTCCGCCGACACCGTCCTCGCCGAGCTGGACTGGCCCGACAACCCGCTGCTGCGGCTGCCCGCGGAGACGCTGCTGCGTGAACTCGCCCTGAGCGAGCGGCGGGCCGCGGCCGCGCAGGCCGCCTCGGCGAAGGCGCTCAGCCGGGTGCAGGCCAAGTCGGTGAGCATGCTGGCGGATCTGCGCGGCATGCAGGAGCGGCACGGTGAGGAGGTCTTCGGCGATCTGCTGCGCCTGGACCACGCCACCTCCCAACTCGGCCTGATGACCGACCGGTTGGCCCTCCTGATGGGCGGCCGCTCCAGCCGCGCCTGGAACCGGCCGATCGTGATGGAGAGCGTGCTGCGCGGCGCCGTCGGCCGGATCGCCGCCTACCAGCGGGTGCGGCTGCACTGCGCGACGAACGCGGCGATCGCCGGATTCGCGGCCGAGGGCGTGATGCATCTGCTGGCTGAGCTGATGGACAACGCCGCGAACTTCTCGCCGCCCATCGACGAGGTCCACGTCTACGTCGAGGAACGGTCCGCCGGGCTCGTCGTGACCGTCGAGGACAGCGGCCTGAAGATGGCCGACGCGGCGATGCGGCGCGCCGAGGAGGCGGTGTCCGGGCAGGTCACGGACCTCGCGTCGCTCCAGGGCACCCGGCTCGGGCTCGCCGTGGTGGGCCGGCTCGCCGCGAAGTACCGCATCGACGTGAACTTCCGGCCGTCCTCGCGCGGCGGCACCGGCGTCGTCGTCCTGCTGCCGCCCCAGCTCCTCGCCCAGCAGCGCGAACCCGTGGCCCCGGTCGTCGCCCCGCGCTCCGCTCCGGCGGAGACGCACGAGCGGGCCACCGCCGAGACGCACGAGCGGGCCGCGGCCGAGGAAGGGTCCGCGCCCCGTCCCGCGCAGCCCGCCGCCGCGACGCCGAACGGGCTCCCGGTACGCCCGCCGGGGCGCACCATGGCCGCCGCCGAACAGGACCGGGGCCGCCCCGCCCCCTCCCCCGAACCCGAGGCGAAGCCGGCCCGTGACGCGGGCGCCCGCTTCGGCGCCTTCCACCGCGCCCGCAAGGCCAAGGACGGCGAACCGGCCGAGCAGGACGGAGCGGCCGAGTAGTCCCGCTCCGCCCCGACGACCCTCAACCCCCCGCACTACACCGTGAGATTGGAGGCACGGGTGGCGACCCGGCGCCCGCCGGACCCCGTCCCCGCCCGACCCCGCCATGCAGACGACTGACACCAGCCTGACCTGGCTCCTGGAGAGCCTGCTTGAACGCACCCCCGGCACCCGGCACGCCCTGGTCCTGTCCCGGGACGGACTCAAGCTGTGCTGGAGCGAGCACCTGACCCTCGACCAGGCCGACCAGCTCGCGGCGATCTGCTCCGGCATCCAGGCCCTCGCCCAGGGCGCGTCCGTGGAGTTCGGCGACGGGACCGGCGGCGTCCGGCACTCGATGACCGAGTTCCACGGCGGCCTGCTGTTCATCGTGGACGCGGGCGACGGCGCGCACCTCGCGGTGGTGGCCGCCGAGGAGGCCGACCCGGGTGTGGTCGGCCATCAGATGACGGAGCTGGTCGAGCAGATCGGCGAACATCTGCGGGCCGCGCCGCGCGACCGGGCCGCGGGGAGCGGCACCTCGTGACGCGCCGGCCGGTCGACACCGGCGCCCCGGACCGGCTCTACACGGTGACGGGGGGCCGCAGCCGCGCCGACGACAGCTCGTTCGACCTGGTGACGCTGGTCGTCGCCGAGTGCGAGCCGGTCGCGGCGATGCAGTCCGAGCACGTACGGATCCTGGAGCTGTGCCGGCGTCCGACGGCGGTCGTGGAGATCGCCGCGGAGCTGAAGCTGCCGATCACCGTGATCCGGATCCTGCTCGGCGACCTGCTGGCGACCGGCAAGGTCACCGCCCGCCATCCGCGCGCGGCCGCCGCCGTCGCCGGTCTCCCCGATTCCGCCCTTCTCAAGGAGGTGCTCCATGGGCTCCGCAACCTCTGAACTGCCCGCGAGCCGCACGCCGCTCGGCGCCGCCGCGGACACCGGCCTGAAGATCGTCGTGGTCGGCGGATTCGGCGTCGGCAAGACCACACTGGTCCGCTCCGTGAGCGAGATCAGGCCGCTCAACACCGAAGAGGTGATGACGCAGGCCGGAGCGGGTGTCGACTCGACGGCCGGGGTGGCGGCGAAGACCACGACCACGGTCGCCTTCGACTTCGGCCGCATCAGCCTCAACGAGCACATGGTGCTCTACCTGTTCGGGGCGCCGGGCCAGGAGCGGTTCTGGTTCCTGTGGGACCGGCTGTTCTCCGGGACGCTCGGCGCGGTCGTCCTGGTCGACACCCGGCGGATGGACGACTCCTGGTACGCGGTCGACCGCCTGGAGCACCACGGCACGCCGTTCGTCGTCGCGGTCAACCGGTTCGACGACGAGCCGGTGCGTTACTCCCTCGACGAGATCCGCCAGGCGCTGGCGCTTCCCGCGCACGTGCCGATGGTCGACTGCGACGCGCGCGTCCGATCGTCGGGCAAGGACGTGCTGATCACCCTCGTGGACCACCTCTACGCACGGGCCATGGCCCAGGAGACGACACCGTGACGGAACAGACCCCTTCCTGCCCGGCACACGCGGGCGCGGTCCCGCTCAGCGGCCTGGAGTACCAGCAGACGCCGTCGCAGCTGTACCGGGCGCTGCGCGCGGAGCACGGTCCGGTGGCGCCGGTGCTGCTCGACGGGGACGTGCCCGCGTGGCTGGTGCTCGGCTACTCCGAGCTGACCTATGTGACGGCCCACGACGAGCTGTTCGCGCGGGACTCGCGGCGCTGGAACCAGTGGGAGCACATCCCCGAGGACTGGCCGCTGCTGCCGTTCGTCGGGTACCAGCCGTCGGTGCTGTTCACCGAGGGCGCCGAGCACCAACGCCGGGCCGGCGTGATCACCCATGCCCTGGAGCAGGTCGACCAGTTCGAGCTGGCCCGGGACTGCGCGCAGATCGCCGACGGGCTGATCGCCGGCTTCGCGGGCAGCGGCCGGGCCGAGCTGATGTCCTCGTACGCGCACGCGCTGCCCATGCGGGCCGCGGTCCAGATGTGCGGGATGCCGCAGCGCGGCACCGACACGCAGGATCTGGTGGACGATCTGCGGATCTCGCTGGACGCCGCCGAGGGCGACGATCCGGTGGCCGCGTACGTACGGGTCGGGGAGCGCATCCAGCGGCTGGTCAAGGAGAAGCGGGAGCGACCGGGCGCGGACGTGACGTCGCGGATGATCCTCGACCCGGCGGGCCTGACCGACGAGGAGATCGTGCAGGACCTGATCTCGGTGATCGCGGCGGCGCAGCAGCCGACGGCGAACTGGATCTGCAACACGCTGCGGCTGCTCCTGACCGACGAGCGGTTCGCCCTGAACGTGTCCGGCGGGCGCCTGAGCGTGGGCGAGGCGCTCAACGAGGTGCTGTGGCTGGACACGCCCACGCAGAACTTCATCGGCCGCTGGGCGGTGCGCGACACCCAGCTCGGCGGCCGGCAGATCCGGGCCGGGGACTGTCTGGTCCTGGGGCTCGCGGCGGCGAACACCGACCCGCAGATCTGGCCGGACTCGCACGTGGGCGCGGAGAACGCGGCGCATCTGTCGTTCAGCAACGGCGAGCACCGCTGCCCCTATCCCGCTCCCCTGCTGGCCGACGTCATCGCGCGCACGGCGGTGGAGACGCTCCTCGATCACCTCCCCGATCTCGTCCTGGCCGTGGAGCCCGAGGAGCTGACGTGGCGGCCGTCGATCTGGATGCGGGGTCTGACGTCGCTGCCGGTGAGTTTCACGCCCGTGGTGCAGTGAGCCGCCGGGCACCTGGAGCGGTGCCCGGCGGGCTCTTCAGTAGTCGGTGTTCATGGCGGTGCGGACGTCCTGGAGGGTGGCCTCGGCGAGGGCGTTCGCCCGCTCGTTGCCCGCGCGCAGGACGTCCCTGACGACCTGGCGGTCCCGCTCGAAGGCGGCGCGGCGGGCCCGGATCGGCGCGAGATACGTGTTGACGGCTTCGGTGACGCGCTTCTTGAGGGCGGCGCCGCCCCCGTCGCCGGTCTCCTCGGCGACGGTGTGCGGGTCGGTGCCCTCGCAGAGCGCCGCCAGCAGCACGAGCGAGGAGACTTCGGGGCGGCCGGCCGGGTCGTAGGTGATGCGGCGTTCGGCGTCGGTCTTCGCGCCACGGATCAGGCGCGCGGTGTCGTCGGCGGTGGCGGACAGGGCGATGGAGTTGCCGCGACTCTTGCTCATCTTGGTGCCGTCGGTGCCGAGCAGCAGCGGCGCCTGCGACAGCAGCGCTTCTGGCTGCGGGAAGACCGACGTGCCGTGCCCGTAGCGGTCGTTGAAGCGGCGCGCGACGGTGCGGGTGATCTCCAGGTGCGGCAGCTGGTCCTGGCCGACGGGGACCAGGTTGGCCTGGACGGAGAGGATGTCGGCGGCCTGGTGGACCGGGTAGGTGAGCATCAGCCCGCTGACCGCGGCCTGGCGGGAGTGGGCGATCTCGTCCTTCACCGTGGGGTTGCGGTTGAGTTCGGCGACGGAGACCAGGCTGAGGAACGGCAGCAGCAGCTGGTTGAGCGCGGGTACGGCGCTGTGCGTGAAGACCGTGGACCGCTGCGGGTCGATGCCGATGGCCAGGTAGTCGAGGACGAGCTCTTCGACGTACTCCTTGAGGTTCTCGGCGACGTCGCGGTCGGTGAGCACCTGGTAGTCGGGGATGAGGACGAACGTCTCGACGCCGAGGTCCTGGAGTCTGACGCGGTTGTGCAGGGTGCCGAAGTAGTGGCCGAGATGGAGTCGTCCGGTGGGGCGGTCGCCGGTGAGCACCCGGAACTGTCCGGGGTCCTTGCGGATCAGCTGCTCCAGTTCGGCGCTGCGGGCCTGCGCGGCGGTGGTGCCGAGGGTGTCGGTGCTGTTCATGGTCTCTCCCGAGGGTCACGGGCGTCCTCGGGACGGCGTGGCTTCCGCGGGAAGGAGCGGGGAAACACGAAGGGCCGTCCGGGGACGGCCCTTGTACGTGCATGAGTGGTGGCCGCCTCTAAGTGAGGCGCCACCAGCTCAGACACGAAGAACGATGCATAAGGGGATCGTACACCTGCGCGCGGCGGCCCGTCAGGGGGCGACCGGGGTGAAACGCACCGGCAGGGACTGCGGTCCGCGGGTGAACACGCCCTGCTCGACGGGGTCGAAGCCGTCGGCGAGCCGCAGGTCGGGCATCGCGTCCAGGAGCTGGTTCACACCGGTCTCCACCTCGGCCTTGGCGAGCAGCGCGCCGACGCAGAAGTGCCGGCCGAGCGCGAAGGCGAGGTGGTCGGCGGCGGCCGAGAACGCCGTCGTGGTGGTGAGGTCGTCGCGGAAGAGGTCGAAGCGGTCGGGGTCCTTGTAGCGCTGCTCGTCGCGGTTGGCGGAGCCGATGAGGCAGGTGACGGTCGCCCCGGCCGGGATGGTGCCGCCGCTGACCTCCACGTCGACCGCGGACTGGCGCATGATCATGTGGACGGGCGGCGTGAAGCGCAGCGTCTCGGCGAAGGCCCGCGGAATCAGCGAGCGGTCCTCGCGGACGGCCGCCAACTGCTCCGGGTTCGTCAGGAGGTTGGCGAAGATGCTGGCGATGGCCTTGTCGGTGGTCTCGCCGCCGGCCGCGAGGAGCAGGCTGCAGAACGCCTTGATGTCCTCGTCGCTCATCCGCACGCCGTCGACCTCGGCGGCGCACAGGGTGGAGAGCAGGTCGTCGCCGAGGTTCTCGCGGCGGGCCTGGATGATCGGGATCATGTATTCGGCGAACTCGACGCGGGTGCGCTCCCCCGCTGCGGCGACCTCGGGGTCCCCGGCCAGGTTGCCGAGGAACGCGATGACGGCGGTGTACCAGCCGTGGAAGCGGGCGTGGTCGGCCTTGTCGAGGCCGAGCATGTCGGCGATGACGTTGACCGGGAAGCGGGTGGCGTAGTCGCGGACCAGGTCGGCGGACCCGGTCGTGCGGAACTGGTCTATCAGCTCACGGGAGTTGGCCTCGATGACGGGCAGGAACTTCGACTGGAGGTCGCTGCCGCGGAAGGCCGGTGCGACGAGCGCGCGGCGCACGGCGTGCTCCCTGCCGCTGAGTTGCAGGATCGTCTTGCCGTGCACCGGCTCGATCTGCCAGTCGTAGTTGTCGGTGGTGAACTGCGCTTCCTTGTCCTTGAAGACGCGTTCCACATCGGCGTAGCGCGAGATGATCCAACTCTGCGTCGCCTCGTGCCAGATGAGGGGCGCGGACTCCCGCATCGCACGGTAGGCGGGGTACGGGTTCGCGGCGAACTCCGGCGAAAGGATGTCGGGTGCCTGCGCGGTGGACATGGAACTCCCTGGATACGGCGGACGGGCGGTCCGCCTCAGGCTATGCACCGCCCGTCGTACGGAACAGGCCACTCCGCGCCGTCAGTTGAGCGCTGCACCAATTCCGTGGCCGAAAACCACCTCTGTGAATCAGCCGTTGGGGAGGATCACCGCGCGGCCGTTGATCTTGCCGTCGTGCAGTCGCTCGTACGCCTTGGGGGCGTCGTCGAGCGAGTACGTCTCGGTGTGCACGGAGACGGCGCCCGCCCGGGCGAGGTCGAGGACCTCGATGAGCTCGCCGCGGCTGCCCCAGTACGGCGCGGTGACGCTGACCTCGAAGGCGGTCCTGCCGAATCCCACGGGCAGCGAGCCGCCGCCGATGCCGACGATCGTGACATCGCCCTCCACCGCGGCGACGGCGCCCGCGGTCTCGACGGTGGGCTGGACGCCGACGAAGTCGAAGACGGCCTCGGCGCCGCGTCCGCCGGTCAGTTCGCGGACCTTCGCGGCGGCCTCGGCGTCGGAGAGGATCGCCTCGTGGGCGCCGACGGTGCGGGCCAGGGCGAGCTTGTCCTCGGTGACGTCGAGGGCCACGACGCGCGCCGCGGTCATGGCGCGAAGCAACTGGATGGCCACGTGGCCGAGGCCGCCGGTGCCGATGACGACGGCGGTCGAGCCGGGCACCAGCTTGGGCAGCGAGCGCTTGATCGCGTGGTACGGGGTGAGGCCCGCGTCGGTGAGCGGTACGGCGGCGACGGGGTCGAGGCCGTCGATCGGGACGAGGTGGCGCGGGTCGTCGACGATCATGTACTCGGCCATCGAGCCGGGCGCGCCCAGTCCGGGCGGGAAGATGCCGAGCTCACCGGCGCGCAGGCAGTAGTTCTCCTTGCCCTGCGCGCAGTTGGCGCAGGTACCGCAGCCCCAGGGGCCGTACACGGCGACCGGGTCGCCCTCCTTGAGACCGCGCACGCCGGCGCCGAGCGCGGCGACCGTGCCGACGCCCTCGTGGCCGAGGGTGAGCGGGAGCTCGTAGGGGAATCCTTCCGCGGGCCAGCTCATCACGGCGATGTCGGAGTGACAGACACCGGCGGCGGTGACCTTCAGCAGGACCTGGCCGGGGCCGGGCTCCGGATCGGGGACGGTGACGACCTCGGGTGCTGCTCCGACGGTCCGGTACTGAAGCGCCTTCATGGCTCGACTCCTTCGTCGCTCTTCGTTCCCCCGCTCCCCCACCGTAACTCTTTTGCGTCCCAATGAGACACGTGTCCCCATGGGACATGCATCACGACACAAAGAAGGCCCCGACCGTACGGGGGAGAACGGTCGAGGCCTTCATCTCATAGTTTAACAGCGAACCAACCATGCTCCGCACCAGAACCCTCGGCCGCCCCGCATGCCGCGCTCCGCGGCTGCCCATATCGTGACAAAGGCCATCAATCGCCGCCCTCCGCGACGGGAGCACTCGTGGTCGAGCCGCAGTCCGTACTCACCCCGCCCGCGAAGGCCGCGGTCTTTCTCGTGGTCACCGTCGCGCCGGGCGGTGAGAGCGCCGTGCGGGACACGCTGGAGGAGCTGTCCGCGCTGCGGCGTTCCGTCGCCTTCCGCTCCCCCGACGACGGGCTGACGTGCGTCGCCGGGATCGGCTCGACCGCGTGGGACCGCCTCTTCGCCGGCCCCAGGCCGCGCGCACTGCACCCCTTCCAGGCGCTCGCCGGGCCCCGGCACCTGGCCCCGGCCACCCCCGGCGACCTCCTCTTCCACCTGCGGGCCCGCCGCATGGACCTCTGCTTCGAGCTGGCCCGGCTGATCATGGACCGGCTCGGCGGGGCCGTCACCGTCGTGGACGAGGTGCACGGCTTCAAGTACTTCGACGAACGCGACCTGCTCGGCTTCGTCGACGGCAGCGAGAACCCCGAGGGCCGGGCGGCCGCGGACGCCGTGTACGTGGGCGACGAGGACCCCGACTTCCGCGGCTCCAGCTATGTGATCGTGCAGAAGTACCTGCACGACATGGCCGCCTGGGAGGCGCTGACCAGCGACGAGCAGGAGCGGGTCATCGGGCGCACGAAGACCGCGAACGTCGAGCTGCCCGACGACGTGCAGCCCGCGAACTCGCACGTCGCGCTGAACACGATCGTCGACGAGGACGGTACCGAGCGGCAGATCCTGCGCGAGAACATGCCGTTCGGCAGCCTCGGGCGCGGCGAGTTCGGCACGTACTTCATCGGCTACGCGCGCACCCCGGACGTCACCGAACGGATGCTGCGCAACATGTTCCTCGGCGATCCGCCCGGCAACCACGACCGCATCCTCGACTTCTCCACGGCGGTCACGGGATCCCTCTTCCACGTGCCGAGCGCCGACTTCCTCGACGACCTGCCCGACCCCGCACCGGCCGGCGCCGCCGCCGTCATCGGCGGCGGCTCGCTGGGCATCGGCAGCCTCAAAGGAGCCTGAGCACCATGAGCATCGCCCCGAACCCCACGCCGAGCACCAACCTGCACCGCGAACTCGCGCCGATCACGCCCGCGGCCTGGGCCGAGATCGAGGAGGAGGCGTCCCGCACGTTCCAGCGCCATGTCGCCGGCCGCCGCGTCGTCGACGTCACCGGGCCCGACGGGCCCGAACTCGCGGCTGTCGGCACCGGCCACCTCGCGGACATCACACCGCCCGCGCCCGGCGTCTCGGCGCGCCTGCGCGGCGTGCACCCGCTGGTGGAGCTGCGGGTGCCGTTCACGGTGAGCCGGGACGCGGTCGACGACGTGGAGCGCGGCGCCCGGGACTCGGACTGGCAGCCGGTCAAGGACGCGGCCCGGGCCATGGCGTTCGCCGAGGACCAGGCGATCTTCGACGGGTACGCGGCGGCGGGCATCGACGGCCTGCGCGAGCGGACGTCGAACCCGGTCCTGAGCCTGCCGGCCGAGCCCCGCGACTACCCCGACACCATCAGCCGCGCCCTGACCGCCCTGCGGCTCGCCGGGGTCGACGGCCCGTACGCGCTGCTGCTCGGCGCGGACGCGTACACAGCGGTCAGCGAGACCTCCGACCACGGCTACCCGATCGCGAACCACCTCGCGCGGATCCTGGACGGCGAGCTGATCTGGGCACCCGCCCTCAACGGCGCGTTCGTCCTGTCCACCCGCGGCGGCGACTTCGAGCTGCGCCTGGGCCAGGACCTGGCGATCGGCTACACGGCGCACGACGCGAGCGGCATCGAGCTGTACTTCCACCAGACCCTGACGTTCCTGCCGTACACGGACGAAGCCGTGGTCGCCCTGCGCGCCTGAGCGGACCTGGGCGGATACGGCTCAGGTGTGCGGGATCACCGCGACCGGGCACGGCGCGTGGTGCAGCACCGCGTGGGCGACGGAGCCGATGCGGGCGCCGACGGCGGTGCGCCGGGCCCGGCGGCCGACGACCAGGAGCTGGGCCTGCGGCGCCACGGAGAGCAGGACCTGGCCCGCGCTGCCGATCTCGACGTGCTCGGTGACGGGCACGTCGGGGAACCGCTCGCGCAGCGGGGCGAGGGCGGCGGCCAGCGCCTTCTTCTCGTACGGCTCCAAGCCGCCCGCCTCGTCGAGGAGTTCGAGCGAGGCGGGGCTGTAGGCGAACACCGGCGGCAGGCTCCACGCGCGCACCGCCCGTACGGTCGCGCCGCGCGCCGCCGCGGTGCGGAACGCGAACTCCAGGGCGGCGGCGCTGTCCTCGGCATCGCCCTCCTGCCCGACGACGACGTCACGCCCGGCCGCCTCGGCGGTCGCCTCGTCCCCCGAGCGGACCAGGACGACGGGCCGCTCGGTGGCGGCGATGACCTGCTGCCCGACCGAACCGAGCAGGAAGCCGACGATCGGCCCGTGGCCGCGCGAGCCGAGGGCGAGCAGTTCCGCGTCGGCGGCGACGGCGGTCAGGGTCCGGGCCGCGCCGTCGTCGAGGACGTCGGTGGTGACCGCGAGCCCCGGGTGCCGGTCGGCGATCTCCTGCTCGGTCTCCGCCAGCAGATCGTTCGCCCACTGGGTCCTCGCGGACTCGTCGGCGGCGAGCGCAAGGGCCTCGGGGGCGGGCTCCCCGACGTGCACGAGGCGCAGCGGCAGATCGCGCCGCACCGCCTCGCGCGCCGCCCACGCGGCCGCGGCCGCGCTCTCGGGTGATCCGTCCACTCCCGCGGTGATGGGCCGGGTCATGGGACTGCCTCCTCATACGTGCGCCGAATGGGTCCGTCCGTCGATCTTGCCCTACTTCGCCGGACGCGCGCCGCCGGACGTCGCAGGCCGCTCGGGCCGCAGGAAGGAGGACCAGCCTCCCGGGGGCCGCTCCCCCACCTCCAGTCCGCGCAGCTTGGCCAGGATCGCGGGGTCCTGGACGTCAAGCCAGTCGACGAACTGCCGGAAGGAGACCAGGCGGACGTCCGGCTTGTCGGCGATCCGCTTGAGGGTCTCCTCGACGGCGTCCATGTAGATGCCGCCGTTCCACTCCTCGAAGTGGTTGCCGATGAAGAACGGGGCCCGGTTCGTCTCGTACGCGCGCCGGAAGCCCTCCAGATACGCCTGCGTGGCCTGGCGGCGCCAGCCCGGGTAGTTGTACGACGGCGCCCGCGTGGAGTTCTTCGACTGGTTGGCGAGGATGTTGTAGTCCATCGACAGGACCTCGAAGCGGTGGCCGGGGAACGGGATGCCCTGGAGCGGCAGGTCCCACACGCCCTGCTTCTTGTCCGGCCAGCGTTGCAGACCGCCGGGCGAGGATGCGTCGTAGCGCCACCCCAGTTCACGCGCGACGGGCAGCAGGTTCTCCTGGCCGAGCAGGCACGGGGTGCGGCCGCCGATGAGTTCCTTGTCGTAGTCGAAGGGCAGCGACGGGTGGTCGTGCCACCCGGTGTTGCTGCGCCAGGACGTGACGAAGGAACGGGCCTGCTCGATCTCGCTGCGCCAGTGCCGTGCGCTCCAGTTCGCGACCGATCCCGGGCCGCCGCAGAAGTGGCCGTTGAAGTGGGTGCCGATCTCGTGGCCGTCCATCCACGCGTCGTGGACGCAGGTCAGCGTCTGCTTGACGTGGGCGTCGGTGAGGTAGCCGATGTCCGAGGCGCCCACGGGGTTGTTCGGCGGGCGGTACAGGCGCTTCTTCGACTCGGGCAGCAGGTAGAGGCCGGAGAGGAAGAAGGTCATGTGGGCGTTGTGCTCACGGGCCAGTTCGAGGAAGCGCGGGAAGAGGCCGTTGCCGACCTCGCCCGCGCCGTCCCACGAGAAGATCACGAACTGCGGCGGCTGTTGGCCGGCTTCGAGCGGTACCGGCGCCGCGGGCTGGCGGGGCTGCTTCCCGGTGTACGAGGTCGAGCCGTCTCCGATCAGGCGGGGTGCCGCCTTCTTGCCGGGGGCGCCGCGCCGGTCCGGCCTGCGGTCGGGGCCCGCCGGGGGCCTGCCCTGTTCCTCGCCGCTTCCGCAGCCGGCGAGGGTCGCGGCCGCGGCTCCGAGTCCGACTCCGAGACCCAGGCGTGCCGCGCCTCTGCGGCTGATTGCACTCATGGACGTCCCAACCCGCGCCGTGCGCAGGCGCGTTGTGCGTCCCCCCTGTTCGACACTGACCACCGCACCGTAGGCCTGATAAACCGACAAATGGCTCATTTGGTGCGGCGTGCCGCGCAAAAGGGCCACCGGGAGCGGCCGGCTTCACCGGCCGTTCACCGCGGGTGTGCGCAAGGGCGTTCCCGGCGGCGGATCAACGACCTACGCTCGGCGGCGCCTTGACGTGATCCGTCCCGTCCACCGTGAAAGGTTCCGCGCCATGTTCGACGGCTTTCCCAGACCCGCGGCGCTGCTGCGCCGCACCGGAGCGCTCGCCCTGACGAGCGCGCTCGCACTGACCCTGCCGGGCCCCGTCGCCTCGGCCGCCGCGCCGCAGGAACGGCCGACCGCGTACGTCGACCCGCTCATCGGCTCGTCGAACGGCGGCAACACCTACCCGGGCGCCACCCGCCCGTACGGCATGATCGCCTGGTCGCCGACCAGCACGCGCGGCGACCAGACCAGCACCGGTGCCGCGAACGGGTACGAGTACAACACCACCCGGATCCGCGGACTGAGCCTCACGCACGTGAACGGCGCGGGCTGCAATCCGGGCGCCGCGGGCGACGTGCCGGTCATGCCGTTCGTCGGGGACGTCACCTCGTCGCCGTCGGCCGACACCAAGGACGCCGTCTACGCGTCGGACTTCTCGCACGCGAACGAGCGCGCCGTGCCCGGCCGCTACACCCTCGGCCTCGACTCGGGCGCGACGGCGGACCTGTCGGTGAGCCGGCGCGCGGGCGTCGCCGACTTCACGTTCCCCGCCGGCAAGCCCGCCTCGCTGCTCTTCCGCACCTCCAACTCCCTCAACGGGAGCGAGGACGCGCACGTCGAGATCGACCGGGCGCACCGCAAGGTCACCGGCTGGGTGCTGACCGGCGCGTTCTGCGGGCGGCGCGCCAACGGCGGCGTCAACAACCGCAAGAGCTACTACCGGCTGTACTTCAGCGCCTCGTTCGACCGGGCCTTCTCCTCCTACGGGACGTGGAAGGACGCGACCGTCTCGCCGGGCGCGACGCGCGGTGACGGCGGCGAGGGGTACGCGACCGGGGCCGACCGCGCGGGGCGCGGATCCGGTGGCTGGGTCGGCTTCGACACCGGTGCTGACAACGATGTCCACATGCGGCTCGGGATCTCGTACGTGTCCCTCGCGGGCGCCGAGACGAATCTGCGCGAGGAGATCGCGCCGCGGGCGAGCGTCGCCCAGGTGGCCGAGCAGGCCCGCGCCGACTGGGACCGCGAGCTGCGCTCGGTGCGTACGACGGGCGGCAGCGAGCAGCAGCGCACCGCGTTCACCACAGCGCTCTACCACGCGCTGATGCAGCCGAACATCATCAGCGACACCGACGGCCGCTACCCCGGCATGGACGGACGGCCGCACCGCGTGGAGCGGGGGCAGCGGGCGCAGTACAGCAACTTCTCGGGCTGGGACCAGTACCGCGCCCAGATCCAGTTGCTCGCGCTGCTCAAGCCGAAGGTCGCCGGGGACTTCGCGCAGTCGCTGTTCAACTTCGCGCGCCAGAACGACGGCGTGTGGGACCGCTGGGTGCACATCAACGGCGCGACCCATGTGATGACGGGTGACCCGTCGGCGGCCACGCTCGCGACGTTCTACGCGATGGGGGTACGGAACTTCGACTACGAGGGTGCCTTCGACTCGCTGGCCCGGCAGGCGACCGAGCCACGTGACGCGGGCCTGTCGGACGCGGGCTGCCCGGGCCAGTGCGAGGGCCAACGCCCCCATCTGGCGCAGTACTTGAGATCGCACTACGCGGCGCAGGACGTGTGCCACTGCTGGGGCGGCGCGGCCGAGACGCTGGAGGACTCGGTGGCGGACGCGGCGCTCGGCTCCTGGGCGAAGCTGCTCGGGCGCGATGAGCAGGCCGCGTACTTCGCCGACCGGGGCACCTGGTGGCGCAACGTCTTCAACCCGCAGACCGGTTACGTCCAGGCGCGCGACCTCGACCGGTCGTGGGTGACCCCCTTCGATCCGGGCAGTGACCGCGGTTTCGCGCAGGGCACGAGCGCCACGTACACCTGGATGGTGCCGCAGGACGTGCAGGGGCTCGCGGCCGCGATGGGTGGCAGGGACGTCGCGGCGACACGGCTCGACGGGTTCTTCCACAAGGCCGACGGCTCGTGGTCGGTGAGGGGCGGCGACGCGGTGCGCTACGACCCGACGAACGAGCCCGGCATTCACGCGCCGTGGCTCTACAACGCGCTCGGCCAGCCGTGGAAGACGCAGGCCACGGTGCGCGAGATCGTCGACTCCGTGTACGGGACCGGGCCCTCGGGCCTGCCCGGCAACGACGACCTCGGCACCATGTCGGCCTGGTACGTGTTCTCGGCGCTCGGCCTCTACCCGAAGGCGCCGGGCAGCGCCGATCTGCTGCTCGGGGCGCCGCTGTTCCCGCACGCGGTCGTGGACCGGCCGGGGCGCACCGACCTGGTGATCGACGCGCCCGCGGCCGATGCCACGCATCGTTACGTCGCCGGGGTCACCGTCGACGGGCGTGACCATCCGCGGTCGTGGACGGACGCGGGCTTCCTGCGCACCGGCGGCACACTCGCGTACCGGTTGACGGACCGGCCGGACACGGGCTGGGCGACCGATCCGACGGGCCTGCCCCGGTGACGTGCGGCCCGGGGAAGGTCAGTCCTCGCCGACGACCTTCCCCGGGTTGAACAGGTCCAGCGGATCGAGGGCCCGCTTGACGGCCTGCTGCAACGCGCAGACGGCGGGACCGAGTTCGCTGCGCATACCCGCCCGCTTGAGCAGGCCGACGCCGTGTTCGCCGGTGACAGTACCGCCCGCCGCGATCGCCGCCTGGAGCAGTTCCTCGAAGGCGGCCTGCGCGGCGACGCGGGCCGCCTCGTCGCCGGGTTCGGTGATCAGCAGGGGGTGCAGGTTGCCGTCCCCGGCGTGGGCGATGGTGGCGATACGCACGCCGTGCCTGCGGCCGGTCTTCTCGATGATGGCGAGCATCTCCGGCACGGCGGAGCGGGGGACGCAGAGGTCCTCGGTGAGGACGGGGCCGAGGCGTTCGAGCGCCGGGTAGGCGAGGCGTCGTACGTCGAAGAGCGCCTCGGCCTCGACGGCGTCGGTGGACTGCTCGGCCCACAGAGCGCCGGCCTCCTGGAAGGCGGTGGCGAGCGCGTCGGCCTCGGCGGCGCCCGCGTCGCCCGGAGCGTCGACGCGGGCCAGCAGCATCGCTTCGGCGGCCGGTTCGATGCCGAGGTGCTTCCAGTCCTCGACGGCCTGCATGCAGGCGCGGTCGAGGAGTTCGAGGGCGGCGGGCGCGAGGCCGCGGCGGGTGACGAGGGCGACGGCCCGGCCCGCGGCGGCGAGACTGTCGAACGCGCCGACGACCGTACGGGGTTCACCGGCCGGTGCGGGCCGCAGCTTGAGGGTGATCTCCGTGATGACGCCGAACGTGCCCTCGGACCCGACGAACAGGCTCGTGAGGTCGTAGCCGCTGACGCCCTTGGTGGTGCGCCGGCCGAGGCGGACGCGGGTGCCGTACTCCCCCGCGGGACCGCCCATGACGACTTCGAGGCCGAGGACGTAGTCGCGGGTGACGCCGTACTTGAGGCAGCACAGGCCGCCCGCGTTCGTCGCGACGTTGCCGCCGAGGGTGGACCAGGGGGCGCTCGCCGGGTCCGGCGGGTACCACAGGCCGTGTGCGGCGACGGCGGCCTTCAGGTCGTTGTTGACGACGCCGGGCTGGACGACCGCGATCAGGTTCTCGGTGTCGATCTCCAGGACGCGGTTCATCCGTGACACGTCGAGGACGACACAGCCGTCGACCGCGTTGGCGCCGCCGGACAGGCCGGTGCCCGCGCCGCGCGTGACGACCGGTATGCGCCGGGCCGCGCAGGCCCGCACCACCGACTGCACCTCCTCTGCGGAGCCGGCCCGCACCGCGGCGAGCGGCCGGCCCGCCGGCGCCCATTCGGCGTCGTCGTGTCCCAGCGACGCGAGGACGTCGGGGTCGGTGACGAGGGTGCTGCCCGGGAGCGCGGCGGCCAGTTCGCGCACCGTGTCTGCTGTGTCTGCCGTGTTGATGTCGTACCTCCTGAACATGCCTGCATGACCGGCGACTTCGCGGGTAATCGCCGGAGCACCATGATGGAACAGGGTGTTGCGCCGGTGCACGGCGCGGGAGGGACGGTGGACTCCACCATGAGCGGGACGGATGTCACTGCGGCCACGACCCGGACGACGACGGGAAGCACCACGCTTCACGGCCTTCCGGCGGACCCGGGAAGCATCGCACCGCGCGACGCGAGGGAGCTGTCCCGGCACTTCTTCCGGCGGCTCGCGGAACTGGAGGAGGGCACCGAGGAGTACCAGTACACCCGGAACACGCTGATCGAGATGAACATGTCGCTGGTGCGGTTCGCGGCGGGCCGCTTCAAGCACCGCGGCGACGACATGGAGGACATCGTCCAGGTCGGCATGATCGGCCTGATCAAGGCGATCGACCGGTTCGAGATCTCCCGCGAGGTCGAGTTCACGTCGTTCGTGCTGCCGTACATCACCGGCGAGATCAAGCGGTTCTTCCGCGACACGACGTGGGCGGTGCACGTGCCGCGCCGGCTGCAGGAGCTGCGGATCGAACTGGCCAGGGCGCGCGAGGAGTTGTGCAGCCGCCTGGACCGCGAGCCGACGACCGCCGAACTGGCCACGCTGATGGACCTGTCGGAGCCCGAGGTGGTGGAGGCCCAGCTGGCCTCGAACGGCTATACGTCGGCGTCGCTCGACGCCGCCCTGTCCGGTGACAACGGCGAGGACAGCGACTCGGTGCTCGCCGACTTCCTCGGCGTCGAGGACGAGGCCATGGAGCTGGTCGAGGACTTCCACACGCTCGCCCCGCTCGTCGCCGACCTGCCCGAGCGCGACCGGCGACTGCTGCACCTGCGGTTCGTGGAGGAGCTGACCCAGGCGGAGATCGGCGAACGGCTCGGCTACTCGCAGATGCATGTGTCGCGTCTGATCAAGCAACTGATCGGCCGGTTGAAGGCGGGGATGCTGGCCGAGGACGCGGCCGGCTGAGCGGGCGTTCGTGGCGCACGGCGGCGCTCACGCCGCGGGAAGCGTGAGCACCGCCCGTACCCGCTTGCCGACCGGAACCCGCTCGACGGTGATGTCCGCGAGCGCGTCGACGATCTCCAGGCCGTGCCCGCCGACGCGGGCCGGGTCGCGGGGGTGGCGCAGCGGCGCGGCGGCGCTGCTGTCGTAGACGACGACGGCGACCTGCCGGGGCGTCCCCTCCAGTTCCAGGACGTAGGGGCCGTGGCTGTGCCGGTCGGCGTTGGTGACCAGCTCGCTCACCACGAGGAGGACGTCACCCTCGGTCCTGCGGTCGACCGTGACGCACCACTCCTGCCTCAGCTGCGTCAGGAACGCCTCCGCGAACGCCCGCGCCTGCGCTATGCAGCCGGGTTCGCCGGAGTAGTGGGTCACGCGCCACAGCGACTCGACAGGAGTGTCGAAGCCCGAGGGGAGCACCGCCCCGACGGCCCCGTTCGCGTAATCGGTCATTCGTGTCTCTCTCACCTGCCCGGCCTCCGGTCGGGAGGCGCCGCAGCCATGCTGATACCCCGCCGCGCGCGGCCCAGTCCTCCCCGATGCGATGGGTGACCCCGGATCGGGCCTCTCGTTTGAAGGACCACACAGCGTCCCTTCGAGCAGCCGGAAGAGGTCCAGCGTGCCCACGCTCCGCCGCGACCGCACCGTCCCCCGTACCCGCATAGCCGTCGACCGGGCGGAGGCGGCACTCCTCGAGCAGTACACCGCCCTCGTACGTCTGGCGTATCTCACCCTTCCCTCCGCCCTCACCCGGCATCGTCGGGTGCTGCTGGCCCATGCCGCCGCCCAGCGCGCGCTGCCCGGCAGACGCCCGGCCGCGGTGCCCGGGCCGCGCACCGCGCAGGACGGCGCGGACCCGGCGGCCGACGCGCTGCGCGTGCGGGTCCTGTCGCGCGCCCTCGGCGCCGCGCACCGGCCGGCCGGCTGGCCCGCGGCCCTGCCACCGCCGCGCGCCCTGGTGCCCCGGCTCCCCTTCGTGTGGGGGCTGCGGCTGTTCCCGCGGGCCGGTGGCGCCGAGGAACTGGCCCTGGTCCGCGCGCTCGCGGACGCGTCGGCTCCCGCGCGGGCCGCGTTCGTCCTCCGGCACGTCGACGGCGTGGACAGGGAGCGGGCCGCCGCGCTCCTGGCCGCGGCCGGAGTCACCGAGGCCGCGACGGCGGTACGCGAGTCCGTCGCCCTGGACGCCGAGGCCGGCCCGGCCGCCGCGGCGCTGCTGCGCTCCCAGGAGTTCGACGCCTGCGCGGTGCAGACGCGGCCGACGGATCTGCTGCGCCGGGCGCGGCGGACCCGGGCGGCGCTGGCCGTCGTCGCCGTGGCCGTCGTCGCGGGGACGGCGCTGCTCGTGCCGGACGGCGGACGGCCGGCGAAGGCGCCGGGGCCCGCCTCTTCGACCGGGCCCGCGTTCACCGCCGACGAGCTGGCCCGGGCCGGACGGGACACCTGGGCCGACACGTCCCGGGTCGACTTCACGGCCTGGCCCGCGCGCGGAGACCGCACCGGCGACTCGGCCCTCCTCGACCGGGCGCTGGCCGCGTGGGCGGCGCCGTCCGACGCCGTCCGTGTCACCCGTACGCGGGGAACGGCGGCCGGCGCTCCGCCGCGCGCCCCGCAACTGCTGTTCGCCGGGGAGGTCGGCGCCCGCGCGGTGGTGCTCCTGAGCGACGGGGAGCGGCTCGCCCGCTACACCGAGCCGGGCGGTGACGGGCGGGCCGCGCTCGACCTGGCCCGGGCCGACGACGCCGACGTGACGACCGCGGCCGCCGTGGTCCTCGCCCGCTCCCAGGGCACGGCCCGCTACCTGACGGCGCCGTGGGTCGCGCGGGCGGGCACCCGCGATCTGCTGCGCCCCGACGTCGCGGCCCGGCCTCTCGGCCTGTCCGCCGCGGGCGTGACCGACGCGGTGCCCGTCGCGCCGGCCGACGGCTGCACCCGGCGGCCGGTGCTGCAACTGCGGTCCTCGTCGCGCATCGTGGAGGACCACTCGTTCCTGCTCGCCGATCTCGGCGGGCTCTCGCCGGTGCATCTCACGTTCACGCCGCTGCCCGGTCACGGGACGCCGCCGCCGCGTCAGCCGCGCGAGGCGACGGGGCCGCAGGCGCTGGTCGCCTGGGCGCGCACCGCGTGCCGCCTCCAGCCGTGGCGAGGCGGCGAGGTGCGCGCCGTGAACGCCTGGGACTTCGCCGAGCAGCAGCTCCCGGAAGGGGGCGGCCGCGCGGTGTGGTCCTGCGTCCGGGCGACGACCTGGCGGGGCCCCGGCGACGTCGCGCTCCTGCTGCGCACGCCCAGCGCGTCGGCCACCCGTCCCGCCGTGCTGATCGGCCGGGCCCGTGCCACGGCGGCGTGCAGCCGCTTCGGGCAGCACGTCGTGGCCGCCACGCGCTGGAAGTCGTCCGAGGGCCGCTGGTATCTCGTCGCGGCCGGCAGCCGGGCGGTCGTCCGCATCGCGACGAGCGGCGCGGTGACCGAGAGCGGCCGGGGCCGCACCCTGGCCGTACGTGCTCCGCAGCACGGCGCGGTCCGGGTGACGGCGCGCCTGGACACCGGCGCGACGCTCGCGGAGGTGGCGCCCGCACCGCGCTGATCTTCCGCGCGGACGTGCATCCGCCGCCCGTGCTGATGCGGAAGTCGTTCCTGGGGCCGACGGTGGTCGAAGGGGGAGAGCGAGGGAGATCCCATGAGCGGGCACGGCGGCGGCAACGACGACGGCGCTCTGCGCTGTCTGGTGACCGGCGCGAGCGGCTACATCGGCGGGCGCCTGGTGCCCGAGCTGCTCGCGGCGGGTCATCGCGTACGGTGCCTGGCCCGCTCCCCCGGCAAGCTGCGGGACCATCCGTGGGCCGAGGACGCCGAGATCGTGCGCGGTGACGTCCTGGACGCCGATTCGGTGGGCGCCGCCCTTGACGGTGTGGACGTCGCCTACTACCTGGTGCACGCACTCGGCACCGGCAAGGACTTCGAGCGCACGGACCGCGAGGCGGCGACGATCTTCGCCGAGCAGGCGCGCCGGGCCGGTGTGCGGCGGATCGTCTATCTCGGCGGCCTCACGCCCGAGGGCGTGCCGGAGCGGGAGCTGTCGCCGCATCTGCGCTCGCGGGCGGAGGTCGGCCACATCCTGCTGGACTCCGGCGTACCGACCGCCGTGCTGCGGGCCGCGGTGATCATCGGGTCCGGCTCGGCGTCGTTCGAGATGCTGCGCTATCTGACCGAGCGGCTGCCGGTGATGGTGACGCCGAGCTGGGTCGCCACCCGCATCCAGCCGGTCGCCGTGCGCGACGTGCTGCGCTGTCTCGTCGGCAGCGCGCAGCTGCCGGCGGAGGTGTCCCGCGCCTTCGATCTCGGCGGCCCCGACGTGCTCACGTACCGCGACATGATGCTGCGGTACGCCGCCGTCGCCGGGCTCCCGCGACGCCTTGTGGTGGGGGTGCCGATGCTCAGCCCCGGTCTGTCGAGCCACTGGGTCGGTCTGGTGACACCGGTGCCCGCGTCCATCGCGCGCCCGCTCACCGAGTCGCTGCGCCACGAGGTCGTCTGCCACGAGCACGACATCGACACGTGGGTACCGCCGGGTCCCGGCGGCCGGCTGGGTTTCGACGACGCGGTGCGGCTCGCGCTGCGCCGCGTCCAGGAGGCGCAGGTCGCGACGCGGTGGTCGTCGGCCGCGCTGCCGGGCGCCCCCAGCGATCCGCTGCCGACCGACCCCGACTGGGCGGGCGGCAGCCTGTACGAGGACGAGCGGGAGCGGATCGTGGACGCGTCGCCCGCGCGGTTGTGGGCGGTCGTCGAGGGCATCGGCGGTGAGCACGGCTGGTACTCCTTCCCGTTGGCGTGGGCGGTGCGCGGCTGGCTCGACCGGCTTTCGGGCGGGGTGGGCCTGCGCCGGGGCCGCCGGGACGCGGCCCGTCTGCGGGTCGGCGACTCGCTGGACTTCTGGCGGGTGGAGGAGATCGATCCCGGCCGGCTGCTGCGGCTGCGGGCGGAGATGCGGCTGCCGGGGCTCGCGTGGCTGGAGCTGACGGTGGAGCCGGTGGGCGCGGGGCGGGCCCGGTACCGCCAGCGGGCCCTGTTCCATCCGCGCGGGCTCGCCGGTCAGGCGTACTGGTGGAGCGTCGCGCCGTTCCACGCCGTGGTGTTCGGCGGGATGGCACGCAACATCGCGAGAGCGGCGGAGCGCTCCGCGCGAGAGGGCGACCCGAGCGGCCCCGGGGTGCATCCGGTCGCGCCCCCGTCCGGGAAGGGCTGACGACATCCGTTCCTCCGCCCTCGTCCGACCCCGTTCCAGGAGAGTCCCGTGCGCGTCCGAGTCGTCCTGTTCACCTCCGATCTGCGGATCCACGACCATCCGCCGCTGCGGGCCGCGCTGAACTCCGCCGACGCCGTGGTGCCGCTTTTCGTGCGGGACCGGGGGATCGCCGCGACCGGGTTCCCCGCGCCGAACCGCGAGGCGTTCCTCGCCGACTGTCTGCGTGATCTGGACGCCGGGCTGCGCGAGCGCGGCGGGCGGCTCGTGGTGCGCTCCGGGGACGTGGTGGACGAGGTCGCGAAGGTGGTGGCCGAGACGGACGCGCTCGCGGTGCACCTGGCGGGCGGCGTGAGCGGGTACGCGCGGCGGCGCGAGGACCGGCTGCGCGAGGCCCTGCACGCGATGGGCTGCGACCTGGTCGTCCATGACGCGGTGGTGACCTGTGTGCCGCCGGGCGCGGTCACCCCGGCCGGACGCGATCACTTCGCCGTGTTCACGCCGTACCACCGGCACTGGTCGAACCAGGGCACGCGGGCCGTGGTCCGGGCGCCGCGCGCCGTCACGGTCCCGGACGGGGTCGGCTCCGAGGAGCTGCCCGCCCGTACGGCCGTCTCCGGTGTGTCCCCCGGCCTCGCCGAGGGCGGTGAACGGGCGGGCCGGGCACGCCTGACCGCCTGGCTGCGCTCCGGGATCGCCGGGTACGAGGCCGGGCACGACGACCTCGCGGGCGACGCCACCTCCCGGCTCTCCCCCGACCTGCACTTCGGCACGGTCAGCCCGGTCGAGGTGGTGCACCGGGCGAGCACGGTGGGCGGCCGCGCCGCCGAGGCGTTCGTACGGCAGCTCGCCTGGCGGGATTTCCACCACCAGGTGCTCGCGGCCCGGCCGGCCGCCGCCCACGCCAACTACCGTGCCCAGCACGACCGTTGGCGCTCGGAGCGGTCGGCGGCGCAGGAGGTCGAGGCGTGGCGGCAGGGGCTGACCGGCTATCCGATCGTCGACGCGGCGATGCGCCAGTTGCGCCACGAGGGCTGGATGCACAACCGGGGCCGCCTGCTGACGGCGAGCTTCCTCACCAAGACGCTGTACGTCGACTGGCGGGTCGGAGCCCGGTACTTCCTGGACCTGCTGGTGGACGGGGATGTGGCGAACAACCAGCTGAACTGGCAGTGGATGGCGGGCACCGGGACGGACAGCAGGCCCAACCGGGTCCTCAATCCGGTGGCCCAGGCCAAGCGGTACGACCCGGACGGCGCGTATGTGCGGCGCTGGGTACCGGAGTTGGCGGACCTGCCGGGGGCCGCGATCCACGAACCGTGGAAGCTGACCGGCCTCGACCGGGCCGCCTACGACTACCCCGACCCGCTGCTCGACCTGTCGGACGGGCTCGCCCGGTTCAAGAGCGCGCGGGGTCTCGACTGACTTCCGGGTACAGCCGGTCGATCTGGGTGAGGGCCTCCGGCAGGGTCGTCGGGCGCAGCGCTCCACGGACGGTGCGGCCCGCCCAGCCGGGGCCGCCCAGCATCACGGCCGGACGGCCGCGGGCGCCGCGCACACCCCAGCGGGCGTCGGCGAGGGCGCGGGCCAGCGGCACGCTCGCCGTCGACCGGGCCTGGGCCCACAGGACGACGACGCGGGGGCCGGTCCTGCGGACCGCGGCGGAGACGGCCTCGACGGGCACCGCCGCCCCGAACATCCGCTGCGGCAGGCCGCGTTCACCGAGGGAGGCGCTCAGCGCTTCCAGGGCCAGCGCGTGCTGTTCGGCCGGGACGCAGGCCAGCACGACCGGCGGCAGCACGGGCGGCGGCGCGGGCGGGTCCGGCACGCCGCGCTGCAAGGTGCGCGAGACGTGCCAGGACAGCAGGTGCTCCACCTCGACGTACCGGTCGCCGGCCTCCTCCCACTTGCGGCCGATCGCGTGCAGCACCGGCACCATCACCTCCTGCCAGGCACCGACGAGACCGTGCCGCGCCACCGCCTCGTCCAGCAGGTCCTGCACCACGGGCGCGTCGAGGCGGGTGGCGGCGCGGGACAGACCCCGGCACTGCCGCTCGACGGAGACCGCGCTCGGCGCGCGCCGCGCCCGTGGGACGACGGATGCGGCGCCGGGCGCGGTCACCGGTCCCGCGTCGAGCCGCTTGCGGGCCAGCTCGGCGGCCTCGGCCGGGGGCAGTCCGGTGGCGGTGAGCCGGCACATCTCCTCGACGACCGCGATGTCCTGCGCGGACCAGCGGCGATGGTGTCCCGTGGAGCGCTGGGCGGGGCCGAGGCCGTAACGGCGGTCCCAGGTGCGCAACGTCGTCGGCGCCACGCCCAACTGCCGTGCGAGGGCTCCCGTGGTGACACCGGCACCCGTCCGCGCTGTGTCCCGAGCGTTGTCCATCGGCCCACGATACGACGCACGAACGACGCGGGTTGCCGCCCCGACGCCGCCGTTTCCAGGATGACCGGACCGTGACGGGCCCTGCGGTCCGTGCGCACTTTTTCGATCAGCGGGGGACAAGTCCTTGACCGCACCGAGGAGTTGACGAGGCTTCGATGAGGACAGCCGCGGGTGCGTCCGGCCCGGCCGGCGGGCCGTCCGACGACATGACCCTGGCCGCCGCGTACCGACAGTGGTGGCCCCTGGTGCACGGCCTGGCCCGGCGTGCGCTGGGTGACGTCCGTGAGGCGGAGGACGTCACCCAGCAGGTGTTCCTCGCCGCGTGGCGCGGCCGGGCGGGATACCGGCCCGAACTCGGCTCCCCCGCCGCCTGGTTGACGGGTATCACGCGCCGCAGGATCGCCGACGCTCTCGACGCGCGGACCCGCAGGACGGCCGTCGTGGACCGGCTCGCGGCGCGGGAGGCCGCGGGCGTTCCGGGGGTGGAGTGGGTGGTCGACCGGGTCCTGATCACCCAGGAACTGGCCCGGCTGCCGGCTCCGCAGCGCACGGTGCTGCGCCTCGCGTACTACGAGGACCTGACCCAGCCGCAGATCGCGGAGCGCACGGGCTGGCCGCTGGGCACCGTCAAGAGTCATGCGCGGCGCGGTCTGAGCCGGCTGCGCACGCGCCTCGACGGGGGCGCGGCCGCGCCCTGAGCCCTCGTACCGGAAAAGTCCGCATCCGGTGCATCCGCGCGGGCGCCTGCCGCCGAAGTACTGGCAGTCCCGCCCCGCGACGCGGGCGCACGGGCCGGCCCGGACCCCGCCGGCCCCGGCGTTCTCAGCGGAGTCGGCGCCGCTGAGAGCGATCGGCGTGGGCGGCGCCGGGTCGGCGCCGCCCGCGGCAAGGGGACGTCAGCAGCTCATCTTCCAGGTGTGGGAGTCGCCGCTGTCGTTGCCCCAGGAGTCGTAGGGGATCTCCTGGCCCGGGGAGAGGCACACGGTGCCGAGGCCGACCCAGCCCGGGTTCTCGTAGACCTGGACGTGGTCCTTGATGCCGGGGCCCGAGATGCCGTGGTTGGCCCAGGACGAGTCCTCGTCCTGAATGCCGGGCTCCCAGTCACCGTCGTCACCGGACCAGTTCCAGCGCTGCCCGCTGTAGTTGGCGTCGGTCCAGGCGCAGAAGTCTCCGCTCGGACACTGGGCGGCGTACGCGGTGGTGGTGACGGCGGCCCCGCCGAGGGCGAGGGCGAAGGCGGCGAGCAGGGCGACGGGATGCTTCATACGGAAAGGTCTCCTTCTGGTGGAGCGCCAGGGGCGCGTCAGGGGGTGTCGGCGTGCAGGACACGGGCCGACGCGTCGAGCGCGTGAGCGTGCATGCGGCGCCATTCGGTGAGTTCCGTGCGGTGCTGTGCCCGTACGGAGGCGAGGCTGCGCTCGCGATAGGCGGCCTCGGGCCGGAGGTTGTTGACGACGGTCGAGACCCGGAACCAGCGCTTCTGGTCGCCGTAGAGGGTGCGTTGGGCCTCGGCGAGGCAGCCGTCGGTGTGGGCGCGGACGGGGATGCCGTTCGCGAGGGTCAGGGAGAGTTCGGCCGGCGGGCGGCCGAAGAGGGCGTCGGCGACGCGCTCTTGTTCGGTGCGGCTCGGCGGACGCTGCCCCGGCCGGGGTGGGGTGAGGCCCTGGCGGGTGAGGCAGCGGTCGGTGAGCCGTTGCTGTGCGGCGCGAATCGTGTCGTCGGGCGACAGCGCGGGCCCGGCCGGCCGGTGCGCGCATCCGGTGAGCATGAGTGTGCCCGCGAGCAGGGCGAGCCACCGGGTTCGTGGTCGTCGGGGGTGCATGGTCGGGTCAGCCGCGCTCGCAGCCCTGGGTGTTGTCGGCGACGCCGTCGAGTTTCTGCGCCCACTCCCAGTTCTCGGAGTAGTCGTCGCGGCGGATCTCCCGGTAGAGGCACCCCGAGGCGGTGTAGCTGATCGCGTAGACGGTGTCGCCGACGCGCGACTCGAAGGAGTAGGCGTGACGCTGTGTGCCGTTCTCGGCCTCGGCGTATCCGGGCGGTCCGTAGCACCAGGCCTGGCCGTGCTGGCCGGTCTCGGTCCAGAAGCAGACCTGGCCGGGACCCGCCGCGGCCTGCGCTCCCGCGGCTGCGGGGACGAGTGCGGCCGCTGCGGAGAGCAGCGTGAGGGCGAGTGCGGACGTTCGTTTCATTCAGGCGGCCCCAGAGTGGTGGTGATCACTGTGCGTGACCACCCTCCCCGGCTGCCGACCGGAGTACGCGCCGTGTCACTCGTGTCGGTGACTACTCATGACAGTCGTACCTTTCACACGGAGGCCGTGGCCCGGCCGCGCGGCACGGTGCGGGCCATGCGCAGGGCGTCCACGGATTCGGCGAGGAGTTCGTACTCGGTGGTGTCGTCGCGGGCGGCCACGCGCAGGAGTTGGCCCCCGGCCAGTTCCTCGGCGGCGCGTTCCTGGAGGTCGGCGTCCGCGCACCAGGAGCGCAGCAGTGCGGGCACGTCGGGGGTGTCGTCGGCCACCGGCATCAGGGCGCCTTCGGGCAGGTTGCCCCGGTCGGGGCGCGGGTCGAGGCGCTCGGCGATCCAGGTGGCGCGGTCGCGCAGCCACCACAGGGCGAGGGGCAGGGTGGGGGCGCGATAGGTGCCGAGCGGGACTCCGACGCGCCGACCGCCGCAGATTCCGTACGCGGTGACATGGCACAGGAATTCGTCGTGCACGATCTCCCCCATTGCCTGGCGCTCTTGATCAGTAACCGGTCAGCAATTGATCAGCATTCGAACAAAGTTCAACCGTCCCACACGTTGAGTATCGACACTTCGAACGCTCTGTCACCATGCCTTTCACGCCAGTCTCGTGGCATATTCACGGGCTCCGTTGGCCGAAATCCACAGCGTCGGCGAAACTGCACCCCATGCGCTCACACGACGTACTCATCGAGGGATACGGACGAATTCGGGAAGAGGTGCACGCGGTCGTCGACGGGCTTTCCGTCGACGATCTTCACGCGCGCCCCGGTGACGAAGCGAATTCCATCGCGTGGCTGGTCTGGCATCTGACACGCGTCCAGGACGACCATGTCGCGGAGGCCGCCGGTATCGAGCAGGCATGGCTCGCGAAGGGCTGGGCGGACCGGTTCGCTCTGCCGCTCGAGGAAAGCGACACGGGATACGGACATACACAGAAGCAGGTCGGCCAGGTGAAAGTGGACTCGGGCGAGATGCTGCTCGAGTATTACGACGCCGTGCACGAGCAGACGCTCGCGTTTCTGTCGGGCCTGACGAATGAGGATCTGGACCGCGTCGTCGACGAGCGATGGGATCCGCCGGTCACGCTCGGCGTGCGGCTGGTGAGTGTGCTGTCGGACGATCTCCAGCACGTGGGGCAGGCCGCTTATGTCCGCGGCCTGCTCTGACGTTCACCACCGGGTTCAGGAAAGGCGCTCCTCCAGGCGGACCGTCACGGTGTCGCCCTCGTCCTTGCCGATGGCGCGGCGCAGGTCCGCCTTCACGGGCAGTTTGTGGCGGCCGTCGCCGAGGGCCATGAAGGAGCTGCGGAACGGGTGCCCGTCGACGGTGCCGCGGACCTTCACCAGGCCCCGGGTGCCGAAGAACTCGGCCGCCTGCGGCCACACCACATAGGTCCATCCGCCCGGGTTCGGGCTCTTCTCGAGGACGGCGCTGAACTCCTTGTTCAGCGCCGTTCCGGCGTGTGCGTGCGCTGTCATGGCGGCCTCCGTTCGGTGTCTACGGTTCTGACCCTGCCGGGCCGCCGAACTCATCGCATCTCCAGAGGTCTTGACAAGTCGATTGGTCTGGACCAGCCTCAGCGCACAGCGGTGGCCACCGTTCACATCCGCCCCTCACCTCTCCCCCGGAGGCACCTCGTGGACCGTGCTGCACGTCACGGCAGACCAGGCGCGCGCCGCCTGCTCGGCGGCGCCCTTGCCGTCACCTCGGCCGCCGCACTCGGCATCACCGCCCTGGCCGCGCCCGCGCAGGCCGCGGACGTCAACGTCGCGAAGAACGCCGGCTTCGAGTCGGACCTGTCCAACTGGACGTGCACCGCGGGCAGCGGTGCCATCGTCTCCTCTCCCGTGCACGGCGGCGCCAAGGCACTCAAGGCCACCCCGTCCGGCCAGGACAACGCCCAGTGCACCCAGACCGTCGCCGTCAAGCCCAACTCGACCTACACGTTGAGCAGTTGGGTGCAGGGCAGCTACGCCTACCTGGGCGCGAGCGGCACGGGCACCACCGACGTCTCCACGTGGACGCCGGGCGGCTCCTCCTGGCAGCAGCTCACCACGAGCTTCAAGACCGGCGCGAACACGACCTCGGTGACCGTCTACACGCACGGCTGGTACGGGCAGAGCGCCTACTACGTGGACGACGTGAGCGTCTTCGGTCCCGACGGGGGCGGCGGCAGCGACCCGGTCGTCGTGCCGTCGGCGCCGACCGGTCTCGCCGCGGGCGCCACGACCTCGACGTCCGTCGACCTGTCATGGACGCCGGTCTCCTCGGCCACCGGCTACAACGTCTACCGGAACGGCACGAAGGTCGCCTCCGTGACGGGTGCCTCGACCACCGTCACCGGCCTGACCGCCGACACCTCGTACAGCTTCCAGGTCAGCGCGGTGAACGCGGCGGGCGAGTCCGCGAAGTCGACCGCCGTGAGCGCGCGGACGGCGACGTCCGGAAGCGGCGGCGGAGGCGGCGGTACCGTGCCGAAGCACGCGCTGACCGGGTACTGGCAGAACTTCGACAACGGCGCGACGGTGCAGAAGCTGCGGGACGTCTCCGCGCAGTACGACATCATCGCGGTGTCGTTCGCCGACGCCACGACCACGCCCGGCCAGATCACCTTCAACCTCGACCCCGCCGTCGGCTACGCCTCCGCCGCCGACTTCAAGGCCGACATCGCCGCCAAACACGCCGCGGGCAAGTCCGTGGTCCTCTCGGTGGGCGGCGAGAAGGGCAGCATCTCCGTCAACAGCGACGCGTCGGCGACCGCGTTCGCCGACAGCGCGTACGCGCTGATGCAGACCTACGGCTTCGACGGCGTCGACATCGACCTGGAGAACGGCCTCAACTCGACCTACATGACCAAGGCGCTCCGTGCGCTGGCGGCCAAGGCGGGCAGCGGGTTCGTGCTGACGATGGCGCCGCAGACGATCGACATGCAGTCGACGTCCGGTGAGTACTTCAAGACCGCGCTGAACGTGAAGGACATCCTCACGGTGGTCAACATGCAGTACTACAACAGCGGTTCGATGCTGGGCTGCGACGGCAAGGTCTACAGCCAGGGCTCGGTCGACTTCCTCACCGCGCTCGCCTGCATCCAGCTGGAGGGCGGCCTCGACCCGTCGCAGGTCGGACTCGGCGTGCCGGCGTCGACGCGCGGCGCGGGCAGCGGTTACGTGGACCCGTCGGTGGTGAACAACGCGCTCGACTGTCTCGCCCGGGGCACCGGCTGCGGCACGTTCAAGCCCGCGAAGACGTATCCGGGGCTGCGCGGCGCGATGACGTGGTCGACGAACTGGGACGCGACGGCGGGCGGCGCCTGGTCGAACGCGGTCGGCCCGAAGGTGCACAGCCTGCCGTAGCGCGTCAGGCGAGCAGCCTCAACAGGTGGGCGCAGGCCGCCTGTTCGGTGGGGTGTGCGGAGATCGGGTGGTGCGTACCGCGTTCGTACGCACCGGTCTCCCACGCCCCGTCGGGCGTGGTCCGCAGGTACAGGAAGTCCGGGGGCGTGGGGGCGGGTTCGTGGACGCCCTCGATCCAGTAGTACGCGGCGGGCACGCCCGAGCGGCGCAGCGCCTCGTCGAGTTCGGTGACGTCCACGGGTCCGCTCCTTACGCGGTGGGCTCGAGGTAGTCGTGCTCGATCAGCCACTTCACGTTGAGCCGCTGCCCCTCACCGGGGTTGAGGAACACGGCGTCGAGCTTGATCTGCCGGCCGCCGCCGGGCTGCTCGAACCAGGGGGCGATGGGGCCCTGCCACACGTGGAACGGCTTCTCCACGACGTACGTGTGGTAGTCGCAGGCGTAGGCGGCGTCACGGGTGTTGAGGTTCTGCGGGGGCAGGGCGCGCTTCTTGTACGCGTCTCCGGCCGGGGCCAGGTAGGCGCCGTACTCGGAGCCGAAGCGGTCGAGTTCCTCGCCGGGCGCGAGCTCGGTCGGGGTGCGGTCGACCTGTCCGTTCGTCTCGGTGAAGCCGTCGTTCGGCGGGTACTTCCAGGAGCCGCCGTCCGCGGGCCCTTCCCAGTACTTCTTCAGGAACGCCTGGTCGCTGAGCCCGCCGGTGCGGTCGTACCCCTTGAGCAGCGGGCCGACCGGGCCCTGCCACTTCTTGGGCAGGTGCTGCGGGCCGAGCCGGGCGTCGCCGTGGTAGGTGCCGGTGCACGGCTCGTGGACCGGGGTGGGCGCGGCGGCGGCCACGGACGGGGCGGCGGCGAGCGTGAGGACGGCGCCGAGGGACGCCAGGATCGTACGCAAGGGCTTCACGTGGAAGTCTCCAGTGACGAGAGGTGACGGGGCGCGCACGCGTGGTGATCATGCGGCGCAGCGCGACAGTAGCCGCCCCGCGCCTCATGTATGACGACATTTGGCCATCTGCGGGGCCGGGGCAGCCGCGCGGACGTCGGCCGGGTCGGCTCAGCCGCCGAGGAAGAGCTGGGTGCCGTCCGGGCCCGTCACCTCGACGCGGGCGCCGTGTTCGACGGTGCGGCTGACGGTGCAGTACGTGTCGTGGGTGAGGCGGATGCCTCGTTCGAGGGCTTCGGCGGCGGCCGTGTCCCCGTCGGGCAGGGCCAGTTCGTAGGCGATGCGGACGGCGCCGACCCGGCCGTCGTCCTCGGGCCGTGAGACCGACTCGACGGTGATGCGCAGGTCGTCGTGGGGGACGGTGCGGGCGGTGCGGTCCACCACGAGCCCGCCGCAGCCGCCGAGCGCGGCGAGCAGGAGTTCGACGGGGGTGAAGGACGGCTGGGCGGCGTCGGCGTCGGCGGGGGCCATGCGGACCTCCGCGCCCCGGTCGTTGCGCGCGGTCCAGTCGCGTTCGCCGTTGCGTACGGTTTCGATGCGGTAGTCGGCCATGGCGGAACGGTAACCAGGGCTACGGGGTCTGGACGTCGCCCCGGGTGGACGAGGCGAGCGTGTCGCGGTGGGCGAAGTCGCCGGGCGGGATGCCGGGATGATGGCCGCTCAGCGGGCCGGCGGCCGTCGCCGCGGCGGCCGGGCCGAGGGTGAGGCGGGAGACGATGCGGTAGCGGTCGCCGCGGTAGAGGGAGTGCACGTACTCGACGGGCCGCCCCGATGTGTCCGAGGTGAGGCGCTCGAACAGGAGCGCCGGGGAGAGTTCGGGGACGTCGAGGAGCTCGGCCTCGGCGCGGGTGACGACGGTCGGCTCGATGGCTTGAACTGCTTCGCGGACGTGAACGTCGTGGTGCTCACGCAGATGGGCGTAGAGGTCGCCGCTCTCCAACTCCTGGGCGCTGAGCCCGGGCACGAGATCGGCCCGGATGTGCAGGTGCTCGATGGCCATCGGCGCCCCGTCGACGAGCCGCAGCCGCGCCACGTACACGATCTGCGCGGCAGGCGAGATCCGCAGCTTGCGGCCGACGCGGGCGCCGGCCTGGATGGTGGTGAACTCCAGGAGCCGGCTCGACCAGGTGCCCGCCGCCTGCGGGAGCGTCAGCGCCTGTTCCTGGGAGACGAGTTCCTGGGTGATCTTCTCTGGGGCGACGAACATGCCGCGCCCGTGTTCGCGTACGAGCAGACCCGCGGCGACGAGTTCGTCGACGGCGGCGCGCAGCGTGGGACGGGAGACCTCCAGGCGGGCGCAGAGGGTGCGCTCGGAGGGGATCGGGTCGCCGGGCCGCTGCGACTCGATGAGTTCGAGGATGTGGTCGCGCACCCGCTCGCGCTTGAGCACCGCTCCCGGCGCGTCCCTGTTCGCGTCGGTGTTCACGCCCGCCCCCTTGTGCCGTACGACCAGTTGCCTGACCAGTTGACCACGTCGGGCCGTTGATCGACAAGCGAACCGGTGGCCCGGAGGGCGAGATCGGGGCGCGATCCTCAACTGACCAGTATTTCGCAGGGGGTTGACGCGCCCATTGGTCTATGCCACGTTTCTCCACCATCAGAGGTCACCTGACCAGTTACCCAACTGGTCAGGTCCGGCTCCCAGAGGTGAACCGTGAAGCTCCGCTTGCTCGCCGGTGTGTCCGTGCTCGTCGTGTCCGCCGGGCTCAGTGCCTGCAGTTCCTCCGGCTCCGAGGACGGAGGGTCCGGTGACGGCGGCCGGACCACCCTCGACGTGTGGCTGATGCGCGACAGCGTGTCGGCCGCGTTCCAGAAGGACTTCGAGAAGGGCTTCGAGGCGGCGCACCCCGACATCGACGTCAAGGTGCAGATCCAGGAGTGGGACGGCATCGGCGGGAAGGTCACCGCGGCGCTCGCCAGCAACGACGCCCCGGACGTGATCGAGACCGGCAACACGCAGGTCGCCCAGTTCGCGCAGAGCGGCGGCCTCCTTGACCTCAGCGACAAGGTCGACGCGCTCGGCGGCAAGGACTGGCTGAAGGGGCTCGCCGAACCCGGCGCGTACGGGGGCAAGCAGTACGGCATCCCGTACTACGCGGCCAACCGGGTCGTCATCTACCGCACCGACCTGTTCGAGAAGGCAGGCGTGGACGCGGCCGCCATCAAGACGCGCGAGCAGTGGGTCGCCGCCACGAAGAAGCTCAACAAGGGCTCCCAGCAAGGGATCTACCTGCCCGGACAGAACTGGTACACGTTCTCCGGATTCGTCTGGGACGAGGGCGGCGACCTCGCGACCGAGGCCGGCGGGAAGTGGAAGGGCACCCTCGACACCCCCGAGGCGCTGCGCGCCATGGCCTTCTACGAGAAGCTCCAGGCCCTCGGCAAGGGCCCGAAGGACTCCGACGAGGCGGAGCCGCCGCAGGCCGAGGTGATGGCCAAGGGGCAGGTGGCCCAGGTGATCAGCACGCCGGGCGGCGCCAACGTCGTCATCCAGAACAACCCCGAGCTCAAAGGCAAGTTGGGGTTCTTCCCGATCCCGGGGAAGACCGCGGACACCCCGGGCGCGGTGTTCACCGGCGGTTCGGACCTGGTGATCCCCACGGTGTCCAAGCACCACGACGCCGCGTACACGTTCGTCAAGGAGCTGACCGGCGACACCTGGCAGAAGAAGCTCGCCGTCGCCATGAGCTACGTACCGAACAAGACGACGCTCACGGGCGCCGTCGCGAAGGATCCCGGTGCCTCGGCGATGGCGGTCGGCGCCGCCGTCGGGCACGCCACGCCGAACACGCCGGGCTGGGCCGCCGTCGAGGCCAAGAACCCGATCAAGGACTACATGACGGCCGTGCTGACCGGCGGGGATCCGAAGCGGGAGGCGGCAAAGGCGTCCGAGGCGATCACGACGGCGATGAACTCCGGCTCCTGATCGCCCCCTTCCCCCGGTCCTTCCTGCGAAAGGAGTGTGCGCCGTGTCGGTCGTCCGCGAGCGGACCGCGCCCCGCCCTCTCACCCGGCCGTCCCGGCGCCCGCCGGACCCGGCCCGGCGCGCCACCACGTCCGGCCTGTGGCCGTACCTGCTGGTGGCTCCCGCCGTCCTCGGCATGCTGTACCTGCTGCTCTACCCGCTGGCCCGGACCGTCCTGATCTCCTTCCAGGACTTCGGCCTGCGTCAGCTCATCCTCGGCGACGCGCACTTCGTCGGCCTGGACAACTACACGACCCTGCTGTCCGATCCGCGTTTTTGGACCGTGGTGCGCCGCACGTTCCTGTTCATGGCGGTCAACGTCGTCCTCATCATGGGGATCTCGACGCTGGTGGCACTGATGGTGGAGCGGCTCGGCCGGCGCTGGCGGACGGCGGTGCTCAGCGCACTGGTCCTGACGTGGGCGATGCCGGTGGTCGCGGCGACGACCGTGTTCCAGTGGCTGTTCCACTCCGAGTTCGGCATCGTCAACCACGCCCTGACCGGCCTCGGGTTCTCGTCGTTCGACGGTTATCCGTGGCTGGCGCACGGCCCCGCGGCGTTCACGATCCTGGTGGCGCTGGTGGTGTGGCAGTCGGTGCCGTTCGCGGCGATCACCCTGTACTCGGCGCTGACCACGGTGCCGACCGAGCTGTACGAGGCGGCGCGGATCGACGGGGCGTCCGGGGTGAGGATCTTCCGCTCGATCACGCTGCCGATCGTCCGGCCGATCTTCATGCTGGTGCTCTCCCTCGAAGTGATCTGGACGTTCAAGGCGTTCGTGCAGATCTGGGTGATGACCCAGGGCGGTCCGGGCGACGCGACGACGATCCTGCCGGTGTACGCGGTGCAGACGGCGCTCGCGGGCCAGCGCTACGACCTGGGTTCGGCGGCGTCGATGGTGACGGTGCTGCTCATGTCGGGCGTGCTGGTCGCCTACTTCCGGCAGATGTTCCGACAGGAGGCCGAGCTGTGAGACCGCGCCGACTGCCGCTGCACCTCGCGGCCACCGCGACGATCGTCGTCTGCCTCTTCCCCGTCTACTGGATGGTCGCGACGTCCTTCAAGCCGAACCGCGACATCCAGTCCGACCACCCCCAACTCCTGCCGCAGAGCTGGACACTCGACCACTTCCGGCGGGCGGTCGACGCCGACGGCTTCGCGCTCTTCTGGCGCAACAGCGTCCTCGTCACACTCGGCGCGGTGGCGCTCGCCCTGGTCGTGGCGCTCGGCGCGTCGTTCGCGGTGGCGCGGATGCGGTGGCGGGGCCGGCGGCAGTTCATGCTCGCGGTGTTCATCGCGCAGATGGCGCCGTGGGAGTCGCTGATCATCCCCGTGTACATCATCTCGCGGGACACCGACATGCTGGACCGGCTGCCGACGCTGACGCTCGTGTACTTCATGATGACGCTGCCGTTCACGATCGTCGTGCTGCGCGGCTTCATCGCGACGATCCCGGCGGAGCTGGAGGAGTCGGCGCAGGTCGACGGCTGCACCCGGTTCGGGGCGTTCCGGCACGTGGCGTTCCCGCTGCTCGCGCCGGGGCTGATGGCGACGTCACTGTTCGGCTTCATCACGGCGTGGAACGAGTTCACGTACGCCAACTTCCTCATCATCAAGCAGCAGGACCACCGGACGCTGCCCGTCTGGCTGTCCTCGTTCCAGAACACGTTCGGCACCGACTGGGGCGCCACGATGGCCGCCTCCACCCTGTTCGCGCTGCCCGCCCTGGCGATCTTCCTGCTGTTGCAGCGGCACGTCACGTCCGGCTTCGCGGCCGGCGCCGTGAAGGGCTGATGAAGGGCTGTTCCCCACTCGTGGTCTTCCGGAGGTTCGCCGTGCCCGCACACCGCCCCTCGCTGGTCCCCCTGCCCACCCAACTCTCCTACCGCCCGGGCCACTTCACCCTGCACACGGGGACGACGGTCCGGGTCTCCCCCGGCGCGGAGCCGGCCGCGGCCCTGCTGCGCACGCTCCTGCGTCCCGCCACGGGGCTGTCCCTGCCGCACTCCCCCGACGCCCCGTTCGTCCTCGCCCTCGACCCGCAGCTCGGGGGCCTGGGCGAGGAGGGGTACGGCCTGACGGTGGCGCCGGACGCGGTGCTGCTGCGCGCCGCTCACGTCGACGGGCTGCTGCGCGGCGTCCAGACGCTCCGTCAACTCCTCCCTGTAGAGGCGCTGTTGAGCACAGCCCAGGCGGGTGTCGACTGGCGGCTGCCCTGCGTGGAGATCACCGATGTGCCGCAACGCCCGTGGCGCGGCTTCATGCTCGACGTGGCGCGGCACTTCCAGCCGGTGTCCCTGCTGCGCCGGTACGTGGATCTGCTCGCCCTGCACAAGCTGAACGTGCTGCATCTGCACCTCACCGACGACCAGGGCTGGCGGATGCCGGTAGCGGCGTACCCGCGGCTGACGGAGGTGGGCGGGCGTCGCGCCGCGTCGATGGTGGGGCCCGCCGGGAGTTCCCTCTTCGACGGTGCGCCGCACGAAGGGGCCTACACGGCAAGGGAGTTGAAGGACCTCGTCGCGTACGCCGCCGCCCGCGGGGTGCGTGTCGTCCCGGAGATCGAGATGCCGGGGCACGCGCGGGCCGCGCTGGCCGCGTATCCGGAACTCGGAAACGTCCCCGGCCGCACCCTCGACGTGTGGACGCGATGGGGCGTGTGCGAGACCGTCCTCGGCGTCCACGACCCGGTCCTGGAGTTCTGCCGTACGGTCCTCGGCGAGGTCCTGGACGTCTTCCCCTCGCCGTACGTGCATGTGGGCGGCGACGAGTGCCCGACGACGGAGTGGGCGGCGAGCCCGGCGGCGCGGGCCAGGGCCGCCGCCGAGGGACTGGCGGACACGGCCGCGCTGCGCACCTGGTTCCTGGGGCGGATCGGCGACTTCCTCATCGAGCAGGGCCGCACCCCGGCCGCGTGGGCGGAGACCGGCGAAGGGCTGCCACCGGAGTTCCTGGTGATGACCTGGCGCGACCCCGAGCACACGCGGATCGCCCTCAAGCGGGGACACGCGGTGGTCAGCGGCCACTACCGCGCGACCTACCTCGACTACGCGCAGAGTTACGCGCCCGGTACGCCGCAGGCGCAGCCCGGACCGGTGGTCGACCTGCGCGCGGTGCACGACCACGACCCCGCCTCCTCGCCGGAGGACGCCGGTCAACTGCTCGGCATGCAGGCGCAGTTGTGGACCGAGTTCGCGCCCACCGCCGAGCACGTCGACTTCCTCGCCTTTCCCCGGCTGTGCGCGCTCGCCGACCGGGCGTGGCACGGCGACCCCTCCTGGCCCGACTTCCGTGTCCGCGTCACCGAGCACATCGGGCGGCTCGCCGCGCTCGGCGTGCGGCACGGACCGCTCGACCCGCACGTCCCCCTCCCCCACCGTTCCGGAAAGGAACACGCATGAAGGGCACACGTATGACGAGCACACGCACGACCGGCACCGGCAGCAAGGGCACGCGCATGGCGGGCTCGCGGCTCGGCAGATCCCTCACGTGCGCGGTGGCCGTCGCGCTCGGCTGCGCGGGCCTCGTCGCGCTGCCGGCGAGCGCGAGCGCCGCCACGGGCGACCTGGCCGTGCAGTACCACACGGGCTCCACCGGCAGCGACCAGGCCGAGCCCTGGCTGAAGGTGCGCAACACCGGCACCGCGAGCGTGCCGCTGAGCGGCGTCAAGGTCCGCTACTACTTCAAGTCCGACGCGGGGAACCCCAGTTACCGCTTCGCCTGCTCGTGGGCCGTGAAGGGCTGCGGCAACATCACGGGTACGTTCGGCACGCTCGCCCACCCGACGGCGACCGCCGACCGCTATCTGGAGGTCGGCTTCACGTCCGGCGCGGGCTCGCTCGCGGCGGGCGCCGACACCGGCGACATGCAGCTGCGCTTCTACCGCGCGGACTGGCAGTCGCTGAACCAGGCCGACGACTACTCCTTCGGCGCGACGCAGACCTCGTACGCGAACTGGTCGAAGGTGACGGCTCAGCTCGACGGCGCCACCGTCTGGGGCACGGCCCCCGAGGGCAACGACCCGACCGACCCCACGGACCCCACCGACCCGACCGATCCGCCCGCCGGCGGCGCGACCCTGTTCGACGACTTCAACTACTCCGCCTACAACGACCCGAAGATCGACGCACACGGCTGGAGCGTGCGCTCCAACTCCGGCGGCCCGGGCGTGCCGGGCGCGACATGGGCGCCGCAGAACGTCACGTTCGCCACCTCCTCCGGCAACTCCGTCATGAACCTGGAGACGTCGACGTCGGGCACCGGCGAGAGCACGAAGCAGACCGAAGTCCTCACCAAGTCACTGAAGTTCAGGAACGGGACGTACGCGGCCCGCGTGAAGTTCTCCGACGCGCCGAAGAGCGGCCCGGACGGGGACCACCTGGTGCAGACCTTCTTCACCATCAACGACCTCAAGGCGCCGATGGCCGACGACTACGCCGAGTACGACTTCGAGTACCTGCCCAACGGTGGCTGGGGCGAGCCGTCGAACATCCTGTACACGACGTCCTGGGAGACCTACAACCCTGACCCGTGGCAGGCCGTGAACCAGCACACGGAGAGCCGGCAGAGCTACGCGGGCTGGCACGACCTCGTCGTCACCATCGACAACAGCGACATCCGCTACTACATCGACGGTCAGCTCTTCGGCACGCACGGCTCGGCGTATCTGCCGGAGCGGCCGATGTCGATCAACTTCAACCAGTGGCTGATCGACCTGGCGGGCCAGAGCAGCACCAGCGCCCGCGCGTACGACCAGCAGGTCGACTACGTGCTGCACGTCAAGGACCAGGTGCTCACCCCGGCGCAGGTCGCGGCGAAGGTGGCGGCCTACCGGACGGCGGGCACCACGTTCGAGGACACGGTGCCGGCCTCCTGAGCCGGGACTCCAGGGTCGGACGGGGAGCCCGCGCGCCCCACACGAACGGGCTCCCCAGGGGTGCTTCCCCTCCCCACGCGGCCGCCGCGGGACTCGGCGGCCGTCGTGGGCGAGAGTCTGCCGTGGACCGGCCGGGAACTCACGTCGGACCACCGGCTTTCGGTAACCTTGCGTGTTGAATCAGTGGCGAGATGTGACGGAGGAGGAGCAGCAAAACCCTGTTGCCAGGCGGTAGTTGACGTGGCTGAACCGCCGTCTGGCGTGATCACGTCGGATCAACTAAGGCCGGATCCCGGTCCGGGCAAGCGCTCTCCACAGCGGGCGCAGTACCGCGCGGCCGCGTCCTCCGTGACGCGGCCGCAGCCCGTGCAGACCCGCGGCAGCAGACACGGCGCCTCGCCGCCCTCCGCGGCGGCCACCGACGTCGGGGCCCGGCGGATCGTCATGCCGGGCCGCCTGCGGTGCGCGGTGATGTAGACGAGACCGTCGGGGCCTGCGCTGACCGCGCGGCGCTCGCCGCGGGGCACGAACGCGAGGACGCCGGGCGCGAGTTCGGCGTCGCCGTCGGCGCGGTGCAGGGTGCCGTGCCCCTCGGCGACGACGAGCAGGACGTCGAGATCGGATTCGACGTACGGTTCGCCGGCCGTGCCGGGGCGCAGCCGTACGACGTTGGCGTCGAGCTGGCGGGCCGCGCCCTCCAGGCGCCACACCGCGCCGGTCGCGCTCGCGTCCGCCGAGGTCAGCAGGTCCGCCAGGGACACATGGGCAGCGGGCATCGCTCGCGCACCTCCGTACAGGATCAAGGGGTTCGGCCGAAAGGCAGCCTACGCAGTTCGGTGATGCGCAGCAGCCTGGCCAGGGTCAGGAAGCCCACGGCCATGGCGAGGGCTCCGGCGCCGAGGGCGGCGACCGTGCCCGTCGTGCCGGCGCCCAGCGCGTCGGTGCAGGAGCGGGCGGCGGTCCAGGCGGCGGCCGCGGCGAGCGCGGCGGCGAGGGTCAGCTTCCCGTAGCTGCGCGCGAGGCGGCGCCCGTCGAGCCGTCCGTCGAGGCGGCGCCGCAGCCGCCGCGCGGTGAGCAGCAGCCCGATGCCGTACGACACCGCGTAGGCGGCGGCCATCGCGGTGACGGCCCAGCGCGTGGGCAGCAGCCAGTGGCAGGCGCAGACCAGAGCGATGTTCACGGCGCCGATCCAGACGGCGGTGACGAACGGGGTGCGGGTGTCCTCGAAGGCGTAGAACCCGCGCAGCATCAGGTACTGCGCGGAGAACGGGATGAGGCCGAGCCCGAACGCCTGGAGCATGTGCCCGATGGGCCCGGGGGCGGCCTGGCCGTGTCCGAAGAGCAGGGTGGCGATCTGCGGCCCGAGGGCCAGGAACAGGAACCCGGCGGGCACGATCACGGCGCCGGTGGCGCGCAGGGCGCGGGACAGGTCGGCGCGGACGTCGTCGACGCGGCCCTCGACGGCGGCGGCGCTCATCCGGGGCAGCAGGGCCGTGACCAGGGAGACGGTGACGATGGACTGCGGCAGCAGCCAGATCGTCTGGGCGTACGTGTAGGCGGTGTAGCCGACGCCGTCGTTCGGGAGGGCGGTGTCGGCGGCGTTGGCGAAGTGGGTGACGACGGCGAGGGAGACCTGGTTGGCGAGGACGAGGAGGAGCGTCCAGCGGGCGGCCTGGATGCTGCGGCCGAGCCCGGTGCCCTTCCAGTCGAAGCGGGGCCGCAGCCGGAAGCCGGCCGCGCGGGCGAAGGGGATGAGGGCGAGAGCCTGGACGGCGATGCCGAGGGTGGTGCCGATGCCGAGCAGGCGGACGTGCGACGCGGTCACGTCGTCGATGTCGCGCGACACCGTCATCATCCCGAGGTAGGCGGCGAACATGCCGATGAGGACGATGTTGTTGAGGATCGGCGTCCACATCATGGCGCCGAACCTGCCGCGCGCGTTGAGGACCTGTCCGAACATCGCGAAGAGCCCGTAGAAGAAGATCTGCGGCAGCAGGAGCGGGCGAAGACGACGGTGAGCTCGAAGGCCTCGTGCTGGTGGGGTGTGTCGTTCATGTAGATGCCGACGATCTGCGGCGCCGCCCACACGGCGAGGGCCGTGCCGAGGCCGAGGACGCAGACGACGAGGGTGACGAGGCGCTGTTCGTAGGCGCGGCCGCCGTCGGCGTGTTCGGCGCGGGCGCGCACCAGTTGGGGCACGAGGACCGAGTTCAGGGCGCCGCCGATGAGCAGGGTGTACAGGCTCGTGGGGACGGTGTTCGCGGTGTTGTACGTGCTCGCGTACAGGCCCGTGCCGAGAGCGGCGGCCTGGAGGACCTGGCGGATGATGCCGGTGGCGCGCGAGACGATCGTGCCGGCCGCCATGAGGAGCGAGGACCGGGCGAGCGAAGGCTGCTTCGTCGTGGTGGGCGGGGCCGCTATTCGGGCGGTCTCGGTCAACGGGTGCGCTCCGTCCGTGCGTTCAGGAAGTCGACGACCGGCGGTGTCGCCGCGTCGGCGCACTCCTCGAAGTAGGCGTGGCGGCCGCCGGGGACGATCAGGAGGCGCGCGCCGGGGATGCGGTCGGCGATCAGCGGGGCGTTCGCCGTGGGGTTGAAGTCGTCGTCGGAGCCGTGCACGACGAGGGTGGGGGCGGTGATGCGGGGCAGCGCGTCCCACGCGTCGTGGCGGGCGCTGGCGCGCAGATGGCGGCGGCGGGCGTGCGCGGGCATCGCCGGATCGCCGAGCGTCGTGAACGGGCCGGGGTGCGCGGCGATGTACGCCGGGGTGTACATGAGGTCGAGCAGGGCGGCGCGGGCGGCGGTCTGATCGGGGTCCGCGAGGGCCTTGCGGACGGCGGGGCCGCGCTCGATGCCGTGCGGCGCGCCCGGTGACGTACAGCCGAGGACAAGGCGGTCGACGCGGGGCGCGTGGTCGGCGGCGAGCCACTGGGCGACGCGGCCGCCCATCGACGTGCCGTAGACGTGGGCGCGGTCGATGCCCGCGTGGTCGAGGACGGCGACGACGTCGCGGGCGAAGTGCGGGGTGCTGTACGTGTCGGTGTCGGGGGCGTCGCTCTCGCCGGTGCCGCGCCAGTCCATGACGACGGTGGTGAAGGCCGCCTCGAAGCGGTCGCGGACCGGCTCCCACCAGCGGTGGCTGTTGGACTGGCCGGCGAGCAGCACCAAGGGGGCGCCGCTGCCGCGGACTTCGTAGTGGAGCGCGGCACCGTCGGCCGCCTGCGCGTGGGACATGGTCGGGCATTCTCCCTCATCGCCCCTCGTTCACGATCACCGATCTGCCGCGAAGGGGCGGGAAGGGCGCAGGATGGGGGGCCGACCGCCCGTCCCCGCCCAGGAGGCGCCCATGCACCGCCGCACCGACCACGCCCGCCTCTCCACCGCCCTCGCACTGATCGACGACCGCCGGCTGCGCGGACTCGTCGACGGCGCCGGGACCGGCGGCGCGGGGGTGGGCGGCCGCTCCGGGGTCGTCGAGGTCGACGGCACACCGGTGTTCGTGAAGCGGGTGCCCCTGACGGACCGGGAACTGAGACCGGACCACATACGGTCCACGGCGAACCTCTTCGGGCTTCCGGACTTCTACCAGTACGGCATCGGGTCGGCCGGGTTCGGGGCGTGGCGGGAGCTCGCGCTGCACGTGATGACGACGAACTGGGTGCTTTCGGGCGCGTACGACGGCTTTCCGCTGACGTATCACTGGCGGGTGCTTCCCGACACGCCGCCCGACGGGTGCATGGACCTGTTCGGCGGCATCGACGGGGCCGTCGCCCACTGGGAGGACTCCCCGGCCGTGCGCCGCCGTCTGGAGGAGCTGGCGGCGGCGCGGCACAGCGTCGTGCTGTTCCTGGAGCACGTCCCGGACACGGTCGCCCACTGGCTCTGGACGCGGGGTGACGACGTTTCGGCGTACCGCTGGGTGCTGCGGGAGGTGGCGCGCGGCACCGCCTTCCTTCGGGAGCAGGGCGTGGTGCACTTCGACGCGCACTTGCGCAATCTGCTGACCGACGGTGAGCGGATCCTGTTCACGGACTTCGGTCTCGCCCTCAGCTCCCGCTTCCAACTGGCCCCCGGAGAGCGTGAGTTCCTCGCTCGCCACCTGTCGTCGTACGACTTCCTCACGGCGCTGCGCCATCTGCGGCGCCACCATCTGCCACCGGAGGACCCCCAGGCGGTGACGCGACTGCTCGCGCCGCACGCGCCTGCCCTTGAGGTCTTCGACGACTTCGCGGACCGGCTGCTGAACGACAGCAAGCGGACGCTCTATCCGGACGAGGAGCTCGCCAAGAACCTGCCCTGACCCCATCTAAAGGAACCAGGGTTTCATTACGCGCTCGACCTTGCTAGAGTTGCGGCACGCACTAACGGGACTCACGGCCCATTAGTGCGCTCGACGCTTCAACTCGCTTCTGACGCAAGGGGATCGACATGGAGTACCGACAGTTGGGGACGTCCGGCCTGAAGGTCCCCGCGCTGAGCTTCGGCGCCGGCACCTTCGGCGGGCGCGGCCCCCTCTTCTCCGCCTGGGGCACGTCCGGCGTCGACGAGGCGCGGCGGATGGTGGACCTGAGCCTGGACCACGGGGTGACCCTGTTCGACACGGCCGACGTCTACTCGGACGGCGCCTCGGAGGAAGTGCTCGGCGCGGCGCTCAAGGGCCGCCGCGACCAGGTCCTCATCTCCACGAAGGCGGCGCTGCCCACGGGCGAGGGACCGTACGACGCCGGAGTCTCCCGCTCCCGCCTGATCCGGTCCGTCGAGGCCGCGCTGCGTCGCCTCGGCACCGACTGCATCGACCTCTTCCAGCTGCACGCCTACGACGCCTCCGTCCCGGTGGAGGAGGTCCTCGCGACCCTCGACGACCTGGTCAGGGCGGGCAAGATCCGCTACACCGGCGTCTCCAACTATGCGGGCTGGCAGCTGATGAAGGGACTCGCCGCCGCGGAGAAGCACGGGCGGCCGCGGTTCGCGGCGCACCAGGTCTACTACTCGCTCGTCGGCCGCGACTACGAGTGGGAGCTGATGCCGCTCGCGAAGGAGGAGGGCGTCGGCGCGGTGGTGTGGAGTCCGCTCGGCTGGGGCCGGCTCACGGGGAAGATCCGCCGCGGGCAGCCGCTGCCCGCCAACAGCAGGCTGCACCGGACCGCGCAGTTCGGGCCGCCGATCGAGGACGAGCACCTGTACCGGGTGGTCGACGCGCTGGACGAGATCGCGAAGGAGACGGAGCGGACGATCCCGCAGATCGCCCTCAACTGGCTGCTGCGCAGGCCGACGGTGGCCACGGTGCTGATCGGCGCGCGCGACGAGGAGCAGCTGAAGCAGAACCTCGGCGCCGTCGGCTGGGAGCTCACGCCGGAGCAGGTCGCGAGGCTGGACGCCGCGAGCGAGGTCATGGCGCCCTACCCCTACTACCCGTACCGGATCCAGGACGGGTTCCGGCAGCTGAACCCGCCGCTCGTCTGAACGACCCGCTCGCCCGAACGACACGTCACCCAGGGGTGTCAACCCGAGGTTGACACCCCTGGACTGTCAACCTAGGGTTGCCTCATGACGCATTCAGTCGACCCCACCCCGTCCAAGACCGTGCGCCTCGACGATCTGATCGAGGCCATCAAGAAGACCCACACCGACGCGCTCGACCAGCTCCAGGACGCGGTCATCGCGGCTGACCACCTCGGTGACGTCGCCGACCACCTGATCGGCCACTTCGTCGACCAGGCCCGCCGATCCGGCGCCTCGTGGACCGACATCGGCAAGAGCATGGGCGTCACCCGGCAGGCGGCGCAGAAGCGGTTCGTGCCCAAGGGCTCCGAGAACGACCTCGACCCGAGCCAGGGCTTCAACCGGTACACGAAGCGCGCCAGGAACGTGGTCGTGGCCGCGCAGAACGAGGCCCACGCCGCGAAGAACACCACGATCGGCACCGCCCACCTGGTCCTCGGGCTCGTGCACGAGCGCGACGGCCTGGGCGCGCGGGCGATCCTCGCGCAGGACGTCCTGCTGGACACCGTGCGCCAGGAGGCGGCCGCCCGGCTCCCCGCGGCCGCCGAGGAGACCCCGGCCCTGGTGCCGTTCGACGCGGACGCCAAGAAGGCCCTGGAGCTGACGTTCCGGGAGGCGCTGCGCCTCGGGCACAACTACGTCGGCACCGAGCACATCCTGCTCGCGCTCCTGGAGCACGAGAACGGGTCGGGGCTGCTCTCCGGCCTGGGCATCGACAAGGACCGGGCCGAGGAGCACATCGGCGCGGCGCTCGCGGAGATCGTCGCGGCCCAGGAGGGCTGAACTCGCCCCCTGCACCGGCGGGTTCGGGGTGGGCGCGGCGGAACCGGCCCGTGACGGCCGGCCGGCCGCCGCGCACACCCTCTCCCTGGTCCGCCCGAAGGCGGCGGAACCGTGTCACCACCGGTGGGCGGCCATAGGCGCAGGTGGGAGACTGCTGCCATGACTGACCGCTCTGGAACCCCCGCCCGGCCGGACGACCTCGTCGACATCGACGAGCTGATCGACGCCTATTACACGAGGGAGCCCGACGTCACGCGCCCCGAGCAGCGTGTCGTCTTCGGTACGAGTGGCCATCGCGGCTCCAGCCTCGACGGCGCCTTCAACGAGAGGCACATCGCCGCGATCACTCAGGCCATCGTCGAGCACCGCACGGCCGAGGGCATCACGGGCCCCCTCTTCATCGGCCCCGACTCGCACGCCCTGTCGAAGCCCGCGCTGAGGACGGCGCTCGCCGTCCTGACGGCGCACGGGGTGCGGGTGATGGCCGACGCGAACGACGACTTCGTGCCGACGCCCGCCCTCAGCCACGCGATCCTGCGCCACAACCGGGACGAGCCCGCCGACCGCGCCGACGGCATCGTGATCACGCCGAGCCACAACCCGCCGCGCGACGGCGGCTTCAAGTACAACCCGCCGCACGGCGGCCCCGCGGACTCGACGACGACGTCATGGATCGCGCAGCGCGCCAACGAGCTTCTGGAAGACCCGGGTTGGTCCGCGCGCACGGCGGACGAGGCCGCCTGGGAGCCGTACGACTTCCGGGAGCGCTACGTCGAGGACCTCAAGAACATCATCGACGTGGACGCGATCCGCGCGGCCGGCGTGCGGATCGGCGCCGACCCGCTCGGCGGCGCCAGCGTGCACTACTGGGCGCGGATCGCCGAGATGTACGGGCTCGACCTGACGGTGGTGAACCCGGAGACCGACCCGACCTGGCGCTTCATGACGCTCGACTGGGACGGGAAGATCCGGATGGACCCGTCGTCGGCGCCCGCGATGGCGTCGGTCCTCGCGCGCCGCCACGACTACGACCTGCTGACCGGCAACGACGCCGACGCCGACCGGCACGGCATCGTCACCCCGGACGCGGGCCTGATGAACCCGAACCACTACCTGGCCGTCGCCATCCACTACCTGTTCTCGCACCGCCCCCAGTGGTCGGCGTCGGCCGCGATCGGCAAGACGCTCGTCTCCAGCGCCGTCATCGACCGGATCGCCGCCTCCCTCGGCCGCGAACTCGTCGAGGTCCCCGTCGGGTTCAAGTGGTTCGTGCCCGGCCTGGTCGACGGCTCGGTGGCGTTCGGCGGCGAGGAGAGCGCCGGGGCGAGCTTCGTCCGCAAGGACGGCAGCGTGTGGACGACCGACAAGGACGGCATCCTGCTCGCGCTGCTCGCCGCCGAGATCACCGCCGTCACGGGGCGGACGCCGTCGGTGTACTACGCCGAACTCGCCGCGGAACACGGGGCGTCGGGCGCCGCGTACGCCCGTATCGACGCCAAGGCGACCAAGGAGCAGAAGGCACGCCTGGCCAAGCTCACCGGGGACGCGATCACCGCGGACACCCTCGCGGGCGAGCCGATCACGGCACGGTTGTCGGAGGCTCCGGGCAACGGCGCCGCGATCGGCGGCCTGAAGGTGACGACCGAGAACGCGTGGTTCGCGGCACGGCCCAGCGGTACGGAAGACGTGTACAAGATCTACGCCGAGTCGTTCCGCGGAGCCGAGCATCTCGCGCAGGTGCAGAGCGAGGCGCAGGCGATCGTGGACGCGGCGCTCAGCTGACGGCCGCGGCGCGGGCCGTCTCCGGGAGACCGGGGACGGCCGCGACACCGTCCAGCACGTAGGTGTGCGGGTGGAGTTCGAGCTGCTCACGGGAGAGCTGTCCGGTGAGCACGCCGACGACGACACCCGCGCCCGCGTTCGTCCCCGCCTCCAGGTCGACGACCGTGTCCCCCGCGACGAGCACCGTGCGCACGTCCACGACGCCGGTCTTCTCCATCGCGCGGTGGATCATGTACGGGGCCGGCCGGCCCCGCGGCACCTCGTCCGAGGTCACGACCGCGTCGAGGTTGCCGCCCTCGCCGGTGGACCAGCCGAGCGAGGCGAGCAGCGGCAGTGCCACGTCGTCGCTGAACCCGGTGGTCAGGGCGACCTTGATGCCGCGGGCGCGCAGCTCCTCAAGTGCCGTGTCGGCGTGGGCTATCGGCGTCGGCGGGACCTCCGCGTACCGCTTGACGAGGTAGGCGCGGAACGCCTCGTACTGTCGCTCCACCAGCTCCGCGTCGGGCGTCCCGCCGCCGATGCGGACGAGCGCGGCGATGGCCTCGCGCTTGTCGGTGCCCATCCAGGTCTGGAGGTCGGCGTCGGCGACCGCGACCCCGGTCGACTCGACGGCGTGGCGCAGCGCTTCGTAGACGGCTCCGTGTTCCTCGATGGTGGTGCCTGCCATGTCGAAGACGGCGAGTTCGATCACTGGTTTTCCTCAACTGTGGTGCGGGCGGCCGGGGTTGTGCGGTCGCGGCCCGCGACGGTGCGGCCCCCGACGGTGTTCTCGATGGTGAAGGTCGCCATGGCCGGCAGATAGCGGTCGTCGGCGTACTCGACGGGGGTGCCGTCGCCGGTGAACGCCAACCGGCGTACGCGCAGCAGCGGTTGGCCGGGGTCGATGCCGAGCAGACGGGCGTCGTCCGGGTCGGCGGCGATGGCGTCGATGGTGTGGCGGGCGTGGTGCAGGTCCACGCCGCGCGTGGTGAGGGCCTCGTAGACGGAGCCCTCGTCGGGGTCGAAGGCGAACAGGTGCGACCCCGCGTCCAGCACGAACGTGGAGCGTTCGATCATGGCGGGCACGCCGTCCAGGTGGCGCAGCCTGACGAGGTCGACGACCGGCGCGCCCTCGTCGAGGCCGAGTCGCCCGGCGGTCTCCGGCGTCGCGCGGCGCCGGGCGACCTCGACGGTGTGCTGGCCCGGGGTGCGCCCGATGGAGCGCGCCCACTGGGTGAAGGACATGAGCGAGGCGAACGGCTGCGACGGCGTGACGCGCCGGGCGACCGGCGGTCTGCCCCGCCCGCCGGCCAGGTGGCCCTCCGCGCGCAACTGCGCGAGGGCCTGGCGGACCGGCCCGCGCGAGGTGCCGAACTCCTCGCACAGCTGCGCCTCGCTCGGCACGGGTCTGCCCTCGGGCCACTCCCCCGTCTCGATGCGGCGCCGGAACTCAGCTCCGAGCCGCTTATGCAGCGGCCCCTCCTCACTTGTCTTCACAAGTTGAGTCTGGCACCCGGACAACAGAGCAGGCAAGGGCGCTGCACAGATGCTCCTGGGAAGAGCTGGTAAACATCCGGGAAACTTGTATAGACAGCTCTTGCCGTGGTCGACCGGGACTCCGCAGGCTGGGCGGCATGAGCATCGGTACAGCACCTTCCGTCCCTGTCGGGCCGCCGCGCGGCCGCAGCGACGTCGTCGTCGTCGGCGCCGGCATCGTCGGACTCGCGCACGCCTTCGAGGCAGTGCGGCGCGGCCTGAGCGTCACCGTGGTCGAGCGGGACCGGCGTCCGGTGGGCGCGTCCGTGCGCAACTTCGGGCACTGCTGCATCACGGCACAGCGCGGCGACCTGCTCGGCCTCGCCACCGCCTCACGCAGCGGCTGGGTGGACGCGGCCGCGCGGGCCGGGTTCTGGGCCCCGGAGGCGGGCGCCCTGGTCGTGGCCCGGTCGGCGACGGAGCTCGCGGTCCTGGAGGAGCTGCGCGACGAGCGCGGCGCGGACGCGGTACGGCTGCGCACGCGCGACGAGGTGGGCGACGCACTCGGGCGCCCGGCGGACGAGCGCGACGACCTGGTGGGCGGCGCGCACCTCCCGGCCGATCTGCGGGTGAACCCGCGGGAGGCGGCACCGCGCCTTGCCGCATGGCTGGCGGAACAGCCCGGCGTCGACGTCCGGTGGGGCACCCATGTCGTCGGCGTCGAGTCCGGCACGGTGCACACCGCCCGCGGCCCGGTCCACGGCGACCGGATCCTGGTCTGCGTGGGCCACGATCTGGACCGCCTCTACCCGGTGGAGGCGGAGGCGCACGGCGTCGAACGCTGCCGTCTGTCCATGGCGCGCGTCGAGGCGCCGACCGCCTTCCGGACCGACGCGGCGGTCCTGACCGCGACGTCCATGCTGCGCTACGACGGCTTCACGGCGATGCCGTCCGCGGCGCCACTGCGGGCCGAAGTTGCCGCGCACAGCCGGGAGTTGCTCGATGTCGTCGCCAACGTGATGTTCACGCGGCTGCCCGACGGCACGGTCCTGGTCGGCGACTCGCACGCGTACGACGCGACCGAGATCCCGTTCCAGGACGAGGCGACGACGGAGCTGCTGCTGCGCGAGGCGGCCCGGGTGCTCGGGGTGGCGCGGGTGCGGGTGACCGAGCGCTGGCAGGGCGTGTACGCGAGCAGCGCGCGCGGGCCCCTGCTCGTCCGGGATGTGGCGCCGGGGGTGCGGGCGCTGTCGGTGACGTCGGGGATCGGGATGACGCTGTCGTTCGGTCTCGCGGCGGCGACGTTCGACGGGGCGCTGCGGGCGACGGCCTGAACGACCGAGGCCGACCTGCACACTTCGGCAGGCGCCGAACCGATGGCTGCCTACGCTCACGGCCATGAACACCGCGACTCCCCTGCCCCATCGCTCCGTCCAGCCCAGCGTCCTGTACTTCGGCACGCCCGTCGTGCTCCTGTCGACGGAGAACCCCGACGGCACGTTCAACCTGGCCCCGATGTCGTCGGCGTGGGCCCTGGGGCACACGGTCGTCCTGGGGCTCGGCGCCGACGGGCGCACCGCCCGCAATCTGGCGGCCCGGCCCGACCTGGTGATCAACCTGCCGGGGCCCGGCCTTTGGCAGGCGGTCGAGCGGCTCGCACCACTGACCGGGTGCGACCCCGTTCCGCCGACGAAGGCGCCGGGCTGCCGCTACGAGCCCGACAAGTTCGGCGCGGCGGGCCTGACGCCGCAACCGTCCATGGTGGTGCGGCCGCCGCGGGTCGCCGAGTGCCCCCTGCAACTGGAGGCCCGGGCCGTCGACGTGCGGCGGGACGCGGGCGACGGCTTCGTCGTCGTGGAGGCCGCCGTGCGCGAGGTGCACGCGAGCGCCGACATCGTCGTGCCCGGCACCGACCACATCGACCCGGTGGCGTGGAGCCCGCTCGTCTACAACTTCCGCCACTACTTCGGGCTCGGGCCCGAACTCGGCCACACCTACCGCAGCGCGACGGCGGGCGCGGCGCGGGCCGGCTGACGACAGCGTGGCTGCCGAAAAAAGAGGGTGGCCACACGCCGCGTCCCCCGTCTAAGATCTTCGGCAGCATCGCGTGCCGGTCACCGACCGGGTGAGGCATGGAGGTGCCGGAGTTGCCTTCTGGAGGCAATCCATCGTGGCTGTTCAGCTCAATCACACCATCGTTCACGCCCGGAACAACCGGGAATCCGCCGAGTTCCTCGCGCACATCCTGGGACTCGAAGTCGGCGCCGAATGGGGCCCGTTCGTCGCTCTACCCCTCAGCAACGACGTGACCTTGGACTTCGCGACCATCCCCGCCGAGTCGATCGTCATGCAGCACTACGCCTTCCTCGTCACCGAGGAGGAGTTCGACGGGATCTTCGCCCGCATCAAGGACGCCGGACTCACGTACTACGCCGATCCGCACGGCAAGCAGCCGGGCGAGATCAACCACAACGACGGCGGTCGCGGGGTGTACTTCATGGACCCGTCGAACCACGGCATGGAAGTGATCACGCGCCCGTACGGGAGCGGCGGGAACTGAGCCGCACGGCTTGAGGGGTGCTTCAGGACGGATCCTGGAGCACCCCGAACACGTTCCCGTCGGCGTCCTTCAGCTTGGCGATCTCCCGGCCGGCGCCCACTTCCGTGACGCCCTGCACGACCTCGGCGCCCGCGGCGACGAGCGCGTCGACGGTGGCGCGGATGTCGTCGACGTGCCAGAACCCGACCGGGGCCGTCATCCCGCTCTTGTGCCCGTTGGGGTCGAGCCCCACGTGCTGCCCCGCGACGTCGAAGCCGACGTAGTACGCCTCGTCGACGCTCGGCTGCACGCCGAGCAGTGCGGCGTAGAGGGCCTTGGCCGCGGCGAGGTCGCCGACGGGCGTGATGACGGTCTTCTGGCCTGAGGTCATGCGTGCTCCCGTTCGCTTCCCGTACGTGCTGCTCCCGCAGCCTCAGCCGAAGTCCGTGACATGCAGGACGCAGTACACCGTCCCGACGACGAGTGCCGCCGATGACAGCACCGCCAGGACCAGGGCCGTGCGCCGAGCCGGTCGGCAGACCGGCTCCGCGTCCTCCTGCCGGACGGCCGCCGTGCACGGAAGGACCGCGAGACCATAGGTCACCAGGCCGGCCATACCGAGCGTGAAGCCGAGTCCGAGCCACGTCACACCCGCGGACATAAAGGACATGTCACCGATTCTGGGCCCAGTGCCGCGATCCCGCCACATGCGGCCCCCGAGCACCGCCGGTACAACGGAATCATGAGCAACGGAACCTGGGGCATGCCCGTCGACAAGGGCCGCGTCAGCGCCAAGTACCGCCTGCCCGGGAGCTGGGCGGCCGGTTTCCACACCGGCGTCGACTTCGCCGTCCACCTCGACTCGCTCGACGTGAAGAGCGGCCAGTCCGTCACCGGCGGGCAGAAGCTCGGACTGTCCGGCGCCACGGGCAACGTGACGGGCCCTCATCTGCACTTCGAGGCGCGTACCCGCAACGAGCACGACGGGCACACCGATCCACTGGCCCGTCTCGCCGACCACGGCGTCGCGAAGGCGGCCGGCAAGAAGCCGGCCGCGCCGCGCACGACGTCGTCCGGTACGGGCTGCACGGTCCGCGCCGGGGACGCGCTCTCGGCCATCGCGCGCTCGAAGCTCGGCAGCGCGGCCCGCTACGGCGAGATCGCCAAGCTCAACGGGATCGCGGATCCGAACCTGATCCGGGTCGGTCAGCGTCTCAAGCTGCCCGCGAAGTAGCGCTCCCGCGAAGGGAGTTCACGCTCAGGCCGGCGCGTCCGGGCCGTCCAGCCCCGGGACCGGTGCGCCGGAGGGGAACCCCGCCGCGACATAGGCGTCGTAGAGGGCCTTCCAGCGCACGCTCGCCCCGGTGTGCGACGGGCCCGGGTCCTCACCGCGGTCGGCGGCGTCCAGGGCTGCGAGGCAGACCTCCCACCCCGCTGCGTTCCGTGCCGCCGTGTCGTGGGTGACCAGGACGTTGGTGAGGGTGAGGTGGGTGCCGCCGTCGCCGCGCTCCTCCAGGTCGTAGTGGAGCTCGTCGCCGCCCCAGCTGAAGGAGAAGTGGCGTGGCGCCTCGGCCGCGAGGACCAGGCCGGTGGACTCGGGCTGGTCCGGGTCACCGAAGAAGCGGATCGGCGCGCCGGGCGCCAGTTCCTTCGCCTCGAAGGCGGACGGGAACCAGCGCGCGAGGTCCGCGGGGTCGGTCACGTACTGCCAGACGCGGTCGATCGGCCGGTCGTAGGTGCGGGTGAAGCGGACGGCGGGGATGCCGTCGTCCAGTGTGAGGTAGGAGCCGGTGGTCGTGGTCGTCATGCCTGCGCCTTCCTTCGTCCCAAGAGCGTGCCGGGGAGCCGCGCGGGGGCGTCTCTCCCCTTCGAGCCTCTCACCGGCCACCGACAGTCGCCTGCGGCACGGTGGTGAGGACGGCGTTTCGCGGGCACGCTCGTAGATGTCACGCGCGCCGGAAGGAGACTCCCGTGGACGGCAACGCCTCGTACGGCAAGAAGGGCTTCAAACGCTCCCGCAGTCACTTCGCCGACCGGATCACGGCGGACGGCAGGGACGGCTGGCCGGTGGAGGCCGGGCGGTACCGCCTCGTGGTGAGCTACGCGTGCCCGTGGGCCAGCCGCGCCCTGGTGGTGCGGCGGCTGCTCGGCCTGGAGGACGCGCTCTCGCTCGCCGTCGCCGACCCGATCCAGGACGACCGCAGCTGGCGCTTCACGCTCGACCCCGACGGCCGCGACCCGGTGCTCGGCATCCGCTACCTCAGCGAGGCGTACGACGCCCGCGAGAAGGACTATCCGGGCGGCGTCAGCGTCCCCGCGATCGTCGACGTACCGTCCGGGCGGCTCGTGACCAACGACTACCAGCAGCTGACGCTCGACCTGGAGACCGAGTGGACGGCGCTGCACCGGGACGGCGCGCCCGACTTGTACCCCGAGCCGCTGCGCGACGAGATCGACGAGGTCATGGAGGGCGTGTACCGGGACGTGAACAACGGGGTGTACCGGGCCGGGTTCGCGACCGGGCAGAGCGAGTACGAGGACGCGTACCGGGATGTGTTCGCGCGGCTCGACGCGGTCTCCGAGCGGCTCGCGGGGCAGCGCTTCCTCGTCGGGGACACGATCACCGAGGCGGACGTGCGGCTGTTCACGACGCTGGTGCGGTTCGACGCCGTCTACCACGGCCACTTCAAGTGCAACCGCAACAAGCTCGCCGAGGACCCGGTCCTGTGGGCGTACGCCCGCGACCTGTTCCAGACGCCGGGTTTCGGCGACACCGTCGACTTCGACCACATCAAGCGGCACTACTACCAGGTGCACACCGGCATCAATCCGACCGGCATCGTGCCGCTCGGGCCCGACCCGGCGGGCTGGCTGACGCCGCACGGCCGTGAGGCGCTCGGCGGGCGGCCGTTCGGTGACGGGACACCGCCGGCCGCTGGATAGGGTCGGGGCGTACGTCCCGCCCGGTCACGGAGTCGCCATGTCCCGCCCGCACGTGTTGCTGTCCGCCGCCGTCTCGCTCGACGGGTGCCTCGACGACACCGGACCGGAGCGTCTGCTGCTGTCCGGCGCGGAGGACTTCGACCGGGTCGACGCGGTGCGCGCGGCGAGCGACGCGATCCTCGTCGGGGCCGGGACACTCCGTGCGGACCGGCCGCGTCTGCTGGTCAACTCGGCGGAGCGGCGCGCCAAGCGGGTCGAGGACGGCCGCCCCGCGTACCCGCTGAAGGTGGCCGTCAGCGCCTCCGGCGACCTCGACCCGGGCGACCCGTTCTGGACGACGGGCGGGGCGCGGCTGCTCTACACCACCGACGACGGCGCGGCGCTCGCCCGCGCCCGGGTGGGCGGCGCCGCCGACGTCGTGGCGCTGGGCGCGACGGTGGACTGGGCGGCGCTGCTCGACGACCTCGGCGCCCGCGGTGTGCGGCGTCTGCTCGTGGAGGGCGGGGCGCGGGTGCACACGCAGCTGCTGCAACTGGGACTCGCGGACGAACTGCGGCTCGCCGTCGCCCCGTTGGTGGTCGGCGAGCCGGACGCGCCGCGCCTGTTCGGGCCCGGCGCGTATCCGGGCGGGCCGCGCAGCCGGATGCGGGTCCTGGACGCCGAGCGGGTCGGCGACGTGATCGTGACCCGGTACGCGCCGACGGTCCCCGGCACGACGGAGGCGGCCACGGCGGCGGACCGGCACTGGTTGCGGCTCGCGTGCGATCTGGCCGCGGACTGCCCGCCCTCGGAGACGGCGTTCAGCGTCGGCGCGGTGATCGTCGCCGCCGACGGCACGGAACTCGCGCGCGGGCACTCGCGGGAGGGCGGTGACCCGGTGGTGCACGCCGAGGAGGCGGCCCTTGCAAAGCTCCCGGCGGACGACGCGCGGCTCGCGACGGCCACGGTCTACAGCAGCCTGGAACCGTGCGCCCACCGCGCCTCGCGGCCCCGGCCCTGCGCGCGGCTGATCGTCGACGCGGGGGTGCGCCGGGTCGTGACGGCCTGGCGGGAGCCGGACACGTTCGTGCCGGGGGCCGACGGGATCGGGGTGCTCGGCGCGGCGGGGGTCGTGGTCGCGGAGGTCCCGGAACTCGCGGAGGCGGCTGTGCGCCCCAACCGGCACTTGGTTCCCACCCTTCCCAGCTCTACACATAAGGAATAAATAAGAGCAGAATGGAAGTGCGCGGCCTCGCCGTCCGCAAGGCGGCCCCGCCACGCGGACCCGGTCGGACTCAGCGAGCCGAGGAGTCGATTTCCATGGCCGACCTTTCGCACCACAGGGCTGACATCACAGGTCACCCCGATGTATCCGAAATGCGGGACCGGTACGCACGCGTGATCGGTGACCGCGACGTGGCGCTCGTGGACGGGCCGGTGTTCCTGCTCGGCCTCTACTGCGCCTTCTCCCCCTGGGTGGTGCACTTCACCGCGAGCCAGCCCGCGCTGACCACCCACAACCTCATCATGGGCATCGCGATCGCGGTCCTGGGTCTGGGCTTCACCGTCGCACCGGCGCGCATGGCCGGTCTGAGCTGGGCGATGTGCGCCATGGGCGTGTGGATGATCGTCGCTCCGTGGGTCGTGGGCTCGAGCCCCGACACGGGCGTGATCCTCAACAACGTCATCGTCGGCGGACTCACGCTCGCGCTCGGTCTCATGTGTTCGGGTGTCGCGGCGCGCAGCGGCAGGCCGGCCGAGATGTAGGAGCGGGCAGAGAGGCAGGATCGCAGTCGCGCGGCGGCGGCCCGGAGACCGTGCTCCCGGGCCGTCGCCGCTGCGCGCTCCCGCGCTGCACGACCACGACGGCCGCCAGCCCGAGCGCGAGTCCGAGCGCGGTGCGCACGCCGAAGGGCTCGCCGAACATGAGCGCTCCCCACACCGCCGTCACCGGCGCCATCAGGAACATCAGGGTGTTGACCTGGGCGAGTCCGCGCCGCCGCAGCACGATCCAGTACAGGCCGTAGCCGCCGAAGGTCGACAGGCCCACCAGCCAGGCGACCGCGAGCCAGAACGACGGCGCTGCGGGCGGGGCCGCCTCACCGGCGAGGACGGCGAGACCGGTGAAGACGACGGCGCTCGTCGCGCAGTGCACGGTCAGCGCGGTCAGCGGGGCGACGGGCGTGGGCGAGCGGCTCTCGACGAAGGTGGCGGCGACCAGCGACAGCATGCCGAGGAACGGGACGAGGTACGCCCATGCGGCCACGCCCGTCACGGCGGCCGCGTCGGCGCTGGTGACGACGGCGACCCCGGTCACCCCCAGGCACAGGCCGAGCCACTGCCGGGCGGTGACGTACTGCCGCAGCAGCGGTCCCGCGAGGGCGCCGGCGACGAGCGGCTGGGTGCCGTCGATCAGAGCGGTGGTGCCGCTGGAGACGCCGAGCTGGATCGCGTAGTAGACGGTCAGCAGGTAGCCGCTCTGCGACAGGGTTCCGACGACGATCTGCCGGCCGAGCGCGCGCGCCGTCAGGCCGCGCAGGGCGCGGCGTCCGGCCACCGCGACGAGCACGGCCGCGAGCGGCAGGAACCGCCACATCAGGATGGTCACGGCGCTGGCCTCGCCGGCGCCGAGCTTGGCGCCGATGAATCCGGAACTCCAGGTCAGGATGAAGCCGAGGGACAGAAGGACGTTCATGGCGTGACACCGCCTCCGAACGCGCGGAAACCGCGCGGGTATACAGATCGGTCTACATGACTCGACTATACAGATCGGTCTACTGTGGAGTCATGCGTACGACACCCAAGCCCCCGGCACCGGCCTCGACCCCGGCGCCGGCCCTGGTCGATCCGGAGCGCCCCGATCTCACCCCCGCGGCGCGGCGCGTCCTCGACACCGCGTCGCGACTGTTCTACGAGCGCGGCATCCACGCGGTGGGGGTGGATCTCATCGCGTCCGAGGCAGGCGTCACGAAGAAGACGCTGTACGACCGGTTCGGCTCGAAGGAGCAGATCGTGGTCGACTATCTGGCCACCCGCGACGCCCGCTGGCGCGCCTACCTCGCCGCGCACCACGATCCCGGCGAACTCTCCCCCACCGAACGGGTGCTGGCGGTGTTCGACGCGTCCGAGGAGTGGATGCGGCAGAACTCCGGCAAGGGATGCAGCATGGTCAACGCGCACGCCGAGATCAGCGATCGGGCACACCCCGCGTACGCGGTGATCGCGGGTCAGAAGCAGTGGATGCTGGAGCTGTTCACCGGGCTCGCCCGGGACGTGTCGCCGGACGCGGCACGGGAGTTGGGGCGTTCCCTGATGCTGCTGCACGAGGGCGCGCTGGTCTCGGACGGCCTGGATGTGTTCCCGGACGCGTTCGGCCGGGCGCGCCGGCTGGCCGCGTTCCTCCTGTCCGCGGCGCGGGAGGTCCGATGACGTGGGACGCGGACGCGCCGGGTGTGCTGCGGCTGCCGTCGGGACGGCTCGTGCGGGGCCGCGGACTGCGCCGGCCGCTGCCGCCCGGGCCGCTCCCCTCGTACGGCGTCTATCTCCTCGGCTCTCAACCACCGCCGACGGAGTGGGAGTTCACCTGGCTGCGCTGGCCGGACTTCCGGCTGCCCGCCGACGCGGAGCGGGCCCGCGCCGTGCTCCAGGACGCCTGGCGGCGGTGCGCCGACGAGCGCGTGGAGCTGGCGTGCGGCGGCGGGAAAGGCAGGACAGGGACGGCGCTCGCGTGCCTCGCGGTCCTCGACGGCGTCCCGGCCGGTGAGGCCGTCGCGTACGTGCGCGCCCACTACGACCGGCGCGCCGTGGAGACGCCGTGGCAGAAGCGGTACGTGCGCCGCTTCGCACAGCCCACGGCCGGATAAATGAGTTGCGCCCGGCCATGACCTGCTGCGCACCATGGCCGGGCACGTTTTCGCCAGTTCAGGAGACTCGAATGCGCCGATTCCTCGAAGCAGTTCAGCGACCCCGCCGGACCATCGTTTTCGAGGACTCGACCCTTTATGCAGACCCCGCAGGTACGCACGACCCTGAACATCGGCATCCTGGCCCACGTCGACGCCGGTAAGACCAGCCTCACCGAGCGGCTCCTGTTCGACACGGGCGCCATCGACCGGCTCGGCAGCGTCGACGGGGGCGACACCCGCACCGACACCGGCGCGATCGAGCGGCAGCGCGGCATCACGATCCGCTCGGCCGTCGCCGCGTTCAGCGTGGGCGACACCCAGATCAACCTGATCGACACCCCGGGCCACTCCGACTTCATCGCCGAGGTCGAGCGGGCCCTCGACGTGCTCGACGGCGCCGTCCTGCTGATCTCCGCGGTGGAGGGCGTGCAGGCGCAGACACGTGTGCTGCTCAGGACGCTGCGCCGACTCGGCGTGCCCACGCTGGTTTTCATCAACAAGATCGACCGGGCGGGCGCACGCGTCGGCCCGCTGCTCGACGACATCCGGCGCCGCCTCACGCCGCACGTGGTGCCGCTGGCGGACGTCCGCGACGCGGGTACGGCGCGTGCCGCCGTCACGGCCCGTACGCTCGACGTTCCTGCCGTACGGGACCGGGTGGCGACGGCGCTGGCCGAGGTCGACGACACGATCCTCGCCGCTCTCGTGGACGGCGAGCGGCCGGACACCGCCACCGTGCGCGACGCCCTGACCGCACGGGTCGGAGCGGGGGTGCTGCACCCGGTCCTGTTCGGCTCCGCGCTCGGCGGACAGGGGGTCGGCCAACTCATCGATGCGGTACGGAAGTTCGTTCCCGCGGCGGCGAAGCCGGAGCCGTCGGTCTCGGCCGGGCCGATCGGGACCGTCTTCGCGGTGCGCCGCGGTCCCGCCGGCGAGCGGATCGGCCTGCTGCGGATGTACGACGGTGAGGTGCGGGCCCGGCAGAAGGTGGTGTTCCTGCGCCGGGACCCGGACGACGGGGCCGCCGTGCCGGTGGCCGGGCGCGTCACCGGTGTCCGGGTCGTCGGCACGGACGGCGACGTGGTGCGGGCCGGTCAGATCGCCGAGGTGCGCGGGGTCTCCGGCATCCGCGTCGGCGACCGGCTCGGTGAACTCCGCGACGGGCGGGCCCGGTTCGCGCCGCCGACGCTGGAGACGGTGGCGCGCGCGGTACGCCCCGGGCAGGGCGCCGCGCTGCGGGCCGCGCTGCTCGATCTCGCCGACCAGGACCCGCTCATCCACGCACGGCCCGGCCCGGACGGCAGCACGGCGCTGCTGCTGTACGGCGAGGTCCAGAAGGAGGTCCTGACCGCCACACTGGCCCAGGAGTTCGGCATCGAGGCGGAGTTCGAACCGAGCCGCATCCGCTGCGTCGAGCGGCCCGCGGGGAGGGCCGAGGCGGTCGAGGAGATGGGCCGCGACAGCGAGACGGGCCTGCCGGCGACGGTCGGGGTGCGCGTCGAGCCGGGGCCGCCCGGCTCCGGGCGCGTGTTCTCGTACGAGACCGAACTGGGCGCGCTCCCCCGGGCGTTCCACCAGGCCGTCGAGGACACGGCGCTCGCCACGCTGGCCCGAGGCGGGCCGCACGGCTGGCCGGTGACGGACTGTCATGTGACGCTGATCCGCTCAGGGTTCTCCTCTCCGGTCAGCGTCGCGGGCGACTTCCGTACGGTCACCGCGCTCGTGACCCGCAGGGCCGTGCAGCGGGCCGGGACCCGTGTCTTCGAGCCGGTGCACTCCTTCGAGGCGGAGGTGCCGCTGGACGCGCTCGCCCCGGTGACGGCCCAACTGGCCGCTCTGGGAGCCGAGTTCCGGGACACGACGGGCGGCGGCACGTCCTGGCTGATCACCGGGGAGCTCACGGCGCGCAGGGTGCGGGCGATGGAGCTGGCGCTGCCGGGGCTCACGCACGGCGAAGGGGTGTGGTGGTCGCGTGTGTCGGGCGACCGGCCGCTCCCGGCCACCGGGGCGGCGCCCCAGGCGTGATCAGCCCTCGTGGTGGGGACTCGCCCTGCGAGCGAAGGAGGTTTCCCTCATGAACCGGAGGGCTCTGCCACTGCCCCGCTGGGGCAAGGCCGTGGGCGTCGTCGTCGTGGTCCTCGTGCTGCTCTTCACCGGTCTGCGCCTACTGGACCGGCTGGACGGCGTGTTCGGCACGGAGACCCACGACCGGTCCGGGCCCGCACTGCTGAAGTCCGTGCGGGACCTGAGCCGTTACGACGCCGCGTCCGGGAACTTCCAGGTCGTCGTCGACCTGGAGAAGGACACCAAATACCTCCCCGACGCGGTCCGCGGGACGCGCACCCTGTACATCGGGGCCGGAACGGTCGACGCGTACGTGGATCTCGGCAAGGTCGACGACGGTGACGTGCGGGTCAACGGCGACCGTACGAAGGCGACGCTGACGCTGCCGCACGCACAACTCGGCAAACCGGCCCTGGACACGGACCGGTCCTACGCCGTGTCCAAGCAGCGCGGGCTGCTGGACCGGCTCGGCGACCTGTTCTCCGACAACCCCAACGACGAGCGCGCCGTGCGCAAGCTCGCCGCCCGGCACATCGGCGAGGCGGCGAAGGACAGCGACCTCACCGGGCGCGCTGAGCGCAACACGACGGACATGCTGCGCGGGCTGCTGCGCTCGCTCGGCTTCAAGGAGGTCCGTGTGGCCTACGCGGCGTGACCTGTCGCCGTGGTCAGGCGCAGGTGCTGGACCTGCTCCTGGTCACCGGAGGTCGTCGAGACCTCCTCCACGGCGAACGCCGCGTCGAGGGTGGCCCGCAGGCGGGACAGTGCCTGCGGGCCGCCTTGCAGGTCGGCCGTCACCGGGCCGCTCAGGGAGGAGGTACGGGCGGGCGGGGCGACGTCGGGCGTGACGTCCACGGTCGTCGGCCAGACGGTCGCCTTCGGGTCGGGAGCCTCGCCCTCGACGCGGTCCGAGGGGTAGGCGGCGCACAGCACGGCGAGGACGGACGCGGCGTCGTCGGGGGTGCATTCGCTCAGCTCCACGCCCACCGACGCGGCACCGTAGCCGTGGACGGGGTTGCGGTCCTCAGGGCTCATGACGGGTCCCTCCTCAAGATCGTTCCGGTACCCGGGAAGGACCGGGTACCGGCGCCTCAGGAGTCGAAACCCCCGGGTCAGCGCGGTGTGCGGCGGGCGATGACGACGGTGGCGTACAGCTCGTCGTCCTCGACCACCCGCCCGTCCAGGCCCGCGGCGCGGACCGCCGCCACGGCGTCGGCCGCCTGGTGCTCGCCGGTCTCCACGAAGAGGAACCCGTCGGGTGCGAGCCAGTCCGGGGCGCCCGCGGCGACGCGGCGCAGGACGTCGAGCCCGTCGGCACCGCCGTCGAGGGCCATCAGGCGCTCGTGGTCGCGGGCCTCGGACGGCAGCAGGGCGACGTCGGCGGTGGGGACGTAGGGGCCGTTGGCGATGAGGATGTCGACGTGGCCCTTGAGGCGGGCGGGCAACGGGGCGTACAGGTCGCCTTCGTGGACCTGGCCGCCGAGCGGGCCGACATTGCGGCGGGCGCAGGCGACCGCGGCCGGGTCGAGGTCCGCCGCGTGCAGCCGGGCGGGGCCGCGCGCGGCGAGTACGGCGGCGACCGCACCCGTCCCGCAGCACAGGTCGACGACGACGGCGTCCGGCGGGGTCACGGCGAGCGCCTGCCGGGCGAGGAACTCGGTGCGGCGGCGCGGCACGAACACGCCGGGGTCGACGGCGATCCGCAGCCCGCAGAACTCGGCCCAGCCGACGACGTGTTCGAGCGGCAGCCCGGTGGCGCGGCGCTCCACGAACGCGGCCAGTTCGGCGGCGTCGCGGGCGGTGGCCAGAAGGACGCGGGCCTCGTCCTCGGCGAAGACGCAGCCGGCGGCGCGCAGGGCGGCCACGACCGGCTCGGGGTCGAGGGAGAGCGGCGAAGCAGGGGTGCAACGGGGCGACGGGGTGAGCGACATGGGGCGGATCTGACCTCTCGGGACACCGATCGGGCTCCCGGCCGCCGGACGGCGCCGTCCCGCTCAGACCGAGCGGACGGACCGTACGACAGAAGAAGGCAGTTCCCGATCTGACACGGCGGTGACGTGCACAGCGGTGATCGGACTCACCTCCTCGTTCCCTCGTTGCGCTGTTGGGCCCGGTCACCCTATCCCACCCGGACCCGCCCCGAGCGGCGCCCGTCGGGGCTCAACCACAGGCGCTCAGCGGGGCGGTGCGATCAGTCCGCGCTCGTAGGCGCGGACGAGGTGCTGCGGGACCAGGTGGCGTACACCGTCGACGGTGACCGGGGCCAGGGTGGGCGTGGTCGCCTTCCACCGGGCGCGGCGGTGACGGGTGTTGCTGCGGGACATCTTGCGCTTGGGCACGGCCATGACGGCTCGTTCCTCCTCCGGTACGGGGACGACTGCGCCGCAACGCTACATGAAAATGAATCCCATTAACGACTCAGGTCACCCCTTGCGAACCGGGCATACCCTGGAAGAAGCGGATGCTTCGGACACCTGGGGGTGTCGTCATGGTCCAGGAACTGGTGCTGGCCGGGGTGGGGGTGGCCGCCGCCTGCATGGCGTACGCGGCGGCCGCGGCCCGGGTCGTGAAGCAGTACGAGCGCGGGGTCGTCTTCCGCCTGGGCCGGCTGTCCGGCGGGGTGCGCGAGCCGGGGTTCACCATGGTGGTGCCCGGGCTCGACCGGCTGCGCAAGGTGAACATGCAGATCGTCACGATGCCGGTGCCCGCGCAGGACGGCATCACGCGGGACAACGTCACGGTGCGGGTGGACGCCGTCATCTACTTCAAGGTCGTCGACGCCGCCAGCGCGGTGATCCAGGTCGAGGACTACCGGTTCGCCGTCTCCCAGATGGCGCAGACCTCGCTGCGCTCCATCATCGGCAAGAGCGACCTCGACGATCTGCTCTCCAACCGCGAGAAGCTCAACCAGGGCCTGGAGTTGATGATCGACAGCCCCGCCATCGGGTGGGGTGTGCAGATCGACCGGGTCGAGATCAAGGACGTCTCGCTGCCCGAGTCGATGAAGCGGTCGATGGCCCGGCAGGCCGAGGCCGACCGGGAACGGCGGGCCCGGGTCATCAACGCCGACGCCGAACTCCAGGCCTCGAAGAAGCTCGCCCAGGCGGCCGAGGTGATGTCCGAGCAGCCCGCGGCGCTCCAACTCCGGCTGCTGCAGACCGTGGTGGCGGTCGCCGCCGAGAAGAACTCCACCCTCGTCCTGCCGTTCCCGGTCGAGCTGCTGCGCTTCCTGGAACGCGCCCAGCAGCCCCCTGCCGCGTGACATCGGGGTAGCGTCTGCGGCAACCGGCGGACAGGGAGCGGCAGATGGACACGGCTGAGGCCGCACGGCGGTTCGTCGCCGGGTGGCAGGCGGGGTGGGCGCGGCACGATGTCGACGCGTTGATCGGCCTGTACGCGCCGGACTGCGTGCACCGCTCGATGCCGTTCCGCGAACCGCACCGGGGGCGGGCCGCGCTCGCCGCGTATCTGCGCTGGTCGTTCGAGGACGAGGTGCCGCTCGATGTACGGTTCGGGCCGCCCGTGGTCGGGCCCGACGGGGTGGCGGTCGCCGAGTTCCGGGTGCTCGCCGAGGAGGGCGGGCACGCCTCGACGCTGGCCGGGTGCGTGTTCGTACGCTTCGACGCCGACGGGCTCGCGGTGGAGACACGGGACTACTGGCACACCGCGGACGGGCATCAGGAGCCTGAGGGCGGGCTGTTCCTGGAGCCTGCCGCGATGAACCGTCCGCCGACATCGCGGAGCTGAGCGGCGGTCACCGCCGTGGCAGCGCCGACCGGCCGGGGACGAACTGGGAGGCCGTTCCCGCGCGGCCGTGGACGCGACGCAACAGCCGGTCCTGCGAGCACGGCGCGCCCGACCGCAGTCCCGGAGACGTGTCGCCTCTCCTACGCATACGGTCCGCGGGGCGGGTGCGGTCGATGAGTTCGGGCCGCGACAGGAGTCTGATGGAGGACACCCGACTTCTGGAGGCCGGCCCGTGGCTGAACCACACGTTCTGGAGACCCGGAAAGCTCTGGAAAGGGCGATCCACGTCGAGCGGTCCGCGCTCGCTCAGGACCTCGCCGAGCTCAGCGAGGCCCAGTGGGCGACAGCATCACTGTGTGAACGCTGGACCGTGGAGGAGGTCGTGGCCCATCTGACGGCAGGTGCCGGCACGCGGATGTGGCGCTGGCTGCTGAGCATGCTGGCCGCGCGGTTCCAACCCGATCTGCACAACGACCGACGGATGGCAGAGCACCGTGGTGCCACACCGGAAGAGACCTTGCGACGATTTCGCGCAGTGGTCGCCGGGCCCGCCGGGCCGTCAGGACATACGGCGGCCTGGTTGGGCGAGATCGTCGTCCACAGCGAGGACATCCGTCGGCCATTGGGGCTGCTGCGGACACCCCCGGCGGCCACGACGACCGCCGTGGCCCGGTTCTTCGCCGGCCGCGATTTCGCCGTCCCGAGCAAGACCGCGATCGCGGGTCTGCGGATCGAGGCGACGGACGGACCGTTCACCACCGGCTCGGGGGAACCGCTCCGGGGGCCGACCCTCTCGCTGGTGATGGCGATGGCAGGCCGTGCGGCGGCCTGCGAGGACCTTGAGGGTGACGGTGCCGCAATCCTGCGCGCCCGACTGCGCTGAGGTGGAAGAACGAGCTCAGCGGGCCGTGCGGCGCAGGGCCCGGTCCGTGACCGTGAGGGCGACGAGCAGGACGCCGAGGACGACCGAGGCGCCCGCCATCAGGTGCAGACCGGCGTCGTCGGCGCGCCGGCCGTAGGCGAGGGCGATGAGGCTCGACGCGGTGATCGCGCCGATGTACTGGGCCGTGCGCTGGAGTCCGGCCGCGGCGCCGATGTCGGCGGCGGGGGCGTACTCCTGGACGGCGGCCTGGTTACTGGTGCCGATGAGGCCCTGCGGGATGCCGAAGCAGGCACCGGCGAGGAGCAGGACGGCGAGCGGTGTGCCGCCGGAGACGAAGGCCAGAACACCCGCGCCGACGGCGAGCAGGACGCAGGCGACGGTGAGCGGGGCACGGATGCCCTTCGTGCGGGCGCCGAGCAGCGAGCAGACGAGGGCCGCGAGCGACATGGGCAGCATGAGCAGTCCGGTGTGTCCGGAGGAGTAGCCGCGGGCCTCCTCCAGCCACTGCGTGTACCCGTACATGACGCAGTAGATGAGCAGGTAGCTCAGACCGTGGCGGAGGTAGGTGCGGGCCAGCGGGCCGTTGCCGGCGAGCATCCGTACGTCGATGAACGGGGCCGCGCAGCGCAGTTGCCACCACACCAGTGCGCCGGCGAGCAGGGCGAACGGCGCCAGGAGCCACCACATCGGGTGGGCGAGGTCGAGGAGGAAGAAGACCAGGAGGGTCAGGGCGGTGGAGAACAGGCCGATGCCGAGGGGGTCGAGGGAGAGCTTCGGGGCCGGTGCGGTGCCCGTCTCGCGCGGCGGGTCGGCGGGGATCCAGGCCAGGGCGCAGATGAACGCGACGACGGACACGGGCACGTTGACGGCGAAGATGCCGCGCCAGCCGACGAAGGTGACGAGCAGTCCGCCGAGCGTCGGGCCGACCGCGGCGCTGCCGAGCGCGGCGAAGGAGAGCCGGGCCATGACGGGGCGCGGCGGACGGCGGTTCACGCGGCGCCCCTCGTCGCGCAGCACGGCCATCGCGGCGGGGTAGGCGGCGGACGTACCGATGCCGAGCAGCAGCCGGGAGACGATCAGCCAGCCGAAGGACGGCGCGCACGCGCCGACCAGACCCGAGGCGCAGACCACGACGAGTCCGGCGAGGAAGACGCGGCGCGGGCCGAGCGCGTCGGCGAGCTTGCCGAGGACGGGCTGGGCGACGGCGCTGGCGAGGTAGAGGACGGAGATCAGCCAGGCGGTGTCGGCGGCGCCGATCCCGAAGTGGTGCCCGATCGCCACCAGGGCGGTGGAGATCATCGTGGTGTTGAGCGGGTTGAGCACGGAGCCGAGCAGGAGCGGGGCGGTGAGCCGGGCGCGGAAGCCGGTGCCGGTCCGTCCGGCGGCCGCGGCCGGTGCGGCCGCGGTGGCTATGACGCCGCCGTCACCGCTCACTTCTGCACCAGGCGTTCGAGCAGGGCGGTCGCCTCGGCGAGGGTGCGGCGCTCGGCCGCGTCGAGTTCGGTGTCGAGGGCCTGGGTGAGCCAGCCGTGCTTGGCGGCGCGGACGGCGTCGAGGGTGGCCCGGCCGCTGTCGGTGATCGACACGACGGACTGCCGCCCGTCGTTCGGGTCCGGGGAGCGGGTCACGAACCCGCGCTCCTCCAGCGCGCCGAGCGTGAGCCGCATCGACTGCGGGCGCACGTACTCGGAGCGGGCGAGGGCGGCCGTGGTCGCGGGCCCTTCCGTGCCGAGGCGGGCCAGGACGGTGCGCTGTGTCGGGGTGAGGAGGCTGTCCGGCGACGCGGTGCGCAGCCGGCGCGACAGACGTCCGACGACGGTGGCGAGGTCGGCGGCGATCCGCTCGGTGGGCGGGTCTGAGGGCTCGGGTCCCAGCGTTCCTGACATGCCCCCACGATAGGAGTTCGACAGGAAGCCTTGCAAGTTTTCCTTACGATCTCGGGTACGGGGCGTGGTTCACGCGTCGAGCGCGCCGAGCAGGGCCCGCGCGCACAGGTCGCGCACCTGGGCCCGGGAGAGTTCGGGGGCGTCCAGCCAGTCCAGGCAGACGGCGACGAGAAAGGCGAGCCAGCCGCGCACGGCGAGCCGCAGCGCCGCGGGCTCCGGGAGGCGGCCGGCCGTCTGCGGGTCGGCGGCGAGCGCGGCCAGGATCTGCTCCTCGTGCGCGGCGAGGCCCTCCCGGTAGACGGTGCGCACGGCGGGGTCGCCCGCGGACTCGGCGCGGTGGAAGGCCCGGAATCCCTGCGCGTGCGTGGCGACGTACTCGAGGAAGGTGTCGAGCCCCGCACCGATCTGGTCGCGGACCGGGATGCCGGGGACAGCGGCCGTCAGGCGCAGCATGCGGGCGCTCTCCCGCCGGACGACCGCGGCGAAGAAGTCCCGCTTGGTCGGGAAGTAGTGGTAGAGCAGGCCGCGCGAGACGCCGGCGATCTCGGCGACCTGCTCGATCCAGACGTCGTCGTACGGATCCTGGGCGAACAACTTGGCCCCCACGGAGAGGAGTTGCTCCCGCCGCTCCTGGGTGCTCAGCCTGCGCCGTGTCCGCTCACCACTCATGCGGGCACCTTACTTGACGTGAGTTCAATAGCGGGCCCAGACTGAGGCGCACTATTGAATCCACGTCTAACAAGCCTGCCGGGCGGGTCCAACGGGCCGACGGTGCAAGGGAGATGGGCACGATGGCGCAGACGACGCAGTCGACGGCGGACACGCTGCCTCGGGGCTTTCGCAGCGCCGAGCAGGGCTGGCCGCGCCTGGACCGGATCCCGCATCCGCCGCGCCGGGTCCCGCTGATCGGCGACGTGGTGGGCGCCAATGTGCGCACACCGATCCAGGACTCGATGAAGCTGGCCGCCGAACTGGGGCCGATCTTCCGGCGCCGGGCGTTCGGCAAGGAGATCGTGTTCGTGTGGGGCGCGGAGCTGGCCGCCGAGCTCGCGGACGAGTCCCGGTTCGCCAAGCACGTGGGCCTGGGTGTCGCGAACCTGCGCCCGGTCGCGGGGGACGGCCTGTTCACGGCGTACAACCACGAGCCCAACTGGCAGCTGGCGCACGACGTGCTGGCGCCGGGCTTCAGCCGGGAGGCGATGGAGGGCTACCACCCGCTGATGCTGGACGTGGCCGGGCAGCTGACCGGGGCGTGGGACGCGAGTGCGGCGGCGGGCCTGAGCGTGGACGTGCCGGGCGACATGACGAAGCTGACGCTGGAGACGATCGCGCGGACCGGGTTCGGGCACGACTTCGGCTCGTTCGAGCGGGACTTCGCCGCCGAGGGGCCGCATCCGTTCGTGACGGCGATGGTGGGCGCCCTCTCGTTCGCGCAGCGGCGCAACGTGGTGCCGCCGCTGCTGACGTCGGTGCTGCTGCGGGGTGCGCAGCGGCGCAACGCCGCGGATCGCGCGTACTTGAACCGTACGGTCGACGAGGTCGTCGCGGCCCGGCGTGCGTCGGGCGGCGGCCCGGGCGATCTGCTCGACCGGATGCTGGAGGTCGCGCACCCGGAGACGGGCGAGCGGCTGACGGCGGAGAACATCCGCCGACAGGTGATCACGTTCCTGGTGGCGGGCCACGAGACGACGTCGGGGGCTCTGTCGTTCGCCCTGCACTACCTCGCGCAGGACCGCACGGTGCTCGCGCGGGCGCAGGAGGAGGTCGACCGGGTCTGGGCCGGCGTCGAGGTGCCCGCGTACGAGCAGGTGGCCAAGTTGCGTTATCTGCGACGGGTGCTGGACGAGTCGCTGCGGCTGTGGCCGACGGCTCCGGCGTTCGCGCGCGAGGCGGTCACGGACACGACGCTGGGCGGGGTGCATCCGATGCGGCGCGGCGCGTGGGCGCTCGTTCTGACGTCGATGCTGCACCGCGACACGGCCGCGTGGGGCGAGGACCCCGAGTCCTTCGACCCGGAGCGTTTCGCGCCGCAGGCGGTGCGGGCCCGCCCGGCGCACGTGTTCAAGCCGTTCGGCACGGGCGCGCGGGCCTGCATCGGGCGGCAGTTCGCCCTGCACGAGGCCACGTTGGTGCTCGGTCTGCTGCTGCGCCGCTACGACCTCGCGCCGGAGCCCGACTACCGGCTGGCGGTCACGGAGCGGCTGACGCTGATGCCGCGCGGGCTGCGGCTGCGGCTTACCCGGAGGTGATCTCTCGGGCGCGGGGGCCTGCCTCGCAGGGGGGCGTGGCTGAGGGACGTCCACTGAGTACGCGGCGGCGGTGGCGGGTCGCGCACGTCATGCACGGGTAGCGGGCCGCGCACCTCATCGCACGGGGAGCGACCGGTGCACGTCATTCCCGCGCGCTCAGGTACGCCTCCAGTTCCGCCGCGCCGGCCAGCATCGCCCGGCCGCGCGCGGACAGGCGTCGCTGCCAGTCGCGCAGGGCGCCCTCCAGCGGGGCGAGGCCGCCGGCCGTGCGGACCTGGTCGAGGAGGGGCGCGATCTGCTCCAACAGGTGGCCCCCGCGCCGGAGTTGGTGGACCAGATGGGCGTCCCGCACGTCGGCGGGGCCGTAGACGCGGTAGCCGGTGCGCGGGTCGCGGCGCGGGCGGACCAGGCCCGCGTCCTCCCATGTGCGCAGGGTCGCGGGCCGGATGCCGAGCCGGTGGGCGAGGGGGCCGATGAACGTGATGCCGCCGGACGGTTCTTCGCCCGCGTCCGCGGGGTCCAGGTCGCGCAGGGCGCGCTCCACGGCCTGGAGGGTGCGCCGGTCGTCGAGGAGCTGGGCGTGACTCTCGTCGATGAGGCGGAACGCCTCGTCGGTCGCCCCGTCGTTCACCGCCCGCATGATGGCCGTCGCCGTGCGGTGTCCGTGGCCGGGCGCCAGGGCGAGGAAGGCGCGCAGCGCCCGGGCGTGCAGGGGCGTGTAGCCGCGATAGCCGTGGGCGGATCGCGATGCCGGAGGAAGGATGCCGGCCTCTTCGTAGTTCCTGACCGCCTGCGTGGACAGACCGCTGCCGCGCGCCAGGTCGATCGGCCGCAGCCGCTCCCCCGTTTGAAGGTTCTGCTCCATGAATCCAAGGGTAGCGGGGCATCAGCGCGCAAAAGTTTCCACCGATAGTTCAACGATAGCGTTGAAGGCATGGCTATCGACATCACCGGCATCGAGGAGTCCGCCCGTCCCGCCGACGGCGCCGCCGTCCTGGACCTGCTCGCGCACCGGCCCCGGCTGCTGGCCCTGGGCGAGCCCACACACCGCGAGGAGACCCTCCTCGACCTGCGCAACGAGATCTTCCGCCACCTCGTCGAGCACGCGGGATACCGCACGATCGCGCTCGAGAGCGACTGCCTGAAGGGCCTGGACGTCGACGCCTACGTCACGTCGGGCGCGGGCGACCTCGACGAGGTGGTGCGGCAGGGCATCAGCCACGAGTGGGGCGACCTGACCGGAAACCGCGAACTCGTGCGCTGGATGCGGGAGTTCAACGCCGACCGGCCCGCGGCCGACCATGTCAGGTTCGCCGGATTCGACGGCCCGCTGGAGATCACCGGTGCCGAGAGCCCCCGCCCGGCCCTCACCTCCCTGCACGACCACCTCGCGGCGCACGTGGACGCGGAACTCCTGCCCTGCACCCGCGACGGCCTCGACGATCTGCTCGGCGACGACGGCCGCTGGACCGAACCCGCCGCGATGATGGATCCGGCCCGCTCCTTCGGCCGCTCCCCCGAGGCCGGCCAACTGCGCTTGCTCGCCGACGACTTGACGGCGCTCCTGGAGGGGCAGCAGCCGCACCTGCTCGCGGCCACCTCACAGGAGGCGTGGGAGCGGGCGTGCCTCCACGCCCGCACCGCGACCGGCCTGCTGCGCTACCACTCCTGGATGGCCGACACGTCCCCGGCCCGCCTGCCTCGGCTCCTGGGCGTACGGGACCACATGATGGCCCGGAACCTCCTCGCCCTGGCAGACCGCGGGCCGACCCTCGTGTACGCCCACAACTCCCATCTCCAGCGCGAGAAGAGCTCGATGCGGATGGGCGGGGATCCGCTGGAGTGGTGGAGCGCGGGAGCGCTGGCGCACGCCCGGCTCGGCGGGGAGTACGCGTTCGTCGCCACCGCCCTCGGCACGATCCGGCACCAGGGCGTGGACACCCCGCCAGCGGACACCCTCGAAGGTCTCCTCTACGCGCTCCCTCAGGACCGCTGCGCCGTCGACGTGCGGCGGCTCCACGCGGCCCTGAGCGACACGCGACCCGAACCGCGCGTGTCCCCCTGGTTCGGCTACGCGCCCTTCCCCCCGGCGCACTTGGCGGGCGCCGACGGGCTGCTGTTCCTCAAGGACATGGCTCAGGGCCGGCCATGACTCAAGGCGAATTGTCAGACCCGTACGCAAGAGTGGAGGCATGAACGGGACCAGGAACACCAGGCAGCATGTACAGCACAGTTCGCACACTGCGCACGGCGCGCCCGGATCACAGTCGAGGAGTCACGAGGTCGCGGCGGCGCAGGCGTGCCTGCGGTTGCTGCACACGGCGCGCGCCGCGCTCTCCGGCACCGAGCCACCCGGCACGGCGGCGGTGCTCGCCGTGCCGATCGCGGAGGCCGACGAGGCCCTGCGCCGTGCGGGGCTCGCGGGCAACGAGGCGTGGCTGCTCGACCGGATCTACGACCTGGGCCTGGGGCCCGAATCGCCCTAGGATCCAAGCACGCCGCGCTCGGGGGGAGTTGGCGGGTCGGGTCCGGTCGGCCGGGAGTTCCTCCGGGCCCCGTCCCCGACCTGTCAGGAGTGCGCGTTGACGCCGTCCCCCGAAGTCCCCGCCGCCGAGGCGCCGTACCGTATCGACCCGGCCGGCGGCTGCCCGCACGCGGTGAACGCACGGCTGAGGGCGCACGGCGCCGTCGCGCCCGTCGTGCTGCCCGGTGACGTGCCGGGCATGCTCGTCCTCGGTCACGATGCGCTCAAGGAGTTCCTCGCGCACCCCGATGTCGCCAAGGACGCACGGCACTTCACCGCGCTCACCGAAGGGCGGATACCCGACGGCTGGCCGCTGCGGACGTTCGCGACGGTGCGCGGGATGACGACGGCCGACGGCGCCGACCACCAGCGGCTGCGGTCGCTGGTCGGCCGCGCGTTCACGGCCCGCCGGGTCGAGGCGCTGCGGCCGCGCGTCGAGGAGCTCACGGACGAGCTGCTCGACGGTGTCGCCGAGGAGGCGGCAGCCCACGGCGTCGTGGAGCTGCGCAAGCGGTTCGCGCTGCCGCTGCCAATGCGGGTGATCTGTGAACTGTTCGGCGTGGACGAGGAGTTCAGGACGCGGCTGCACCATCTGTCGAGCCAGGTCGTGTCCACCCGGACCCGCCCCGAGGACGCGGTCGCGGCCAACAAGGAGATGGTGGCCGTGCTCGCGCAGGTGGCCGCCGCGCGCGAGCGGGATCCGGGCGACGATCTGACCAGCGCGCTGCTCGCCGCCCGCGAGGCGGACGGGGACCGGCTCGCCCAGGAGGAGTTGATCGGCACGCTGATCCTGTTCGTGATCGCGGGGCACGAGACGACGCTGAACCTGATCACGAACGCGGTGCGGGCCCTGTGCGGGCACCGCGACCAACTCGCCCTGGTACGCGCCGGAGAGGCCTCCTGGGAGGACGTGGTCGAGGAGACGCTGCGCTGGGACAGCCCGGTCAGCTACTTCCCGTTCCGCTATCCGACCCGCGATCTCACGGTGGACGGCACGCTGATACCCCAGGGCACCCTGGTGCTCGCCGGCTACTCGGGCGCGGGCCGCGACACGGCGGCGCACGGCCCGGACGCCGACCGCTTCGACATCCTGCGCCCCGCCCGCCGCAGGCATCTGTCGCTCGGGCACGGCCCGCACTACTGCCTGGGCGCGTCGCTGGCCCGCCTGGAGGCGACGGTCGCCCTGGAGCGCCTGTTCACGCGGTTCCCCGACCTCGACCTCGCCGTGCCGGACGGGGAACTGCCCGCGCACGCCGGGTTCGTCGGCAACAGCGTGCGGGAGCTGCCGGTGCGGCCGGGGCGGGACGCGGGGCATCGGTGACACTGGTCGCATGACCGACGAACCACTGGGCCGGGACCGTGCCGACGCCTATCTGCACCGGATCGGCGCCGCGCGCCCGGCCGCCCCGACCGCCGAGGCACTGCGGGCCCTGCACCGCGCGCATCTGCGGACCGTCCCGTTCGAGAACCTCTCCGTGCACCTGGGCGAGGAGGTCCCGCTCGACGCCGGGGACCTCGTCGCGAAGCTGGTGGACCGGCGGCGCGGCGGCTTCTGCTACGAGCTCAACGGCGCGTTCGCCGCGCTGCTCGACGCCCTCGGCTTCGAGGTGACGCTGTTGCAGGCGCGGGTCGCCGGGAAGGACGGGCGGTTCGGTATCCCGTACGACCATCTTGCGCTGCGCGTCCGCGCCGGCGACGGCTCGTGCTGGCTGGCCGACATCGGGTTCGGCACGCACACCGAGTTCCCGCTCGCGTTCGAGGAGCGGGGCGAGCAGCGGGACCCGGGCGGTGTCTTCCGGATCGAGGACGCCGCCGAGGGTGATCTGCTGGTGCTGCGCGACGGCGAGCCGCAATATCTGCTCGACCTGCGCCCGCGCGCGCTGCGGGACTTCGAGGCGGGGGCCTGGTACCACCGCACCTCCCCCGCCTCGCACTTCACGCGGTCCCTGGTCTGTTCGCTGCTGACCGAGGGCGGCCGGGTCACCCTCAGCGGTCATACGCTCACGACGACGACCGGCGCGGAGCGCACCCGTACCGAGCTGCCCTCCGACGCGGCCGTGCTCGCTGCCTACGACCAGCACTTCGGCATCGTGCTCGACCGGATTCCGCCGGAACCGAAATCCGCCGAGGGCTGACCCCGCCGGGCACCCGCTGGTTATGCTGCCGCCGAAGCGTTCAGCGAAGCGCTCAAACGAACAGCGGGTTGTGAGGGGGCCATCAGCATGCGCGAACCGGTCGATCTCAGGCGGCAGCGGATCCTCGCCGTCGTGCAGTCGCGCGGCGCGACCCGGGTCAGCGACCTCGCCGCGGAGCTCGCGGTGTCGGTGGTGACCGTCCGCCGCGACGTGGAGGAACTCGCCCGCGAGGGCAGGCTGCGGCGCGGGCACGGGGTGGCACGGCCGGTCCTCACCGAGAACGAGAGGGCGGCCGCCCCGCCGGAGCCGGCGGCGGACGGCGGGCCCGTCGCCCTCGTCGTGCCGGAGCGCCACGCGTATCTGTACGAGGCGCTGCACGGCGCGCGCACCGTGTTCGAGGAAGCCGGCATCCGCATCGCTCTGCATATCGCACCGGCCGTCTCGGGGGCCGAACAGCCGCTGGTGGAGCGGGCGTTGGCGGAGGGCGCGCGGGGCCTGCTGATCGCGCCGCGCTGGCGCAGCCGGGCGACGGAGGAGGCCGACTACACGTGGCTGTCGCGTCTGACGGTGCCTGCCGTCGTGATGGAGCGCAGGCCGCGGCGGGGCAGCGCGCTGCACGCCGTGGACACGGTGTGCACGGACCACTGGTACGGGGTGCACCTCGCGGTCGAGCACCTGACGGGGCTCGGCCACCGGCGCGTGGTGCTCGCCGCGCGCGACGACAGTCCGACGGCGCGTGCCGTGCGCTCCGCGTTCCGGGAGATCGCGGCGGACCACCCGGGCATCGACAAGTGGGCGGTGGCCCTGAGCGCCCCGGGCGCCGTGCCCGACCCGGCGGCGGCGGCGAGCGACGCCGCAGCCGTCGAACTGCCCGCGCTGCTCTCGGAGTTGGGGGCGACCGCGGCCGTCCTGCACGGCGATGTGGACGCGCTGATGCTGGTGCAGGCGCTGCGCGACAGCGGTCTTCGGGTGCCTGAGGACTGCTCGGCCGTCGCCTACGACGACGTGGTCGCGGGGCTCGGCAGCACCCCGCTGACCGCCGTGTCCCCGCCGAAGACGGAGGTCGGCCGGGCCGCCGCCGAACTGCTGCTTCGCCGCCTCGCGGACCCGGCCGCCGCGGCCTCCCCGGTGCGGCGCCTCGAACTGCTCCCCTCGCTCCAGGTGCGCGGCTCCACGCAGCCCCCGCCGGAAGCGGTCGCTCCAACCCTCGCCTCACAGTGAGCGTTTGACCGTTTCATTTTCTTCTGATCGATCTATTGACCAGGTCCGCTCAGCCGATCAGGATTCCCGTGACTCGAACACGCAGGAGCCGCGGGAGGCGCCCATGCCTGGTCGACAGAGCCGTCGATCCCTGCTCGCCGCGATCACCGCGCTGCCGCTGACGGGCGCCCTGAGCGCTTGCAGCGGAGACGACAGTGCGTCGGATCGCTCGGGGAGCACCAGCACGTCCGGTACCAAAGGCACCACCACCATCACGTTCTGGTCCGCGCTGCGCGGCAGCCAGGAAGTGGTGGACGCGTTCAACAAGACCCACGACCACATCCAGGTCGCTTTCGAGCAGATACCCTCCGGCACCCAGGGCGGGTACCTCAAGCTGAGCAACGCGGCACGCGCGGGCAACGCCCCGGACGTCGCGACCATCGAGTACCCGCAGCTGCCCGGGTTCGCCATCGACGGCGTGACCCGCGACATCACGTCGATGATCAGCGACGGCCTCCGGTCGAAGCTGCTGCCGCAGTCGCTGAGCCTGACGACGTTCGAGAACCGCACGTTCAGCGTGCCGCTCGACGTCGAGCCGATGGTCATGCACTACCGCAAGGACCTCTTCGACCGGTACGGCTTCGACGTACCCACCACGTGGGACGAGTTCGCCGAGCTGGCCCGCGAGGTGCCGCGCACCGGCGGCGGCCGCAAGCTGACCCTCTTCCCCACCGACAGCTTCACGCAGTTCGCCGCCTGGTCCTGGCAGGCGGGCGCCCAGTGGTTCGACACGTCGAAGGGCGCGTGGAACGTGTCGCTCGCCGACGCCCCGACCCGCAAGGTCGCCGCGTACTGGCAGCGCCTCATCGACGAGGACCTGGTCTTCGTGAACTCCGCCAGCAGCCGCCTCGCCGACGCGCAGATCGGCAACGGCCTGGTGCTGACCCGGCTCAGCGGCGCCTGGGACGCGGGCGCGCAGATGAACGCCCGGCCCGAGCAGAAGAACAAGTGGCGCATCGCCCCGCTCCCCCAGTGGGACACGGGCAGGCCCGCGCTCGGCACGCACGGCGGTTCGACGTTCGCCGTGACGAAGGACAGCCGCCACCCCGAGGCCGCCATGGAGTTCATCGAGTGGCAGGTCTCGCACCCCGACGCCCTCAAGGCCCGGCTGTCCAGCGGCGCGAGCAGCCAGTACCCGGCCGCGACCGGGCTGATCCCCGTGGGCCGCAAGGCGTTCGACGCGTCGTACTACGGCGGCCAGGACATCTACACCCTGTTCGAGGAGGAGGCCCACAAGATTCGCGACGGCTGGACCTGGGGCCCGCGCATGACCGCCACCGGCAACGTCATGCAGGATGCCTTCGCCCGGGCCGGCAGCGGATCCGGCACGGTCCTGTCGTCCGTACGGGCCGCGCAGGACGGCACGATGCCCGACCTCAAGGCGCTCGGCCTCGCCACCACCCAGCGCTCCACGTGAACGCCCGCACCCCGAAAGGCAGGTGAACCCCATGACCGCGACGACAGCCCACGCCCCGACGGCGCCGCCCGCTGCCCAGCAGGCCGCCGATCCCGCACACGGCAAGGCCTACAGGGCGGCCGCGCGCCGCCGCACCGGCGCTGCGGGCGTCCTGATGGCCCCGTTCCTCATCCTGCTCACGCTGGTCTTCCTGATCCCGGTCGGGACGGCGGTGTGGCTGAGCTTCTTCAGCGACGACCAGCCGGGCCTCGGCTTCGGCGCGGAGCGCACGGTCTTCGTGGGCCTGCGCTCGTACGGCGCCGTGCTGACCGACCCGACGTTCCTGTCCGGGCTCGGCACGGTCGCCCTGTACTGCGTGATCTACATCCCGCTGATGGTGATCGGCTCGCTGGCACTCGCGCTGCTGCTCGACTCGGGTGTCGTACGGCTGCGCTCCTGGGCCCAGTTGGGCCTGTTCCTGCCGCACGCGGTGCCCGGCATCATCGCCGCGCTGATCTGGCTGTACCTGTACACGCCGGGCATCAGCCCGGTCATCGAGGTCCTCGGCAAGGCCGACATCACGGTGGACTTCCTGGGCCTGCACACCACGCTGCCCTCGATCGTGAACATCGCCCTGTGGTCGAACCTCGGCTACAACATGGTCGTCTTCTACGCGGCCCTGCAAGCGGTGCCCCGCGAGGTCCTGGAGGCCTCGGTCGTCGACGGCGCGGGCCCGGTGCGCACCGCACTCCAGGTGAAGGCTCCGCTGGTGCGCTCGTCGATCGTCATGGTCGCGATGTTCACGCTGATCTGGGCGCTGCAACTGTTCACCGAGCCGATGCTGCTCCACCAGTCGTCACAGATGATCAACACCCGGTTCTCGCCGAGCATGTACATCTACGACGCGGCGTTCAGCCGCAACAACTACTCGCTCGCGGCGGCCGCCTCGGTGATCCTCCTGATCATCACGATCGCCGTCTCGTACGGCGTCACCCGCTGGACCAACCGCGTCGCCCCGGCCGAGGAGAACGCCCGATGAGCACCACGGACAGCCGGCTCCTTCGCCCGCGCCTGCTGGGCCGGGCGACCGTCAACGTCGTCGTCACGATCTCCGTCCTCTACACACTGCTTCCCGTCCTGTGGCTGGCGCTCGCCGCGACGAAGACCCGCGACGCCCTGTTCAGCAGCAGCATCCTGTCGCTGAGCGACTTCTCCCTCGTCCAGAACGTCAAGGACCTGTTCGCGATGGACGGCGGACTGTACGGGCGCTGGTACGGCAACAGCCTCCTGTACGCGGTCCTGGGCGCCGCGCTCGGCGCGCTGATCAGCGTCGCGGCCGGGTACGCCTTCGACAAGTACGCCTTCCGGCACAAGGAGAAGCTGTTCGGCCTGGTGCTCGCGGCGGTCATGGTGCCGCAGACGGTGCTGGCCCTGCCGCTGTACCTGCTCGCGTCCGAGACCGGCGTCGTGAACACGTTCTGGTCGGTGTTCATCCCGGTCCTGTTCAACCCGTTCGGGGTCTACCTGGGCCGCATCTTCGCCCAGGGCTATGTGCCGAACGAGGTCCTGGAGGCCGCGCGCGTCGACGGCGCCGGTGAGCTGGCGACGTATTTCAAGGTCGCGCTGCGCATGCTCGGCCCCGGTCTCGTCACGGTGTTCCTGTTCCAACTGACGGCGATCTGGAACAACTTCTTCCTGCCGATGGTGATGCTGTCGAACCAGAAGCTGTATCCGGTCAGCCTCGGTCTGTTCCAGTGGAACAGCCAGGCGTCCGTCTCTCCCGAGTACTACCCGGTGGTGATCATGGGTTCGCTTCTCGCGGTCCTCCCCCTCATTCTCGCGTTCGTCCTCCTCCAGCGCTTCTGGCGGTCCGGCCTGACGGCGGGGGCGGTCAAGTGACCCTGCCCCGCGTGGCGTTGGCCATGAACCCCCAGGCCGCGACGGCCGTCTTCACGCCACGCTCGCTGGCCGCGCTCACCGAGGTGTGCGACCTGGCGCCGTTGCCCGCTCTGGACGACCTGACGACCGTACGGGCCAAGCAGCTCATCGCCGACGTCGAGGTCCTTGTCACCGGCTGGGGCTGTCCCCGGCTCGACGCGGACGTGCTGGCCGCCGCTCCCCGGCTCAAGGCCGTGGTCCACGCGGCCGGTTCGGTACGGGGACATGTCACCGACGCCTGCTGGGAGCGGGGCCTCGCCGTGACGTCGGCGGCCGCGGCCAACGCGCTGCCGGTCGCCGAGTACACCCTCGGCATGATCCTGCTGTACGGCAAGCAGGTCCTCGAGCGGGCCCGGGACTTCCGGCAGACCCGCGCGCGCGGCAACTGGCTGCTCACCTCGCAGCAGGTCGGCAACTACCGCAGCACGGTGGGCATCCTGTCCGCCTCACTGATCGGGCGCCGGGTGATCGAACTGCTGCGGCCCTTCGACATCGAGGTGTTGCTGCACGATCCGTACGTCACCGAGGAGGACGCCGCCGCGCTGGGCGTGGAGCGGGTCGGGCTGCCCGAACTGTTCGCGCGCAGCGACCTGGTGAGCGTCCACACGCCCCTGCTCCCCGAGACACGCGGGCTCGTCAGCCGTGAACTCATCGGCTCGATGCGTCCGGGGGCGACCCTGATCAACACCGCGCGCGGCGCCGTCGTCGACCAGGGCGCGCTGACCGACGCCGTGTGCGCGGGCCGGATCCGGGCCGTGCTCGACGTGACGGACCCCGAAGTCCTGCCCGCGGACCACCCGTTGTGGGAGTGCGACGACGCGCTGATCACCCCGCACCTCGCCGGCTCCCAGGGCAACGAGTGGGAAAGGCTCGCCGACACCGCCGTCGGCGAGGTGGCCCGCTGGGCCGCGGGCGACGGCTTCGCCCATCCCGTACGACGTGAAAGGCTGGCGTTCCTCGCATGACGATCCCCTTCGAACTCCCCGCGGAAGACCGCGCGTTGAGCCCGTACACCGGATACACGCGCGCGCACTGGGAGGCCGTCGCCGACGGACTGCTCGGTGCCGCGTGGCGGTGGGCCACCCCGCAGGGCGCGCTGCTCGACCTGCCGGGCCGGCCCTCGGGTTCCGGGGTCCGCTCGGACGGCCTGGAGGGGTACGCCCGGACGTTCCTCGCGGCCGGCTTCCGGGTCGCGGGCGCCGACGGCAAGGACCCGCACGGCTGGCTGGAGCGGTACGCGCAGGGCCTGACCGCGGGCACCCTCACCCCGGGCCGGGACGACGCCGAGTCGTGGCCGCTGATCCTCGACCACCATGTGCAGGGCCAGCCGATGGTGGAGTCCGCGTCGGTGGCGCTCGGCCTGATGCTGACCCGGCCGTGGCTGTGGGACCGGCTCGACGGGGACGTACAGGACCGGGCGGAGAAGTGGCTGCGCGGCGCGATCAACCACACCCCGGCGCCGAACAACTGGTACCTCTTCCCCTTCATGGTGGCGTCGTTCCTGGAGTCGGCCGGGCGCGGTGACGCGGCGACGGCGCGCGCCATGGAGCGGGCGCTCGACCTGATGGAGACGTGGTACCGGGGCGACGGCTGGTACGCGGACGGCGACGGGCGGGCCTTCGACCACTACAACGGGTGGGCGCTGCACCTGTACCCGATGCTGCACGCCCACCTGGCGGGCGACGCGGCGCTCGCGGAGCGCTTCGGGCCGCGGCTGCGCGAACACCTGGAGGGCTTCTCGCTGATGTTCGGCGGGGACGGGGCGCCGCTGCACTACGGGCGGTCCCTGAGCTACCGGTTCGCGGCGTCGGCGGCCGTCGGCATCGGCGCCGTCACGGGCCGCACGCCGCTCTCGCCGGGTGCGTCGCGCCGTCTGATCAGCGGGAACCTGCGCTACTTCCTCGACCGCGGCGCGCTCACCATTGACGGACTGCTGAGCCTCGGCTGGCACGGCCCGCACGACGCGACGCTCCAGCACTACTCGGGCCCGGCGTCCCCGTACTGGGCGTCGAAGGGGTTCGTGGCGCTGCTCGCGGGCGAGGACCACCCGCTGTGGACGGCGACGGAGGAGGCCGCGCCGAGCGAGGGCCCCGACCGGGTCCTCGCGCTGCCCGCGCCGGGCCTGCTGCTCCAGTCGACGCGGGCCGACGGCATCGTGCGGCTGCACAACCACGGCAGCGACCATGTCCGGCCGCACGAGGGCGAGTTCGCGGACCAGGCGGACGCCCACTACGGCCGCCAGGCCTACTCCACGCACACCGGCCCCACGTCCCTGACGAACGTGGCCGACAATCACCTGTCGGTCGAGGTCGGCGGCGTCGCCAGCGTGCGGCGGCGCATCCACCCGCTGGGCGCCGGCCACGAGGACGGGTGGGGCTGGGCGGCGTCCTGGCACCGGCCGGTGTTCGTGTCGGGGCCGCCGATGGTGCCGGGGCTGCGCGTGGAGAGCGTGACCGTGGCGCGCGGCCGGCACGAGCTGCGGGTCCACCGGGTCGTGGGCGCGCCGCACGGGGCGCGGGTGACACTGACCGGCTGGGCGACGGACGCGCTGCGCTCGGAACTGGCCGGCGTGTACGGCTGGGGCGAGCGGGACACCGTACGGGCGCCTCAGGGCACGGCGTTCGAGCCGTGGGTGCGGGTGCCGCGGCTCTCGGCGGAGGCCGAGGGCACGGCGGTGTTCGTCGCGCTCGCCTCGCTGAGCGCCGAGGAGCAGTCGCTGGAAGGCGTCGTGGCCGAAGTGGCCCGCGCCGACGGTTCGTTGACGGTGCGCTGGGCCGACGGTCACGTCACCGTCGTGGGCTTCGAGCCGCTGACCGTTCAGGGAGCCGGCGGGTCCAGCTGAGCCTGGAGGGCGGGCCCGTAGCGGTCCACCACGTCGTCGATGTCCGCGGCCCGCACGTGCGGGCCGCGGGCGATGCCGTACATGACGCCGAGGCCGAGCAGAAGGCCGACGGCGAGTTCGGCGCGCAGTCCGGCGTCGTCGCCGGTGAGGCGGGCGGCGAGGCGTTCACTGACCTGGGTGCGGAAGTCGGCGCGCAGGATGTCGCCCCGGTCGCCGTGCAGCGGGGCGAAGACGATGCGCAGAATCGGGTCGACGCCCCGCTCGGCCTGCCCGGTCAGGACCGAGCGCACCATGTGCCGGCCGAGCGCGTCGAGCGGTGCGTCGAGGAGGGCGTCCACGTCCGTCTCGAAGTTCATGACGCGGGCGAACAGTGCGTCCTTGTTGCCGAAGTACTTCAGGATGAGCGGTGGGCTGACGCCGGCCCGGTCGGCGACGGCCTTGAGCGTGATGTCGCCGTGCGCGTGCCGGGCGAGCAAGTACCGTGCGGCGCGGACGATGGCGGTCTTGGTCGCCTCCGCGTCGCGGCGTCCCGCCGCGCGCCGCCGTTCGTCGGTGGGTGCCGTGGTCATCGCCTCACGCTCCTTTCGCCGTGGCGACGGGGGCCGTCGCGCTCGCGCCCGCCCGGTCCTCCGCGCTGTCCCCGGGGACGGCCAGGGCGACGGCCGTGGCCAGCAGGGCGACCGTACCCGCCATCGTGAAAGCGAGCTGGTACCCGTGCAGGGTCGGTACCTCGCCGCCGCCGACCCGGGTGGTGTGGTGGACGAGGACGGCGGCGACGGCGGCGCTGGAGACGGCCTGGCCGATGGTGCGCATCAGGACGTTGACGCCGTTGGCGGAAGCGGTGGCGCCGGCCGGGACGGCGCGCAGGATCAGGGTGGGCAGCGCCGAGTAGGCGAGGGTGGTGCCGGTCGAGACGACGGCCGCGCCGACGAGGATCACCCACAGGTCGGTGCTGTCGGCGATGCGGACGGCGTAGCCGAGCGCGAGGACGACGCCGCCGACGGCGAGGGTGATGCGGGGGCCGCGCGCGGTGGAGATCCGGGCGGACACGGGTGAGAACAGCAGCATGATGACGCCGCTGGGCAGCATGCACAGGCCCGTCGCGACGATGGACAGGCCCAGGCCGTAGCCGGTGGCGACGGGGGCCTGCACGAGTTGCGCGGTGACGAGGGAGTTGGCGTAGAACGCGAACCCGGTGAGCAGTGCCGCGACGTGGGGCAGTCCGACGCGGCGGCCGACGGCCAGGCGCAGGTCCACCAGAGGCGCCGCGGTGCGCAGTTGCTGCCAGGCCCACAGGCCCAGGATCACGACAGCCGCGACAAACAGTCCGACGACGGGTCCGCTGCTCCATCCCCACTGGCCGCCCTGCGAGACACCGAGCAGCAGGCAGACGAGGCCCGCGCCGAGGCCGAGCGTGCCGAGCACGTCGAACCGGCCGGGCGACCTGACGGGCGACTCGCGCACGGCCCACCAGGCGAGCGCGAGGCCGAGCGCGCCGAGGCCGCTCGTGGCCCAGAACATGACGTGCCAGTTGGCGTACTGGACGATGAGCGCGGCGAGAGGCAGTCCGAGGGCGGCGCCGATGCCGACGGTGGAGCTCATCAGGGCGACAGCGGATCCGGTGCGGTGGGGCGGGAGTTCGTCGCGCAGGATGCTGATCGACAGCGGGACGACCGCGGCGGCGGCGCCCTGGAGCGCGCGGGCGGCGATGAGGATCCGGATGTCGGAGGTCAGGGCGCACAGGACGGAGCCGGCGGTCATCAGGCCGAGCGCGCCGAGCAGGACGCGCCGCTTGCCGTACATGTCGCCGGCCCGGCCGAGTACGGGCGTGAGGACGGCGCCGGCCAGCAGAGTCGCGGTGACCATCCACGAGACGGCGGCGGGGGACGCGCCGGTGAGTCGGGGCAGGTCGGGCAGCAGCGGCACGACGACGGTCTGCATGACCGCCATGAGGATGCCGCCGAAGGCGAGCACGGGCACGGCGAACCGCTCGCGCGGGCGCGGCGGCACGGGTATCGGGGCGGTGTCCATGGGTCTCCTGCTCGGGAAACGCCCGGGTGAATGGCCATTCACCCGTGTCGGTGAATCAGTATTCACCAAGCGCGGCGCCCTGTCTGCGCCCGGCGTCCGCTCCTGCCGCGACCAGCCCGTTCGCGGGGCGCGCGGGGGATACTGGTGCCCATGACCTCAACTGACACACCGCGTTTCGGCCTTGTCGGTACGGGCTCGTGGGCCCGGCGCACGTACGGTCCGGCGCTCCAGGCCCACAAGGGGGTCGACCTCGTGGGCGTGTGGGGCCGGCGTCCCGATGCCGCGGCCGAACTCGCCGCCGCGCACGCCACGACGGCGTACGACGATGTGGACGCGCTGTTCGCGGCGTGCGACGCGGTGGCGTTCGCCGTGCCGCCGGACGTCCAGGCGCCGCTCGCGGCACGGGCCGCGGCGGCGGGCTGCCACCTGCTGCTCGACAAGCCGCTGGCGCTCGACCCGGACGCGGGACGGGCCGTGGTGGCGGCCGCGGACGCGGCGGGGGTCGCGTCGGCCGTGTTCTGCACGTTGCGCTACGCGCCCGTGACGGCGGAGTGGATCGCCCGCCAGGCCGCGGCGGAGGGCTGGTACACGGGCCGGGCCGACTGGTTCGGCGCTCTGTACACGCCCGGTGACGACGCCGAGGTGCGGGCCACGTCGCCGTGGCGTGCCGAGCGGGGCGCCCTGTGGGACGTGGGCCCGCACGCCCTGTCGGTGCTCCTTCCGGTCCTGGGCGACGTGGAAGCGCTGACGGCGCGGCGCGGTCCGGGCGACACGGTGCATCTGGTGCTGCGCCACGCCTCGGGTGCGTCCTCGACGGCGGCGCTGAGCCTGACGACTCCCCCGGCCGCGGCGGGCATCGCGGTCGAACTGCGGGGCGCGGAGGGCCTGGTGTCGATGCCGACGGGCACCGGCGTCGCTCAGGAGTGCCTGTCCGTGGCGATCGACGCCCTGCTGGAGTCGGCGCGTACGGGGGTCCCGGCGGCCTGCGACGCGCGGTTCGGGCTGCGGCTGACGGAGATCCTCGCAGCGGCGGAGACGTCCTTGGAGTCAGGCGGCGCCGAACCACTCCTCGGCGAGTGAGGCGAGGCAGGTGACACCGTCGGACGGCGGCAACTCCCTCAGGTACCAGGGCAGATCGCTGTACACGTGGAGCAGCGTGTACGCCATCGCGGCGCACGGTTCGACCGCGCGCCCGTAGGCCTTCGCGAAGCGGGACATGAGGCGGGGATCGGCGCGGGTGACGAAGAGGCCGACGGCGACGAAGTCGTAGACCGGGTCGCCGATCATCGCGGGTTCGAAGTCGAAGAGTCCGCTCAGCCGCGCGGAGGCGGTGTCCCTGCCGCTGCCACTGTCGCCGTCGCCCTCGACGAGCAGGTGCTCCCGCATGAACTCGGTGTGCAGCAGGGCGGGCTGCCCTCCGAGCGACGGCACGTGACGGTCCAGGAACGCGTCGATCTGCGCGCACCACTCCTCCGGCAGCCCCTTCTCGCGCTGGCGCCGTACGGCCTTCGCGCGCTGCCCGGCGACGAACGCGGTCCAGTCCGGCGGCCCGAGGACGTCCGCGAGCGGGCCGGCGTCCAGCCCGTGGAGCGCGGCGAGGACCTCGCCCGCGGCGTCCACCAGGCGATCCTGGTCCGGGCCAGGGATGCGCGGCCAGGCGAGCGCGAGACTCTCCCCCGGCAGCCGCCCCATGAGGACGTGGCGCCAGCCGTTCTCACACGTCCCCGAGGCCAGCAACTCCGGTGTGGCGACGGGCAGTCGGCCGTGCAGCCGCTCCAGGACGCGGGCCTCGCGCACCCCGTCCGCGGCGGACGCGGGCGGGAAGAGCTTCAGGACATGCGCGTCGTCGACGGCGTACACCGGCACGCTCCCGTCGGCGAACCGCACGGGCGCCGCGTCCGGCAGGCCGAGCCGCCGGCACAGGTCGAGCAGGCCGGGCCGCAGCAGGGCCTCGTCCCGCACGACGCGGGCCCACTCCTCGTCGCTGGTCACCTCAGGCAGCATGATCGGCACTGTAGCCGCGCCCCGGCCCCTTCTTCGCGCCGTTTACGCTGGTGACCATGCCGCTCCAGATCAGCGCCACCAACCCCGAGCACCCAGTGCTCCTGCTCGCCCTGCCCTGGCACATACCCCTGGAGGAGTGGCCCGAGGAGTACCTCGTGCCGCTGCCGCGCGGCATCTCCCGGCACGTGGTGCGCTACGCGCGCGCCGGTGACGAGGTCGTCGCCGTGAAGGAACTGGCCGAGCGTCCGGCCCTGCGCGAGTACGAACTGCTGCGCACGCTCGACCGGTTGGGGATCCCGTCGGTCGACCCCCTCGCCGTCGTCACGGGCCGCGAGCAGCCGGACGGCAGCCCCCTCGAACCCGTTCTGATCACCCGGCACCTCGGCGGATCCCAGCCGTACCGGTCCATGTTCGAGACGACGATGCGCCCCTCCACGGTGCACCGCCTGATGGACGCCCTCGCGGTGCTCCTCGTTCGCCTGCACCTCACCGGCTTCGCCTGGGGCGACTGCTCGCTGTCGAACACCCTGTTCCGCCGGGACGCGGGCGCCTACGCCGCGTATCTCGTGGACGCCGAAACGGGCGAGCTGCACGAGAAGTTGAGCGACGGGCAGCGGGCGTACGACATCGATCTGGCGCGGGTGAACATCAGCGGCGAGATGCTCGACCTGGAGGCCTCGGGGGCGCTGCACCCGTCCATCGACCCGATCGAGTTCGGCGCCGAGGTCGGGCAGCGCTACGAGAACCTGTGGAGCGAGCTGACCCGTACGTCGGTGTATCCGGCGGGCAAGCACCACTACATGGAGCGCCGCATCCGCCGCCTCAACGATCTGGGCTTCGACGTGGCCGAGATGCAGATCTCGCGCTCCCCGCAGGGCGACACCGTCACGTTCGTGCCGAAGGTCGTCGACGCGGGCCACCACCAGCGCCAACTCCTGCGCCTGACCGGCATGGACGCGGAGGAGAACCAGGCGCGGCGGCTCCTGAACGACCTGGAGAGCTGGATGGCGACCCAGGACGACGCCCCCGACGCCCGCCCCGAGGTGCTCGCGCACCGCTGGGTGCGCGACGTGTTCCGGCCGACTGTCCGCGCGGTGCGCGACCGGGTCCCGGCGCCGATGGACCCCGCCGAGCTGTACCACGAACTCCTGGAACACCGTTGGTACTTGTCGGAACGGGCGCAGCACGACATCGGCCTTGACGCGGCCACGGAGGACTACGTGCGCACGCGCCTCAAGTCGGAGGGCTGACCTGGTTCGCCGGCGTCAGTGCCCGCCTTGCGGCTTCTCGCATCCGGTGCCTTCGAGATAGACGCCGTGACTCTCGACGCTGACCGTCCCGCCGACCGATCCGTCCAGGCAGTAGGCGGGACCGGCGTCCACGACGAACCCGACGAAGCCGTTCGCTCCGCTGACGGTCACCTTCTTGTACCCGGCGTCGGCCAGCGCGGCGCTGACCTGGGCGCCGGTGACGTCCCGCCTCTCGGCGTACGGCGCGAGGGCCTTCCTGACCCGCTCCTCGGCGTCGGCCGCGTCACAGACGGCCCGGCCGGTGAGGGCGGCGGTCGACTGGAAGAGGTGGTTCTCCCCGTACTTGGGGTTGGCGTCGCCGGCGTCGGCGGGCTGGGATGCGCGGGCGGTGGGGCGGGCGGAGCGGCCGGCGCAGTCGGCGGCTTTCGCGGAGGGCGGCGCGGCGGCGCGCGGCGCCCGAGTGGAGGCGGCGTCGTCGGCCTTCTCCTGGCCGCACGCCGTGAGGACCGACAGGCACCCCAGGGCGAGCACAACTCCCGTGCCGATGGCGCGTCTTCGTAGCGTCATGGGCCCGAGTATGCCCGGGGGGCGTCCGGGCGAGTGCCGGTGACCGGGCACGGATGACCGGGCGCGGCCGGTGCCGTGGCCGCTACGTAATGGCGAGTGACGGCACCGACCGCAGCCAGTGACCTTCTGCGGCTGCCTCGGAACGAGTGCGGGACGTGCGTCGTGCAACGCATTTTCCGGCCACATCCTGCGAATTGGTGGCCCGGTCCCGCTCTCCCTTCCTCGAACAGCCCGAAGGCTCGCGGGTTACCCGACGCCGGGAAATTTCGGCCATTTTCGAGCGGCCCGGCACAGGTGCCCCATCGCTGTGTCCACGTGCTCACAGACGATGAAACCGGCAGGTGGGCAACCCCGCACGTCCCATCATGACGGACCGTCTGATCGTTTTCTTCGGGCAATGTTTATTACCAAAGGCGATGGGAGTATTTAGACTGCTCACGCTCAACTCGGCGTGTACAAAGAGGGATTACTCACCATGAACAAGAAGGCGCTGCGCGCCCTGCTCCGTGAACGTCGCGCCCTCATAGCCCCCGAGTCCCACGGCTTCACCCGCCCCACAGGCCAGGGCCGCCGCGCCCCCGGCCTCTCCCAGCACCAGGTCGACCAGTTGCTGCATCGGACGCTGGGGACGTATCACCGGCTGGAGTCGGGGAACTATCCCAATCCGCCCACGGACCTGCTGCGCGACGTCGCCCTGCTCTTCCAACTGGACGAACAGGAATGGGTCTCCCTGTGCCGCTACGCCCTGGTCCAGGATCCGCCAGGGCCTCTCCACCAGTCGTCGGGCAAGGAGATCCCCAGCTTCTGGCAGGACGCGCTCGACAGCATGGGGCACATGGCTTACGTGTCCGACGCGTCCTGGGACCTCATCGCGCACAACGCCGCTTTCGCCGCGCTCTTCCCCGATGGCCGGGTGCCGGGCAACACCATGCGCTGGATGCTGCTCGAACCCCAGGGTCGCGAGGTGTTGACCGACTGGCACAACGCCTGGGCGCCATGGGTGTTGCCTCAGTTGCGAGCCGCGCTCGCGACTCGGCCGGAGGACGAGACACTGCGGCAGATCGAGAAGGAGGTCCTCGCCGACCCCGACACCTCACCGATCTACGAAACCGGAGCCACCCTGATCCACGCCGACGGCCACGAGCGACCGATCCATCATGACCGGCTCGGGCCGGGCTGGGTGTCCATCTGTGCCGCGCAGCCGATGACCGCTCCCGGATCCCGCCTCTTCGTCCTGGTCTTCCGTCCGGGTGTCATGCGCCCTCGGCACACCCGCCAGATGCTGCGCGCCGGCACAGCCCCCTCGTTCGATTCGAACCCCTAGACGACCCGCACTTACGGTCAAGTACGTTGAGCGGTACCCCCCACGCCCTACTCGCCCCAGTGGGAGCTGCCGCATGCCCGCCTATCTTTCCCCGCCACGTACTGTCCTCGGCGCCCACAAGGTGACCACGGAGGAGATATCCGAGGACATACAGGCCCACCACGCCGACCACCCGCGTCTCGGCGCCTTCCTGCGCGTGGTCAACAACTGCGGTGTGCGCACGCGGTACTTCAGCCGCCCGCTCCAGTCCCCCACCGTGGCCGGCCGGGCGGGCGTCCACGAGCGCACGCAGGCCGCCTTCGACGACGCGCTCGACATGTCGGAACGCGCCGCACTCGCCGCACTCGAGGCTGCGCATCTCACCCCGGACGACATCGGCGCCATCGTCACGACGCACGCCACGGGCTATGCGGTTCCGAACCTCGACGTTCACCTGATCCACCGCCTGGGACTGCGCCCGACCACCCGTCGCATCGCCCTCACCACTGTGGCCTGCGCCGGCGGCGTCCACGCATTGGTAAGAGCAGCGGATCTGATCACCGTTCGCCCCACCGAGAAGGTGCTTGTCGTAGCCGCCGAGGTGCTCTCCACCGCGTACAACCACTCGGCCGCCACCACAGAAGCGATGATCTACAAAGCGCTCTTCGCCGACGCGGCAGCGGCAGCTGTCATAAGTTCCGCACCGCTCACTGCCGGGCTGGCCATCGAGGACACCCTCGAATACACACTGCCGGGGAGCTACGACCGGTACCGGGGGCGACTCGACGCGCACGGTATGCACTTCGACTCCACCAAGCAGGCCCCCAAGGCGCCGGCGGAAACGTTTCCGAGCCTGGTCCAGTGGCTGGACGGACGAGCGGTCGAGTTCGCCGCGATCCACCCCGGCAGCCCGCGGATGATCGCCGACACCGCCGAGGCCCTGGGGCTCAGCAGCAGCCATACGCGGCACTCGACGGACACCTTGGCCGACGAGGGCAACATCGGCGGAGTCAGCGTGCTCCGCGTCCTGGAGCGCACTTACGGCGATCCACCCAGCACGGGCGAGCACGGGGTCGCCGTGGCGTACGGCCCGGGTTTCACCACCGCGGCGCTCCACGGGCGCTGGCAAGCCTGACGCCGTACAGCCCCTCAAACGTCCCGCCGAGACTCATGTCCCATTGGGACACAAAGGTGTACCCTCGGCACCATGAAGGCGAACGAACCCACCACGAGCCGGCCCTCCGAGGACCGGCGGCAGGTCAAGGCGCGGCGGACGCGGGACGCGTTGGCCGAGGCCGCTGTCGCGCTCGTGCTCGAGCGGGGGCTCGGGGACGTGACCGTCGAGGCGATCGCCGAGCGGGCCGATGTCACGCGCCGCACCTTCAGCCGGCACTTCGCCGGCAAGGAGGACGCGGCGCTGGACTTCACCCGCTCCGACGGCGCCCGCATCAACGCGGCGCTGCGCGAGCGGCCCGCCGACGAACCCCCGCTGCTCGCCTACCGCAGGGCCGTCGCGGAGTGGCTCGCCGACCGGGACACCCCCGCCTGGCACCACCGTCCGCAGCTGCGCGAGCTGTACGCCGCCGTGGACCGCGAACCCACCCTGTTCGCCGCGTACGAACGCATCCGGGTCGACGCCCAGGACGAGTCCGTACGCATCATCGCCGACCGCCTCGGCACCGACCCGGCCCGGGACATCCGCCCCGAGGTCGTGGTCGGTGCCGCCGCCGGCGTGCTGACCGCCGCGCTGCGCACCTGGGCACGCGGCGAAGGACCGGACGCCGAGGACCTCGCCGATCTGGTGGCGCGGTCCTACGACGCCCTCATCGGGGAGGCCGCCCGATCGGCGGCGACCTCCGACCTCGCAAGCAGAGAGTGACCCGCACCATGAGCACCACCCCCACCACCGGCCAGATCACCGACTACGCCACCGAGTTCGCCGGGAAGACCGCCCTCGTCACCGGCTCCGCCTCCGGCATCGGCCTGGCCACCGCCCGCCGCCTCGGCCGCGGCGGCGCGAACGTCGTCATCGCCGACTACAACCAGCAGGGCGCCGAGGAAGCCGCCGAGGCGCTGAAGGCCGAGGGCATCAAGGCCGCCGCCGTCGCGCTCGACGTGACGCAGCCCACCTCCGTCGAGGCCGCCGTGCAGTTCGCCGTCGACACCTTCGGCGGGCTCGACCTGGCCGTGAACAACGCTGGCATCGGCGGCGCCAGCGCCCCGACCGGCGCGTACGACATCGATGTCTACGACCGCGTCGTGCGCACCAACCTCGACGGCGTCTTCTACTCGCTGCGCTACGAACTCCCCGCCATCGAGGCCGCGGGCAAGGGCGGCGCCATCGTCAACGTCTCCTCGATCCTCGGCTCGGTCGGCTTCGCGGGCTCCCCCGCGTACGTGGCGGCCAAGCACGGCGTCGTCGGTCTGACGAAGACGGCGGCCGCCGAGTACGCGGCCAAGGGCATCCGCGTGAACGCGGTCGGCCCCGGCTTCATCGCGACCCCGCTCCTGAAGGACATGGACAAGGCCGCCTACGACGGTCTCGTCGCCCTGCACCCGGCCGGCCGCCTCGGCCACTCCGAGGAGGTCGCCGAGCTGATCGTGTTCCTGCTCTCGGAGCGTGCCTCCTTCATCGCGGGCAGCTACCACCTGGTGGACGGCGCCTACACCGCCGTGTGACAAGGCGTACCTCCCGTTCCTTTACGGCGCTTGTGTCACAGGCCCAGTCATGGAACGGTCTGCGTGGGGCAGGCGGGGGGCCTGACCCACGCAGGAGGAGGGGCGCAGGCGCACGATGGACCGGCAGGCCGCACAGACCACCACCCACGGCACGGGCAAGAAGCGCGAGTCGTACTTCGACAACGTGAAGTTCCTGACGATCGTGCTCGTCGCGTGCGGGCACGCCTGGGAGCCGCTGACCTACGGCTCGCGCGCGGTCACCGCGCTGTATCTGACCGTGTACGCCTTCCACATGCCGGCGTTCGCGCTCGTGTCGGGGTACTTCTCACGCAGTTTCGACATGGCCCCGGGCCGGCTCAAGCGGCTGGTGACCGGGGTCGTGGTGCCGTACGTCGTCTTCGAGGTGGCGTACACGCTCTTCTACCGGTGGGCGCAGGACGATCCGGGCTATCCGATCAGCCTGTTGGACCCCTGGTACCTGATGTGGTTCCTCGCGGCGCTGTTCATCTGGCGGCTCTCCACGCCGCTGTGGCTGCAACTGCGTCATCCCGTGTGGGTGGCCCTCGGCGTGGGGACGGCCGTGTCGATGTGGCCGGGCGCGGGCGGTGACCTCGCGCTCCAACGCGTCCTTCAGTTCCTGCCGTTCTTCGTGGTGGGTCTCGTGATGCGGCCCGAGCACTTCTCGTTCCTGCGCACCTGGGGCACGCGGCTCGCGGCCCTGCCGGTGCTGCTGGCGGCGGTCGTGGCCGCGTACTGGGTGGCTCCGTGGTTCGACGCGGGCTGGTTCTACCACCGCGGGAGCGTGGTGGGCCGGGGCGTGCCCGCCTGGGCGGGGCTGTGGGCGACGCCCGCCCTGTTCGTGCTCGCTCTCGTGCTGACGGCGTGTTTCCTGTCGTGGGTTCCGGGGCGGCGGCTGTGGTTCACGGCTCTGGGGACCGGAACCATCTACGCGTATCTGCTGCACGGGTTCGTCATCAAGTCCTCCCGGTTCTGGGAGTGGTACGCGCATCCGTGGCTGCACACCCCGGCGGGTGAGCTGGCCGTGACGGCGGTGGCGGTCGGCGGGATCACGCTGCTGTGCACGCCGCCGGTGCGCACGGTGTTCCGTTATGTCGTCGAACCGCGGATGGACTGGGCGTTCCGGCGTCCGCGTCCCGCGCCGGGCCAGGAGGAGCGTCCGGCGGCCCGCGAGAAGGTCACCTCCGGCGGCGGCTGACGGCCTGGGCCGAGGCGAGCAGGCACTGCATGCGCTCGGTGAGGGAGGAGAGGTCGTCGGCGGGCGCGTGGAAGGGGATGCGGACGTCGGCCTGGCCGCGGGCGCGTTCGAGGCGCAGCGTCAGTCCGTGCCGGTCGACGGCGAGGGGCTGGACGCGGACGACACCGTGCAGGCTCTCGGGCGTGAGGAGCCGGGTGAGTTGCTCGACGGCTTCGGGGTGGGCGTCGGCGAGGTGGAGCAGCAGCCGCGGTTCGGCGAGGGCCAGCGGGTCGGGTGTCGCGTCGGCGAGTTCGGCGAGATCGATCCCGAGGCGTTCGGTGCGGGTCTGAAGGACGGCGCGTTCGGGGCGCAGGACCATCTCGTCGCCGTCGGGGACGAGTTCGCCCGACATCCGCAGCCGGGCGCGCACCCGGTCGCGTACGGGGACGGGCGCCGCGTCGGCGAACTCCAGGAGCGCGGCGGGCCGGCCGTGCGGCGCGAGCAGCACCGCCGCGGCGAGCACGCTCTCCGGCGGCGGCGCGATCCGCACCGTACCGTCGTCGGCGACGCGGTGGGCGCCGACGAGGTCGTCCTGTCCCACGTCGGTGGTGACGCCGCAGGTCCACGCGGCGGCGAGCACGGAGCGTGCGCGTGACGCGGTGGTGGGCACGGCGGTAGCGAGTTGACGGACACCCATTCCGACCTCCTTAGGTAAGCCTTGCCTAACGTAGCGGAGATCGCGGACAGGGGTCCACCCCACGTCCACCCCATGGCCCTGTGTCGCCCGCGCCCGCACGGCGCGCGGTGCGGTTGACTCGACGGGTGCGCCGCTTCCTCGTGTTCCTGTTCGTCGTCGCCGGTGCGATCGGGTCCCTGGCCCTGTCGCTGCTCCTCACCCCGTGGTGGTGGTGCGCCGCGGGCCCGCTGCTCGCGCTCACCGCGCTCGGCGTGTGGGACCTGCTCCAGTCGCGCCACTCGGTGCTGCGCAACTATCCGGTCGTCGGCCATCTGCGGTTCCTCATGGAGTCGTTGCGCCCGGAGGTCCAGCAGTACTTCGTGGAGCGCAACTACGACGGGCGGCCCTACGACCGCGACGTGCGCAACATCGTCTACGAACGGGCGAAGGCCGTCGTGGGCGCGGAGGCCGAGGAGCCGTTCGGCACCGAGCAGGACGTGTACGCGGACGGGCACGAGTTCCTGGTGCCGTCGATGCGTCCCGTGGACGCGCCCGACGACCCGTCGACGGTACGGATCGGCGGCCCCGACTGCGCGCACCCGTACGACATGGCGCTCCTGAACGTCTCCGCGATGAGCTTCGGCGCCCTGTCGAGCAACGCGATCCGCGCGCTCAACAAGGGGGCCGCGCTCGGCGGTTTCGCGCACGACACCGGGGAGGGCGGTCTGTCCGAGCACCATCTGGCGCACGGCGGGGACCTGGTGTGGGAGATCGGCACCGGGTACTTCGGATGCCGTACGGACGACGGGGGCTTCGACCGCGCCGAGTTCGCCGAGAAGGCGGCGTACGAACAGGTCAAGTGCGTGTCCCTGAAGCTGTCGCAGGGTGCCAAGCCGGGGATCGGCGGGGTGCTGCCCGGCAGCAAGGTGAACGCGGAGATCGCGGCGGCCCGCGATGTGCCCGAGGGCGAGACGGTGGTCTCGCCGCCGTACCACCGGGAGTTCAACACGCCGCGCCAACTGGTCCTGTTCCTGGCCGAGTTGCGGGATCTCGCGGGCGGGAAGCCGGTCGGGTTCAAGCTGTGCGTCGGCTCGCGGACGCAGTTCCTCGCGGTGTGCAAGGCGATGCTCGCGGAGGGCGTGACACCGGACTTCGTGATCGTCGACGGTGCGGAGGGCGGCACGGGCGCGGCGCCGCTGGAGTTCGCCGACCATCTCGGCACACCGCTGACCGAAGGCCTCATCACCGTGCACAACGCGCTGGTGGGCGCAGGGCTGCGGGACCGGATCCGGATCGGCGCGAGCGGCAAGGTCGCCACCGGCGCGGACATCGTCAAACGGCTCCTCCAGGGCGCTGACTTCACGAACGCGGCCCGGGCCATGATGTTCGCCGTCGGCTGCATCCAGGCGCAGCGCTGCCACACCAACACGTGCCCGGTGGGCGTGACGACGCAGGATCCGCGCCGGGTGCGCGCGCTCGACGTCGACGACAAGGCGGCCCGGGTCCACCACTTCCAGGAGGCGACGGTGCGCAGCGCCGCGCAGATCATGGCGGCGATGGGCATCAGGGATCCGCACCGGCTCCGCCCCGACCTGCTGATGCGCCGTACGTCCCCGCACGAGGTGGCCTCGTACGCGCAGCTCTACGAGTGGCTGGAGCCGGGCTGCCTCCTCGACGGTCCCCCGGCGAGCTGGGCGGCGGACTGGGCGGCGGCGGACCCCGACCGCTTCTGAGCGGGGACAGCTGTCCGGTGCATCCGTAGGGGTCGCGCGGGCCGAACGCGGAGCGGAGGGGAAGTCCCACCCATCCGTGCGCCCGTCCGCAACGGATCACTCATGTACAGCACGTCGCTCACGCACCGGACAGGTCATGGAGGCCCCGCACGTGAAAGAAGCCGTCCACATCGGAAGAGGGCCCGCGCCCCGGCCCGATCTCCAGGAGCTGGTCGCCGGGGTCGCCCAGGGCGATCACGAGGCGTTCGCCGCGGTGTACGACGCGGTGGCGGGGCCGGTGCTCGGCGTCGTCCGTGGCGTCCTGCGCGACCGGGCGCAGTCGGAGGAGGTGGCCCAGGAGGTCCTGGTCGAGGTATGGCGCACGGCGGCCCACTATCGCGAGGACCGCGGCACGGTCGTCAACTGGGTGCTCACGCTCGCCCATCGGCGGGCGATCGACCGGGTCCGTTCGGTGGAGGCCGCGGCGGCCCGCGACCACAAGGCGGCCCTGCTGGAACGCACCCCGGAGTTCGACGAGGTGACGGAGGAGGTCGAGGCGCGGATCGAGCGCGAACAGGTGCGCCGCTGTCTGCGCACCCTGACCGAGCTCCAGCGCCAGTCCGTGTCGTTGGCGTACTACCGCGGGCTGACGTACAGCGAGGTGGCCGAGTTGCTCGCGGTACCGCTCGGCACGATCAAGACGCGGCTGCGCGACGGTCTCATCCGGCTCCGCGACTGCCTGGGGGTGACGGCGTGACCACCGCCGAACTGCACACCCTGACGGGGGCGTACGCGCTGCACGCCCTGGCCGACGACGAGCGCGAGGCGTTCGAGCGGCACCTCGGCGACTGCGCCGCGTGCGCACAGGAGGTACGGGAACTGAGCGCGACGGCGGCCCGGCTGGGGCTCGCGGTCGCCGTGACGCCGCCCGCCGGGTTCCGGGAACAGGTGCTGCGCCGGGTGACGACCGTGCGGCAGGAGCCGCCGCGGACTTCCGCCGGCGGCGTCGGGGCGCCGGCCGCGTCGCACCGTCGGCCGCTCGCGCACTGGGCGCTCGCCGCGTGTCTGGCGGCGGCCGCCTCGCTCGGCGGGGTCGCCGTGTGGCAGCACGAACAGGCCGACCGGGCACGACAGGAGGCCCGCGCCGCCGAGCGGCAGGCCGACCAGGTGGCGCAGGTGCTGTCCGCGCCCGACGCGAAGGTCACCTCGGCCCGGCTCGCGGGAGGGGCGCGGGGGTCGGTGGTCGTGTCGCACGACCGCGACCGGGCCGTGTTCGTCGCGGCGGGGATGGCGGCACCGCCCGGCGGCAAGGTCTACCAGCTCTGGTTCGACGACGGCGGTCACATGCGTCCGGCCGGCCTGATGGATCCGGCGCGTGCCGACCAGACGGTCCTGATGAAGGGTCCGGTGGGCGACGCGTCCGGCATGGGTGTCACCGTCGAACCGGCCGGCGGCTCCGAGCAGCCGACGTCGCCACCGGTCGCGCTGATGTCGCTGCCCGCCTGACGGGAGCGGCACGACAGGTGCGGCGATCGAGACGGTCGCGGCAGTCGCGGCAGTCGCGGGAAGAAGCCGCTGGTGCGTGCGACGTATTCGGCGTAGCCGGGGCGCTCGGCCATGTGCCGTGCCAGGTGCGGTCTTCGGCTCCCCTTGGTGAGCAGGCAACTCATGACGGGCGCTCGGGGGTGTGGGCGTGGCCGCCCAGCCGCTTCGTACAGGGTCACGCGGTGGCGCGGGGGCGAGGATGTGCGCGGCGGCGAGGTCGGCCACCCCGCTTCCGACCCCGGCGGTCCCGCGCTGTGCCGTCCCCCGCGTCGCGCTCCTCCCGTCCCGCCCCTCGCGGGCCCGTCGAGAGGGCCGGGTCAGCTCTTCGGGGTCTCTCACTCGAACGAGTGAGAGAAGGGGGCTTCCAGGGGCCCGCGGGACCACGCCTTCGGGCGGGGAATATGCCAACTGCCCGCGCCCGGCGATCCGGAGCGGCATCATGCCGCCATGGACGGTACTGCGCTCCTGCGGGAGCTCTTCACGCCCGACGAGTTCGACGCTGTCCGCAGCCACGCGGACCATCTGGGTGTGACGGTCATCGAGTACGTTCGCCGCTCGGCCGCCGAACGGGCCCTGGAGCGGCTGCACTTGGCCGAGGCGATCGAGGCCCAGGCGCTGCATCTGGGCAAGCTGTCGATACCGCAGGTGGAGCGGGCACGGTGCCGGGACGGCGCCTCGTCACCGGCTCTCGACCGCTTCCTGGACGCGCTGGCGCACCCCTCGGACGGCACGTGACTGCTTGTCACCGCGCGTGATCGCGGCCCGCCGGGGCACACGGTGGACATGACTTCGGTGACGGCACGACGCAGGAAGGTCACGTCCCGGGCCGAGCGCCCGGCCCGCTGGTGGCGGACCCCGGTCCGCCTTCTGGTCGCTCTCGTCGCGTTTCTCGCCCTCGTCGCGTTCTCGGCGGTGCTCGCCCGCCTCACGCTCTCCCCCTCCCCCGCGTCCGACCGGATCGCGGGGGCCAATCTGCGGCCGGGTGCCAGCCTGCGGCAGTACGCGGAGTCGTACACCTTCCTGGCCGCGTGCAAGCAGATCGGCGGAAATCTTCTGCTCGGGGCGCCTTTCGGGCTGTTGCTGCCGGTGCTCGTGGCGCGCAGGCTCCGGCTGTTGCAGGTGCTGCTCGTGACGGCGGCCGTCATGGTCCTGGTGGAACTCGCGCAGGGGGCCCTCGTGCGGGGCCGCGCCTTCGACGTGGACGACATCATCCTGAACACGACGGGTGCGCTGATCGCGTACGTCCTGGTCGGGCGGCGCATCGGGCACGGCTTCCACGCGCTGTCGGGTCCGCGGGAGCGGTCCCGCTTGGCGATCAGGTTCCGTGGGAATGGGGATCGTTACCGAAGCAAGGCCCACGCAGGAGTCGAAGAGAGGGAGTGATCGTCATGCGTGCGTTCGGGGACGCCGACCGGCGTGCCGCGCGCGTGGAGTTCCTCATGCCGCGGGGTTCGGGTGCCGCCCGCTGGGCCAGGCGCCTGACCCGGTCGTTCCTCGCCGGTCGGACCGGCGACGGAGCGGCGGACGCGGAGCTGGTGGTGTCGGAGCTCGTCACCAACGCCGCTCGCGTCCAGGACGGCCACTGCCGGATGAGTCTGCGTCTGGACGCGGGTGAGCTGACGGTGGAGGTGCACGACGACGGGCCGGGGATGCCACGGATGGCGCCCGCGTCGGAGACGGCCGAGTCGGGCCGCGGCATCGCGCTGGTGCACGCGCTCGCGAACCGCTGGAGCGTGCAGCCCCATCCGCGCGGCGGCAAGACGGTCCGGGCGGTGCTGGCGCACTGCTGAACGCCGTACGGGGGCCGTTCGCTCTGCTACCGAACGGCCCCCGCGCGTACGAGCGATCAGTGACCGCGGCTGATCCACTCGTCGAGCTGGGGCGCCTCCGCCCCGATCGTCGTGCTGTCACCGTGGCCGGTGCGCACGACGGTCTCGGCCGGCAGGGTCAGCAGGCGTCCGCGGATCGACTCGATGATCGTCGGGAAGTCGCTGAACGTACGGCCCGTGGCGCCCGGCCCGCCCTGGAAGAGCGTGTCGCCGGTGAAGACGGTGCCGAGGTCCGGCGCGTACAGGCTGACGGCGCCGTGGCAGTGGCCCGGCGTGTGCAGCACCGTCAACTCCACGCCCGCGACGGTGAGTTGCTGCCCGTCGGCCAGGTCGCCGTCGGGGGCGCGGTCCGGGTGCGTGCGCTTCCACAGGTCGGTGTCGGCGGGGTGCAGCAGGATCGGCGCACCGGTGCGCTCCGCGAGGGCGGGGGCGGCGTCGATGTGGTCGTCGTGGGCGTGGGTGCACACGATGGCGACGAGGCGCCGGTCGCCGACGGCCGTCGCGATGGCGTCGGCGTCGTGGGCGGCGTCGATGACGACGACCTCCTCGTCGTCGCCGACGAGCCACACATTGTTGTCGACGTCCCAGGTGCCGCCGTCCAGGCTGAACGTGCCGGAGGTGACGAGGTGTTCGATCCGGGCGGGCATCAGAACATCACCACCGAGCGCAGCACGTCGCCGTGGTGCATCCGCTCGAACGCCTTCTCCACGTCGGCGAGTTCGATGGTCTCGGTAACGAACGCGTCCAGGTCCAGGCGGCCCTGGAGGTAGAGGTCGATGAGCATCGGGAAGTCACGCGAGGGCAGACAGTCCCCGTACCAGGACGACTTCAGCGCCCCGCCCCGCCCGAACACGTCGAGCAGCGGCAGCTCCAGGCGCATCTCCGGCGTCGGTACGCCCACCAAGACCACGGTGCCCGCCAAGTCACGGGCGTAGAAGGCCTGTTCGTAGGTCTCCGGGCGGCCGACCGCCTCGATGACGACGTCCGCACCGAAGCCGCCGGTCAACTGCCGCACCGCCTCGACGGGGTCGGTCGCACGGGAGTTGACCGTGTGCGTGGCGCCCAGGGTGCGGGCAGTTTCCAGCTTCTTGTCGTCGATGTCCACCGCGATGATCTTCGAGGCGCCGGCCAGGAGCGCGCCGACCACGGCCGCGTTGCCGACCCCGCCGCAGCCGATCACCGCGACCGAGTCACCGCGCGACACCCCACCGGTGTTGATCGCCGCGCCGATGCCGGCCATCACGCCGCAGCCGAGCAGACCGGCGGCGGCCGGGGAGGCCGCCGGGTCGACCTTGGTGCACTGTCCGGCGGCGACCAGCGTCTTCTCCGCGAACGCGCCGATGCCCAGGGCCGGGGACAGCTCGGTGCCGTCGATCAGGGTCATCTTCTGCTTGGCGTTGTGCGTGGCGAAGCAGTACTGCGGGCGGCCGCGCAGGCAGGCCCGGCACTGGCCGCACACCGCACGCCAGTTGAGGATGACGAAATCACCGGGCGCGACCTCGGTGACGCCGTCGCCGACGGACTCCACGATCCCGGCCGCCTCGTGGCCGAGCAGGAACGGGAACTCGTCGTTGATGCCGCCCTCCCGGTAGTGCAGGTCGGTGTGGCAGACCCCGCACGCCTGGATCTTCACCACCGCCTCACCCGGCCCCGGGTCAGGGATGACGATCGTCTCGATGGACACCGGCGCGCCCTTGGCCCGCGCGATCACGCCCTGCACCTGCTGTGCCATGACGGTCAGCCCTCTTTCTCCTCGCGGATTCCTCACAACGTGTTGCCCGCCCATCGTCGCTCACGCGGGCCTGCCACACACCATCGGTGCCCAGGTCAAAGCCGCTTAGGCTGCCCGGATGCGTGCGCGAACCCTGGCCACGGCCACCCTGCTGCCCGTGAACGGCGTCCTCGCGGCGGTGCTCGTCGCCCTGCTGCTGGTGGCCGCCGCCGTGGCCGCGGTCTTCCGGCTCGCGCCGGATGCGTCGCGGCGACGGGCGCGGGACATCGTCGTGGCGGGCGTGCGGGCCGCGGTCCAACTCGCCGCCGTCTCCCTGGTGATCGGCTGGGTGGTGCGGCACGGTACGGCACTGCTCGCCTTCCTGCTGCTGATGTTCGCGGTGGCGGTGCGCACGGCGGGCCGCCGCCTCACCCCGAACCGCACCTGGGTGTGGGCGGCCCTGCCGATCGGCGCGCCGGTGGCTCCCGTCGTCGGGTCACTGGTGGCCTGCGGTCTGCTGCCGCTCCGGGGCATCGCACTGATCCCGGTGACCGGCATCCTGATCGGCGGCGCGCTCACGGCGACGGTCCTCGCGGGCCGCCGCGCGCTCGACGAACTGACCGCGCGCCACGGCGAGGTGGAGGCCTGTCTCGCCCTGGGGCTCCTTGCGCACGAGGCCCGTTCGGAGATCTCCCGCCCCGCCGCGTCGGACGCGCTGCTGCCCGGCCTCGACCAGACGCGGACGGTGGGCCTGGTCACGCTGCCCGGCGCGTTCGTGGGCATGCTCCTGGGCGGCGCGTCACCGGTGACGGCGGGCGCGGTGCAGCTGTTCGTGCTGGTGGCGCTGCTGGCCGTGCAGGCGATCGCGGTGGCGGTGACGGTGGAACTGGTGGCTCGGGGGCGGCTGCACCGGTCGCCGTGATGCCGGTGCCGAGGGGCGTACGCTCCGGACCATGACCGTTTACGACGCAGTAGAAATCGACCGCCTCCAGGGCGGCTCCGCCGATCTGTCCCAGTACCTGGGCTCGGCCGTCCTCATCGTCAACGTCGCGTCCAAGTGCGGCCTCACCCCGCAGTACGCGGGCCTGGAGCGGCTGCACGAGCAGTACGCGTCGCGCGGCTTCACGGTGCTCGGGGTCCCCTGCAACCAGTTCATGGGGCAGGAGCCGGGCAGCGCGGAGGAGATCGCGGAGTTCTGTTCCTCGACGTACGGCGTGACGTTCCCGATGACGGAGAAGGTCGACGTCAACGGCGCGGACCGGCACCCGCTGTACACGAAGCTCGTCGAGGTCCCGGACGCCGAGGGCTACACCGGCGACATCCGCTGGAACTTCGAGAAGGTCCTGATCGACGCGTCCGGCACCCCGGTCGCCCGCTTCTCCCCGCAGACGGAGCCGGACGCGGCCGAACTCGTCGCGGCCGTCGAGAAGCACCTGCCGCGCTGACGCCCGGCGGGGCAGCCGCAACCGGCCCGGGGATCCGGGCCGGTTGACGCGCGGGTGTTCAGAGATCCCGGTCGGCGACGGCGACGTTAGCGTCCTGGGCCGCTGGACGACACCGGGCGGAGCCGGCGGCGGGATTCGAACCCGCGTTGCTCTCTTAGGAGGAGAAGTAGCCGCAGCCTGCGCACCTGAACGACGTCGACGATAGCGGGGGCCCGGCAGGGGCGCAGCCGAATTGTTCGGCGGTCGGCGTGGGATCAGGGCGTGGTCCGCAGCAGGCGGTCAAGGGCCGCTCGCCCGGCGGTGCCCCAGGTCGGCTGGCCGCCCGGCAGGCCGCGGTCGCCGGCACGGCCGATGCCGATCAGGCCGATGCCGCGCAGCACGGTCCAGCCCCGGGCGCGGCGGACCGTCGCCTCGTCGGCGGTGGCGTAGGTCTTGAAGAAGGGGTCCGCCTCGCCCTGCGGCAGGAGGAGCCAGGCGGCGCTGAGGTCGGTCGCCGGGTCGCCGGCGCAGAGGTCGCCGAAGTCGATGACGCCGGCGAGGGCTCCGTCGCGTACGACGACGTTCGCGGGGTGCAGGTCGCCGTGCAGCCACACCTTGGGCCCCGTCCACTCCGGTGCGGCGAGAGCGTCCTGCCAGATGTCCCGGAGCGCGCCGGCCGCCGGGTCCTCGCCCAGCACGTCCCGGAAGCCTCTCTCGATGTCGTCCACGAACGCGGACAGCGCGACGCCCCGCTGCTGCGGGTGGGCGGGGGCGTCGTCGGGCGCGGGACGGTGCAGGGCGCGCAGGAAGTGCGCCAACGCCTCGGTGGACGGGCCGCCTTGGGCGATGGGTTGCTCGTCGGCCGGCTCACCGGGCACCCACGTCGTGACCGTCCACGGCCACGGGAAACGCTCGGACGGCCCGCCCGTCCGCCGGGGCACGGGCACCGGCAGGGCGAACCGGTCGACGAGCTCCGGCAGCCAGCGCTGTTCGTTGAGCACGTTCAGGACGACGTCCTCGGTGCGCGGCAGCCGCACGACCAACTCCTCACCGATACGCCACATTTGATGGGACCAGCCGGACGCGGCGTGACGCAGATCGAGCTCCGCGAGGTCCGGGTGCTGCTCCTGGAGGAGGGAGCGCACCAGGTCCGCGTCGATGGGGCGATGGTTCGGACTGTCGACGTCGCTCATGCGTCGTAGGGTGCCAGACCGTCAGGCGGGCCGGTCGCGACCCAGGAGCGAGGCGAGCGCCCGGTCGACCACGGCCGCGACGTCCTCGCCGCCGGCCGGCACGAGCGCGTACGAGCGGTGCAGGAAGCGCCGCAGCGCCGATGTGTCGAACTGGACGACGGCCATGCCCTCCGGTGCGTGCAGCTCGACGACGGTACGGGCCCGGCCGCACGGCCACACGTGGACGTCCCCCGAGCCGGTCGGCACGCGCAGCCCGTCGTCGAGGAGCGTGCGCGCGAACGCCCACGTCACCTCGGCGCCGACCAGCGTGACCTCGGCGGGGAAGGCCAGGCTGACCGCCAGCGGGTCGTCGGAGGCGTAGCGGAGCGTGACGGTGAGACTGCGTTCGGGGCCCCGGCCCCCGGCGGTGACGAGCCGGGCGCTGGCGGGCTGTTCGAGGACGACGGGCACGGTGGTCGGCATGGCGGGCTCCCTTTCTGCGCTGCACGCGAGGTGCGGTTGCCCGTTCGACGCGGGAGCGGGGCGGCGTATTACGGGAGTTCCGGAAGTCGTCCCTGTGACCTACGCCACTCACCCCTCCATAATCCGACATTTCTCGCTTAACGTTTCAAACTTGCCGACCGATCCCGCCCGATCCCGCGCGATCCTGCCCGATCCCGCCCGACGGAAGTGTTCCTGTCATGGCCGACGGCCCCGCAGCCGCCCCGATATCCCCTGCCGCCTACGCCCGGATCTACGCCGACGAACAGCCGCGCCTGGTCGCATACGCGCGCTCGCTCACCGGCAACCCCTGGCTCGCCGACGATCTGGTCGCCGAGGCGCACTTCAAGGTCTGGCGGCGGCTGTCCGCCGGACACGAGATCGAGAACGTCGCGGCGTACCTGACGACCACCGTGCGCCACCTCGCCGCGACGGCGGGGCGCGGCGCCGCGCGCGAGACACCGCTCGACCCGCACGGGGCGGTCGAGTCGGTGCAGGTCGCGCGGAGTGCGTTCGGTTCGTACGGGGACGAGGACCCCGCCGCTCGCGCGTCCCGCGTGGATCTGCTGACCCGGGTGCTGGGCCAGCTGCCCGAGCGCTGGGTCAAGGCGCTGTGGCTCGCCGAGGCCGAGGGGCAGCCGCTGGAGGCGGTGGGCCGGGGCATCGGCGCGGGCAGCGGCGCCACGGCGGTGCTGCTGCACCGGGCGCGCGAGGGGCTGCGCCAGGCGTTCCTGCGCGCGCATCCGGGGACGCCCGAGGACCCGGCGTGCGAGGCGCACTGGGACCGGATGCCCGCGCAGGTGCGGGGCGTCGCCTCCGCGCGGCAGTCCGAGAAGCTGCTCGCGCACGTCGACACCTGCGACGACTGCCGGGCCCGGCTCGCCGTCCTGCTCCGCGCGAACGACCGGCTGCCCGCTCTGGTGGGCCCGGCGCTCCTGATCTTCGTGGTCGGCGGCGCGGGGAAGTTCCTGCTGCCGCTCGCGGCGGGCGCCGGGGCTGCCGGTGCCGGTACCGGAGCCGGAGCCGGGTCCGGCGGGCACGGGTCAGGTCTGCTGCACGGGGTGCGGCACGTGCTGACCGGCGGGGCGAAGGCGCCCGCCGCCGTGGCGGGCGTACTCGGAGTCTCCGTCGCCGGCGCGGCGGTCGCGGCGGGGCTCGTGCTCGGCGGGTCCGGCGGGGCGGCGCCGGTGCCGGCCCAGCGGGCGGACGCGGCCGCCACCGGCGATGCGCCCTCGTCCGCGCCCTCGGCGCCGCGCGGGGCTGCACCGGGGCCGTCGACCGCGCCGACACCGCCGTCGCCCGCACCGAACGAGCCGGCGCCGGATGCGCCCGCGGCCTCTCAGGCGCCGGATGCGTCCGCGGCACCGCAGACGTCCGCTGCTCCGGATACGCCGGATGCGCCGGCAACGGCGGCGGAAAGGGCGCAGCCCGTGGCACCGGAGCCGACCCAGCCGGCCCGGCCCACTCAGCCCGCCCCCTCCGAACCCTCGTCTCCCGCCGTTGCCCCCGGCGCGCGCACGGCACCGGCCGCTCCCCCTGCCGCGCCCACGCAGCCGACACAGCAAGCACACCCCACGGCGCCCACGCAGCCGACCGAGCCCTCTCAGCCGTCGGAACCGACGCAGCCGCCCCCACCGACCACGCCCACCGAACCCACCGAACCCACGGAGCCGACCCGGCCCACGGACCCTGTGGAGCCGACGCAGCCCACCGAGCCCGCTCAGCCAACCGAACCCTCTGAGCCCTCTGAACCCATTAAGCCCACGGAGCCCCCGGAACCCGCCGACCCCACCACCCCCACCTCACCCCGAACCTGCACCCCCTGGATCGGCCCGATCTTCATCTGCCGCGTCGGCTGACCGTGCACCGCCGCGCCCCGCGTTGCACCATGGCTGCATGTTGCTGGCCCGGCTCGCTCAGGTGTCCCAGGACGTCGCCGCCACCTCGGCGCGCTCGCGGAAGGTCGCGTTGCTCGCCGAGTTGTTCCGGGACGCCGACCCCGACGACGTGCCGATCGTCATCCCGTATCTGGCGGGGCGGCTGCCGCAGGGGCGGCTCGGGGTCGGCTGGCGGGTGCTGAGCCGGGCGGTCGAGCCGGCCGCCGAACCCCGTCTGACGGTGCAGGACGTCGATGCCGCGCTGACCGTGCTCGGTGATGTGGCGGGCGCCGGTTCGCAGGCCGAACGGGCGCGCCTGGTCGGGGAGTTGATGGGGGCGGCGACGCCGGACGAGCAGCGGTTCCTGATCGGCCTGGTGACCGGCGAGGTGCGGCAGGGCGCCCTGGACGCCGTCGCGGTCGAGGGGCTCGCGCAGGCGACCGGCGCTCCCCCGGCGGACGTGCGCCGCGCGGTCATGCTCGCGGGCGGGATCCAGCCGGTCGCGCAGGCGCTGCTCGGCCGGGGCCCGCAGGCCCTGGAGGAGTTCCGGCTCACCGTCGGACGGCCCGTGCAGCCGATGCTGGCCCACTCGGCGGGCTCGGTCGGTGAGGGGCTCGACAAGCTGGGCGCGTGCGCCGTCGAGGAGAAGCTGGACGGCATCCGCGTGCAGGTGCACCGGGACGGGGACGAGGTGCGGGTGTACACGCGCACCCTCGACGACATCACGGACCGGCTGCCCGAAGTGATCGCCGCGGCGGCCGAGTTGAAGGGTGAGCGGTTCATTCTGGACGGCGAGGTGATCGCGTTCGACGACACCGGGCGGCCGCGGCCGTTCCAGGAGGTGGCGGGGCGGGTCGGGTCGCGGGTGGACGTGGCGCGGGCCGCCGCGGCGCTGCCCGTCTCGGTCGTCTTCTTCGACGCGCTGTACGTGGACGGCCGCGATCTGCTCGACCTGCCGTTCGCGCAGCGGCACGCGCAGTTGGCGCGGCTGGTGCCGGAGCCGACGCGGGTGCGCCGGCTGGTCGTCGAGGACGAGTCGGACCCGGATCAGCGCGCCGCCGCGGACGCGTTCTTCGCCGCGACGCTGGAGCGGGGTCACGAGGGCGTCGTGCTCAAGGGCCTGGAGGCGGCGTACAGCGCGGGCCGCCGGGGTGCGTCGTGGTTGAAGGTGAAGCCCGTACACACTCTGGACCTGGTGGTGCTCGCCGCCGAGTGGGGGCACGGGCGGCGGACCGGCAAGCTGTCGAACCTGCACCTGGGCGCGCGGCGCGATGACGGTTCGTACGCGATGCTCGGCAAGACGTTCAAGGGGCTCACCGACGCGTTGCTGTCCTGGCAGACGGAGCGGCTGCGGGAGCTGGCCGTCGAGGACGACGGTCATGTGGTCACCGTGCGGCCGGAGTTGGTGGTGGAGATCGCCTACGACGGGTTGCAGAAGTCGACCCGGTACCCGGCGGGCGTGACGCTGCGGTTCGCGCGCGTCGTGCGCTACCGCGAGGACAAGACGGCCGAGCAGGCGGACACGGTGGACGCCGTGCTCGCGGCACATCCGGCGCTGGACGTCTGATCCGCGACTCCTGACCGTTTCTTTGCCAAAACATGAGGCGTATAGGGTGACACCGGCACCGAAAGGTGCAGGGGACACTCATCAGCAACGCGCGGACCAAGGGGAGAGACGTGCCCGCTTCACGCCTGAGCAGGACACCATTGCCGGGGATCGGCATCCGATACGACCTCACCACCCGCGAACAGCGCCAGGTGTCGGTCGTCGCCCACCGGGACGGGGGCCGCACGCTCAGCGCGTACCGCTCCGACGACCCGGACGCGTGCGAGCTGTCGCTGAGACTGTCCGCGGGCGAAGCGGCGTATCTCATCGACGCGTTGGCGCCCTCGCACCACAGCCCGAACCTGCTGCACACCACCGACCTCGGCCTGGTCGCCGAGCGCATCGAGGTGTCCGGCGTCTCGTACTGGAACGGGCGGCTGCTCGGCGAGACACAGATGCGCACCGAGACGGGCGCCTCCATCGTGGCCGTGCTGCGCCGGGCGGAGGCGATACCGTCACCGGCCCCCGACTTCCGGCTCGCGGGCGGCGACACGGTCATCGTCATCGGCACCCGTGAGGGCGTCGAGGCGGCGGCGACGATCCTGGGGCGGGAGTGATCGGATGCACTCCGCCGTCTTCCTCATCGAGTTCGGGGCGATCATCCTGGCGCTCGGCCTGCTGGGCCGGATCGCGGGGCGGCTGCGCTTCTCCCCCATCCCTCTCTACCTGCTGGCCGGTCTCGCGTTCGGCGAGGGCGGGCTGCTGCCGCTCGGCGCGAGCGAGGAGTTCGTCGCGATCGGCGCCGAGATCGGTGTGATCCTGCTGCTGTTGATGCTCGGCCTGGAGTACACGGCGAGCGATCTCGTCAGCAATCTCAAGACGCAGTACCCGGCGGGGCTCGTCGACATGACGTTCAACGCGCTGCCCGGCGCGGCGGCCGCGCTGCTCATGGGGTGGGGTCCGGTGGCGGCCGTGGTGCTCGCCGGTGTCACCTGGATCTCGTCCTCGGGCGTCATCGCCAAGGTCCTCGGCGACCTCGGGCGGCTCGGCAACCGTGAGACGCCGGTGATCCTCAGCATCCTGGTGCTCGAGGATCTGGCCATGGCCGTGTATCTGCCCATCATCACCGCCCTGTTGGCGGGCGTCGGGTGGGCGGCGGGCGGGCTCACGCTCGCCATCGCGCTGGGCGCGGCGGGCCTGGTGCTGTTCGTCGCGGTGCGGTTCGGGCGGCACATCTCGCGGTTCGTGTCGAGCGACGACCCGGAGAAGCTGCTGCTCGTCGTGCTCGGTCTGACGATCCTCGTCGCGGGGATCGCCCAGCAGCTCCAAGTGTCCGCCGCCGTCGGCGCGTTCCTCGTCGGCATCGCGCTGTCCGGCGAGGTCGCCGAGGGCACGCACACGCTCCTCTCACCGCTGCGCGACCTGTTCGCGGCCGTGTTCTTCGTCTTCTTCGGGCTGCACACGGACCCGGCGAGCATTCCGCCGGTCCTGCTGCCCGCGCTGCTGCTCGCCGTCGTGACGGCCTGCACGAAGATCTTCACGGGGTACTGGGCGGCCCGCCGCGCCGGCATCTCGGTGAAGGGGCGCTGGCGGGCCGGCGGGGCGCTCGTGGCGCGCGGCGAGTTCTCGATCGTGATCGCCGGACTGGCCGTGACGTCCGGGATCGAGCCGCGGCTCGGGCCGCTGGCGACCGCGTACGTGCTGATCCTGGTGATCGTCGGCCCGCTCACCGCGCGCTACACGGAGCCGCTCGCCCAGCGCCTCTTCGGCCGGGGCCGACTGCCCGCGGGCGCGGTGCCCGCACCCCGCCCGGCCTCGTCGCCGACGGATGCGGCGCCGGTCAAGGCCGGGGAGCCGGCCGCGCCGGTGGACTGACCTCACCGGGTGGACGGCGCCGGGGTGAACGGCCGCGTTCCCTCCCCGGTCGCCGTCCGTGACCAGGGCGCATAGCGTGGTGGGCGAGGTTGATCGGGGGGTGTACCTGGGTGCTCTGGAGGCCACCATGGATCGCTCGCCCGACTCCACCGCCGCTGCCGACTCCGGCATACGCACCGCGCCACCGGGCGGCGGCGCCGTCCCGTACGCGGGCGGCGGCAAGCACGAACACCGGTGGCTGATCCTCGGCGTCATCGGTCTCGCTCAGCTGATGGTCGTCCTCGACGCGACCATCGTGAACATCGCGTTGCCGTCGGCCCAGCAGGATCTCGGGTTCAGTGACGGCAACCGGCAGTGGATCGTCACCGCGTACGCCCTCGCCTTCGGCAGCCTGCTGCTGCTCGGCGGGCGCATCGCCGACCTGGTGGGCCGCAAGACCGTCTTCATCGCGGGTCTGGCCGGTTTCGCGGCGGCCTCGGCGCTCGGCGGCGCGGCCACCAGCTTCGGCATGCTGGTCGCGGCGCGGGCGCTGCAGGGCGCGTTCGGCGCGCTGCTCGCGCCGGCCGCCCTGTCGCTCCTGACGACGACATTCACGGACCCGAAGGAGCGCGCCAAGGCGTTCGGCATCTACGGCGCCATCGCCGGTGCGGGCGGTGCGGTCGGTCTGCTGCTCGGCGGTGTGCTCACCGAGTACCTGGACTGGCGCTGGTGCCTGTTCGTGAACCTGGCCTTCGCCGTGGTCGCGATCCTCGGCGGTCTGCGGCTGCTGCACGGCGGCCGCCCCGCCGACCGGCCGAAACTGGATGTGCCGGGCACGATCCTGGTGTCGGTCGGTCTGTTCTGCATCGTCTACGGGTTCTCGAACGCGGAGACGCACGACTGGAGCGACGCGCAGACGTGGGGCTTCCTCCTGGTCGGTGCCGTGCTCCTGGCGGCGTTCTCCTGGTGGGAGACGCGGGCGGAACACCCGCTGCTGCCGCTGCGCGTGGTCCTGGACCGGGACCGCGGCGCGTCGTACCTGGCGATGTTCATCGCGGGCGCGGGCATGTTCGGCGTGTTCCTGTTCCTGACGTACTACCTGCAGCAGATCCTCGCGTACTCGCCGGTGTCGACGGGTGTCGCGTTCCTGCCGATGGTGGCGTGCATGGTCGCCTCGTCGATCATCACCACCAACAAGCTCGTGCCGCGGTTCGGACCGAAACCGATCGTGCCCCTGGGCATGGCCATCGCGGCCCTGTCCATGGTCTGGCTGACCTTCCTGGACGTCGACAGCAGCTACGCCGCGCACGTGCTGCCCCCGCTCCTCCTCCTGGGCGTCGGCATGGGTCTGATCTTCGCGACGGCGATGAACCTGGCCACCGGCGGCGTCGCCGCGCACGACGCGGGTGTGGCCTCCGCGATGGTCAACACCAGCCAGCAGGTGGGCGGTTCGATCGGTACGGCACTGCTCAACACGCTCGCCACGACCGCCGCGACGAGCTATCTCGTCGGCAAGCAGCCGACCCCGCAGGTGCGGGCGCAGGCCTCGATCGAGAGCTACTCGACCGCCTACTGGTGGTCGGCGCTGTTCTTCGCGGTCGGCTTCGTGGTGACCCTGGTCCTGTACCGCCCCGGCCGGCCGAAGATTGTGGCGACCGAGGGCGCCGTGCACATGTGAGGCGGTTCGGTCGGCCCGCCCACGGGGCATACCCCTTCTGCAAAGTCCGCCCCCGGCGTCCGAGGGGCGGCTTTGCCCGTGCGGGGCGGACGAGACGGGGTCGAGGGGTGGGGCGTCATGCGCGGCGTGCCGTACGAGGCGTACCAGGTGGACAGCGAGCGGCTCGCGACGGCGTTCGTGGAAGTGGCCGACGCCGCCGTGCGCGGCGGACCGCAGGCCCTCACGGCGCTCGTCGGCCACTGTGTCGCGCTGCTCGGGGTGCCGTCCGCGTCGGCCGTGCTCAAACCGCCGGCGGGCCGCGTCGAGGTGGCCGCGTCGGATCCGCGGGGCCTGCGTCTGGAGAAGGCCGCGCTGTCCTGGGGCGAGGGCCCCGGCGCGGACTGCCGGGCCTCCGCCCAGCCGATCCGCGGGGTGCCGCTCGCGCACCCGTACGCGCGGGCCAACTGGCCCTCGTACACGGCGATGGCGCGCAGCCTCGGGTTCGCCTGTGTCGTCGCGGTGCCGCTGCGCACCGCGGACCGTTCGCTCGGCTCGCTCAGCCTGCTCTCGGAGCGTCCGGGGCCGCCGGGGCCGCTCCAGTTGCGCCTGGGCCAGCACCTCGCGGACGCCGCCGCGCTCGGCATCCTGCCCCGGCCCCGCTGCTGAGCCGCTCTGGGGGATTTCCCCCAGCGGGGTCGGAGGACAACCTCGTTCCTGCGCCCCGGGCGCGCTCCTAGCGTGGATCGCACACCACGCGGACGGCACAGGGAGTCGTGATGATCGAGGCCAGGGGTCTCACCAAGCGGTACGGCGGGACGGTCGCCGTCGAGGATCTGAGCTTTCGGGTGCGGCCGGGCAGCGTGACGGGGTTCCTCGGCCCGAACGGCTCCGGGAAGTCCACCACCATGCGCATGATCATGGGCCTGGACCGGCCGGACGCCGGGCACGCCACGATCTGTGGCCTGCCGTACGCGCGGCTGCGCCGGCCGCTGCGGCAGGTGGGCGCTCTCCTGGACGCGCGCACGTTCCATCCGGGCCGCAGCGCGCGCAGCCACCTCGCGGCCCTCGCGGCGGGCGGCGGCATCGATCCGAAGCGGGTCGACACGGTCCTGGAGACGGTGGGCCTCGCCTCGGTCGCGGGGCGGCGCGCGGGCTCGTTCTCGCTGGGCATGGCGCAGCGTCTCGGGATCGCGGCGGCGCTGCTCGGCGATCCCGCGGTGCTGCTCTTCGACGAGCCGGTGAACGGTCTCGATCCCGAAGGGGTGCGCTGGATCCGCGAGTTGATGCGTTCGCTCGCCGCCGAGGGCCGTACGGTCCTGCTGTCGAGCCATCTGATCAGCGAGATGGCGCTGACCGCCGACCATCTGCTGGTGATCGGGCAGGGCAGGCTGCTCGCGGACACGTCGGTGGCCGAACTCACCGCGTCCGGGCGGTCGTTGGAGGAGGCCTTCTTCGCGCTGACGGCGGCGTCGGCCACGTACCAGGCAGGAGGGGCACGATGAGCGGCATGGGGTACGCGCCCGCGATCGGCGACCGCCACGGCCTGCGGGACGCGGCGCGCATGGAGTGGGTGAAGCTGCGCAGTCTGCGGTCGACCGCGTACGCGCTGCTCCTGACGGTCTTCGCGATGATCGCGATGGGTGTGGTGACGATGGCCAACACCAAGGCGCCGCACGGGGCTTCGAAGGTGGCGGCCTTCGATCCGACGAACAACGTCCTCGCGGGGGTGGCGCTCGGTCAGCTCGTCATCGGGGTGCTCGGTGTCCTCGTCGTCACCGGCGAGTACGCGTCGGGCACGATCCGCTCGACGCTGACCGCGGTGCCCGACCGGCGTCTCGTGCTCACGGCGAAGGCGGTCGTGTTCGGCGGACTCGCCCTGGTGGTGGGCGAGTCGGTGACGTTCGTGGCGTTCGTGGCGGGGCGCGCGGCGCTCGGCGCCGACGTGCCGCATCCGTCGCTCGGCGACCCGGACGTGCTGCGCGCGGTTGTGATGTCGGGGGCCTATCTCGCGATGGTCGGCCTGATCGGGGTCGGGATCGGTGCGATCACCCGGCACACGGCGGCCGCGATCGGCTCCTTCGTGGGCCTGATGTACGTGCTGCCCGCGCTGATGGCGGGGACGACCGGGACGGCGGTCGCCAAGTTCTTCCCGACGATGATCGCGGGCAACTCGCTCGCGGTGACCGTGCCGGTCGACGGGATGCTGTCGCCGTGGGCGGGGTTCGTGGTCCTGTGCCTGTACACGGCGGCGTTCCTCACGGTGGGCGGCCGGCACCTGGTGCGCCGTGATGCGTGAGGCCGTGACCGCGTTCGCGACGCGGCGGGCATGGGCGGAGGCCCTGTACGGCCTCGCGTCCTCCGTCCCCGCGCTCGCGGGCTTCCTACTGGTGGTCGTCGCCCTGGCGCTGGGTTCGGCGCTGACGCTGACGCTGCTCGGGGCGGCGCTCGGTGTGCTGTTCCTGATGGCGGGGCTCGCCCTGGCGCGCGGCCTCGGATCCCTCCAACGGCGCCTCGCCCGGAGCCTGTTGAGCGAGCGGGTGGCGGCGCCGGGCGGGCCGCGAGCGGACGGCGGCGTGCTCGCCCGTACGGAGGCGCGGCTGCGGGACGGGGCCGCGTGGCGGGCGGTGGCGTACGTCCTGGTGCGGCTGCCGGTTGCGATGGTGACGCTGTACGCGGTGTCGTGGTGGGTGATCGGCGCGGTGAACGTGGTCGCGCCGGTGCGGTGGGCGTTCGCGCCGGACGACGTGAACCTGGTGACGCCGTTGCCGTTCGGCGGCTCCCCCGAAGTCCACTCCCTGGCCGGCGCGTTGGGGGCGACGGTGGCGGGCTGCGCGATTCTCGTCATCGCGCCGTGGCTGACGCGTGCGACCGTGTCGGCGGACCGCAGGCTCGTACGCTCACTGCTCGGACCCGACCGACTGGCCGAGCGGGTACGAGACTTGGAGGAGACCCGGGCCCTCGCCGTGGACGACGCGAACGAACGGCTGCGGCGGCTCGAGCGCGATCTGCACGACGGGGCGCAGGTGCGGCTCGTGGCGCTCGCGATGAGCCTCGACATGGCGCGGGAGCAGCTCGACGACCGGGACCGGCCCGAGCTGCGCCGCCTGATCGAGGGCGCGCGGGACAACGCGACGGAGGCGCTGACCGAGTTGCGCGACCTGTCGCGCGGGCTGCATCCACCGGCACTCGACGAGGGTCTCGCAGGCGCCCTGACGACGCTCGCGGCCCGCGCCGCGCTCCCCGTCGAGGTGAGCGTGGACGCGCCGGAGCGGCCGACCCCGGCGATCGAGAGCCTCGCGTACTACTGCGCGTCGGAACTCCTCGCCAACGTCATCAAGCACAGCGGCGCGACCCGCTGCACCGTCGAACTCGCTGCGGGCGGCGGCGTGTTGAGGCTGCGGGTCACGGACGACGGGCGCGGCGGCGCCCGCATCGAGGAGGGCGGCGGGCTTGCGGGTCTGGTGCAGCGGGTGCGGACGGTGGACGGCGCCCTGGACGTGGCGAGCCCCGCGGGCGGGCCGACGTCGGTCGCGGTGCGGCTGCCGCTGCATGCCTGATCCCGCCCGGCGGAACACGAGGTGTGCGAGGCTCCCGGTATGCGTGTAGTGATCGCCGAGGACGCCGCCGTGCTGCGGGAGCTCCTCGCCCAGATGCTCGGGATGCGCGGCCACGAGGTGGCGGCGTCCGTCGGCGACGCGGACGCCCTGCGCGCGGCGGTCGCCGAGCACGAGCCCGATGTCGCGGTCGTCGACATCCGGATGCCGCCGACCCACACGGACGACGGGCTGCGCGCGGCGATCGACATCCGGCGCGAGCGGCCCGGCACCGGCGTGCTCCTCTTCTCGCAGTACGTGGAGACGAAGTACGCGACGCGGCTGCTCGCCGAAGGCTCGGCTGGCGTCGGCTATCTACTCAAGGAACGGGTGGCGAACGTCGCGGAGTTCACCGACGCGCTCGCCCGCGTCGCGGCCGGCGGCACCGCCCTCGACCCGGAGGTGGTGACGCAGCTGGCCGGGGCGGGCCGGCGCACCGAGGAGATCTCGGCGCTCACCGGCCGCGAGCGCGACGTCCTCACACTGATGGCCGAGGGCCGTTCGAACGCGGCGATCGCGCAGTCCCTGCACGTCTCCGCGGGCACCGTCGAGAAACATGTGGCGGCGATCTTCGGCAAGCTCGGGCTGCCCGCGTCGGAGGACCACAACCGGCGTGTACTCGCGGTCATCCGGTATCTGCACCGGGACTGACCGACACTGGGACCCATGGCTGACGGGACGAAGCGAAGGAAACAGAGCGCGGGCCTCCTCCTCTTCCGCCGCACCCCGGCGGGCGTCGAGGTGCTCCTCGGGCACATGGGCGGTCCGTTCTGGGCGCGCAAGGACGCCGGGGCGTGGAGCGTGCCCAAGGGTGAGTACGGGGACGACGAGACGCCGTGGGACGCGGCGCGGCGCGAGTTCCGCGAGGAGCTGGGGCTGCCCGCGCCGGACGGGACGCCGCTGCCGCTCGGCGACACGGTGCAGTCGGGCGGGAAGCACGTGACCGTGTGGGCGGTGGAGGCCGATCTCGACCCGGCGGACGTGGTGCCGGGGACGTTCACGATGGAGTGGCCGCGCGGCTCGGGCAAGGAGGCCGAGTTCCCCGAGCTGGACCGGGTCTCCTGGTTCGGGCTCGACGCGGCGCGGGCCGCCGTGGTGAAGGCGCAGACGGTGTTCCTGGACCGGCTCGCGGAGCAGGTCTGACGTGCGGTGCGGCGGGTACCCGGGGCGGCCCGCGTTGCGCCGCCCCGCGCCGCGCGGGAAGGTCGAAGGAACCGCGCTCAGGAGGTCTCCCCCATGCCCATCGCGACGGTGAACCCCGCCACCGGCGAGACGCTGAAGACGTACGACGCCCTCTCCGACGAGGACGTCGAGGTGAAGCTCGCCCGGGCGGCCGCGGCGTTCGACGCGTATCGCACGACGACGTTCTTCGACCGGGCACGGCTGCTGCAGCGGGCCGCCGACCTGCTGGACGCCGACACCCCGGACATCGCCCGCGTGATGACGACGGAGATGGGCAAGCCGGTCGCGGCGGCCCGCGCCGAGGCGTCGAAGTGCGCGAAGACGATGCGCTGGTACGCGCAGAACGCGCAGCATCTGCTCGCCGACGAGCACCCGGCCGAGGCGGACGTGAAGGACTCCGGGGCGAGCCGCGCCGTGGTCCGCTACCGGCCGCTCGGCCCGGTGCTCGCGGTGATGCCGTGGAACTTCCCCCTGTGGCAGGTCGTGCGGTTCGCGGCGCCCGCGCTGATGGCGGGGAACGTGGGGCTGCTCAAGCACGCGTCGAACGTGCCGCAGACAGCGCTCTACCTGGAGGACCTGTTCCGCAGGGCCGGGTTCCGCGAGGGCTGTTTCCAGACCCTCCTGATCGGTTCGGGCGCGGTCGAGGGCATTCTGCGCGACGAGCGGGTGGTGGCGGCGACGCTCACCGGCAGTGAACCCGCGGGCCGCTCGGTCGCGGCGGTCGCGGGCGACGAGGTGAAGAAGACGGTCCTGGAGCTGGGCGGCAGCGACCCGTACGTGGTCCTGCCGTCGGCGGACGTGGCGAAGGCGGCGAAGACCGCGGTGACGGCGCGCGTGCAGAACAACGGGCAGTCGTGCATCGCGGCGAAGCGGTTCATCGTGCACGAGGACGTCTTCGAGGAGTTCCGGGACGCGTTCGTCGCGGGCATGCGGGCGCTGCGGGTCGGCGACCCGCTCGACGAGGACACGGACGTCGGGCCGCTCGCCAGCGAACAGGGCCGCACGGACCTGGAGGAGCTGGTCGACGACGCCGTCGAGGCCGGGGCGACGGTGCTGTGCGGCGGGCAGCGGCCGAAGGACTTCGCGGACCGCGGCTGGTTCTACGAGCCGACGGTGATCGCCGATGTGACGCCGGAGATGCGGATCCACCGCGAGGAGACCTTCGGGCCGGTCGCCACGCTGTACCGCGTCGCGGACCTGGACGAGGCGGTCCGGGTCGCCAACGACACGCCGTTCGGGCTGAGTTCGAACCTCTGGACCACGGACGAGGACGAGATCGAGCGGTTCGCGCGCGACAGCCAGGCGGGCGGCGTCTTCGTGAACGGCATGACGGCCTCGCACCCGGCGCTCCCCTTCGGCGGCGCCAAGCGCTCCGGCTACGGGCGCGAGCTGTCGGGCCACGGCATCAAGGAGTTCTGCAACATCACGACGGTGTGGGTCGCGGCCTGAGCGCCTGCACACCGGTCATCAGGCGGGCCCCCGCGCACAGTCCGTGCAGCAGGTCGCTGGCGGAGCTGTGGCCGACCGCGAGGAGCGGGCCGCCCAGCAGGTCGTCGCCGGACGGCGTCACCCCGGGGCCGTCCGGCCTGCCCGCCCGCCCGCCCGAACGATCGAAACGATCAATTCGGCCGATTCTCTTGAGCGTTTGGAACACCGGGTGCTAGAAACCGCTTACTCCCAGCGGACCCTCCAGCCTCCGGAGCTCTTCATGATGTCGTCCCCTTGGTCCCGTCGCGCCTTCCTGGCCACGAGCGCGGCCGCCGGTACAGCGCTCGCCGTCGGCGTTCCCCGTCCGGCCTCGGCCGTCCCCGTGAGCGCGGCCGGGGCCGCCGACGACGAGTTCGCCCAACTGCGCTCGAAATGGCGGGCGTTGTACCTCGGTGAAGGGTTCAGCCCGACCGCCGAACCGTTCCGCTCGAAGCTCGCGACGCTCGGTACGCAGGCGAAGGCGTGGCAGGACGCGATGGCCCCGGCGACCGGCTCCCTGTGGCCCGATGCCGTGTTCGGCGATCCGGAGCCCGACACGGACACGGAGTCGTACGGCTACTCGGAGAAGATCCAGACGAGTTACGAGCGGCTGCGGTCGATGGCCGAGGCGTTCTGCCAGCCGGGCACCGGCCTGACGGGCGACGCCTCCCTCAAGGCGGCGATCCTGACGGCCGTCGACCATCTCAGCGCGCAGGTCTACAACAAGTCCCAGACGCAGTACGGAAATTGGTACAACTTCCAGATAGGCGCCCCGCAGCGACTGCTCGACATCTGCGTGCTCATGTACGAGCACCTGAGCGCCGAGCAGCTGACGGCGGCGGGCGAGGCGATCGACCACTTCGTACCGGACTCGCTCGTGTCGAAGTACACCGGCACGAGCACCGGCGCCAACCGCATCGACCTGTGCCGCGTCCTCGCCCTGCGCGGCATCCTCGACGGCACCGCGGCGAAGGTCGCCCTCGCCCGTGACGCGATCTCGCCGGTGTTCCCGTACGTCACGTCGGGCGACGGCCTGTACGCGGACGGGTCGCTCATCCAGCACACCTACGTGCCGTACACCGGCTCGTACGGGGCCGTCCTCATCGACGGTCTGAGCAAGCTGTTCGCGCTGCTCGGCGGGTCGACGTGGGCGATCACCGACAGCGGACGGCAGATCTTCCTGGACTCGGTGGAGGCTTCCTACGCGCCGTTCCTGCACGACGGCCTGATGGTCGACAACGTGTCGGGGCGCGCGATCAGCCGTGGTCTGGTCGCCACCGACCCGCTGAGGATCCAGCAGGACGACCACTCCCGCGGGCACGCGGTCATCGCGTCGATCCTGCTCCTCGGGCAGGGCGCGAGCGCCGAGGAGAACGCGCGCTGGCGGGCGCTCGCCAAGGGCTGGTACACGCGCGACCGCTACAGCGACGTGACGACGGGCCGCACGCTCGGCGTCGCCGCGCTCTCCCGGGTCGCGGCCCTGCTCGACGACTCCGCGGTGAAGCCGGCGGCCGAGCCGACCGGGTCGCTGGTCTTCCCCTCGATGGCACGCTCCGCGCACCGCACGAGCCGGTTCACGGCGTCGGTGTCGATGTCGTCGAAGGCGATCACGTTCTACGAGAACGGCAACGGCGAGAACGTCCGCGGCTGGCACACCGGTTCGGGGATGCTCTATTGGTGGGCCGCGGGTGACAGTGCGGGCGGCGGGCAGTACAGCGACGGCTACTGGCCGACCGTGGACCCGTACCGGCTGCCCGGCACGACCGTCTCGCGCAAGACGCTGGCGGACGCGGAGGGCGGCACCTGGGGTGCGGCCCGGCCGGCGACGACGTGGGTGGGCGGGGCGACGGACGGCACGTACGCGGCGCTGGCGCAGGACACGCGCGGCCTCTCCTCGACGCTGCGCGCGAAGAAGACGTGGTTCTTCCTGGACGACGCGGTGGTCTGCCTGGGCGCGGGCATCACGAGCACGGACGGCGCCGGCGTGGAGAGCGTCGTCGACTCCCGCAACCTGGGGGCGTCGGGCACGGCCCGGCTGACGGTCGACGGCCGCCCCCAGCCCACCGCGCACCCGTGGAACTCGGCCTTCCCCCGGGCGCGTTGGGCGCATGTGGCCGGGCACGGCGGCTACGTCTTCCCCGGCGGCGCTTCGCTGACGGCACTGCGCGAGGAGCGTACGGGGACGTGGAAGGCCATCAACGGCGGCGGTTCCACGGACCCGGTCACCCGCCGCTATGTCACCCTTCTCGCCGACCACGGCACGGACCCGACGGACGCCTCGTACGCGTACGTGCTCCTGCCGGGCGCGAGTGAACTGCGCACGGCCGCGCGGGCGTCGGACGCCGACTGGCTTGCCGTGACCGTCAACTCGGCTGCGGCGCAAGGGGTACGGGTGCCGTCGCTCGGGTTCACCGGCGTCACGTTCTGGGAGCCGGGCGCGGTCGGCAAGGTGACCGTGGACGCGCCGCTGGTCGTGCAGATCCGGGAGCGGCGCGACGGGACGGCGACGGTGTGCGTGGCCGACCCCAACCGTACGGTGAAGGGTGCCACGCTGATCTGGCGACGGCCCGTCAAGTCCGTTGCGTCGAAGCCGGGTTCGGTGACGGGCGCCGAGGTGGGCCGGGAACTGCGGCTGACGTTCGGTGACCTGAGCGCGGCCGGGGGCGTCACGCAGAAGGTGACCGTGCGCCTGGCGTGACGGACGATCCACCTGACGCGCCGCATGAGGCACGCACCCTCAACTCAGGGAGGATGTCGAGGTGTTGTCCCGGTCCGGCGGAGTCGGCGAGGCGGGACAGCAGAAGTTCCGCGGCGCGCCGGCCCACGGTCCGCTTGGCCGGGGCGACCGCGGTGAGCGGCAGGTCGGCGAGGTCGGCGATCTCGTCGTCGTACGTGATGACGGCCAGGTCGTCGGGGACGCGCACGCCGCACGCCCGCAGCCGGGGCACGAGGACGATCGCGTCGGCGTCGCTGTGCAGGATCGCGGCGCTCACCCCGTGCTCCTCGACGGCCCCGCGCAAATACGCGAAGGTCCACTCGAACCGCTCGGCCTCCGTGGCGGCGGGATCGTGCACCAGGCGGGGCGCGGGGGTGAGCCCGAGCGCGGTCACGGCCGCCTCGTAGCCGAGTCTCAGCCGGCCGCTGGTGGGCGACTCCTGGGCCGCGAGGGCGACGGCGCGGTGGCCGAGCGCGGCGAGGTGACGGACAGCGGCGGCGGCGCCGTGGGCGTGGTCGGAGCGGACCCGGTCGAGGGCCGCGACCGGGTGGCCGTGCGGCGCCGACCGCTCGACGAGGACGGTCGGCACGGGCAGCTCGGTGATCCACCGCCCCTCCCCCGCGGCGGGCTCACCGCGATCCCAACTCGGCGTCAGGAGCAGCCCGTCGGCACCGGCGCCGAGCAGCCGCTCGACCTGCGCCGCGTCCTCACCGGGCAGATAGCGCGAGAGCGCGACGACGAGGCGCGCCCCGCACGCCTCCACGGCGTCCCTGGCGCCGCGCACCACTTCCGCGTAGTAGTACTCGGTGGTCGGTACGACCATCCCGACGACGGTGCCCGCGCCGGGCGCCGCGGCCGTCCGGCCCTGCTCCCGCACGGCGCTGTCGTCCGGCCAGACGACGGAGCCGTGCAGCCGCTGGAGCCGGCCCTGAGCGGCGAGCATCTCGACGTCCCTGCGCAGCGTGACCGGCGAGACGCCCAGCTCACGGGCGAGATCGGCGACACGCGCAGTGCCGCGCTCCCTCACCAGTTCGAGCAGCCGTTCATGACGCCGATCGACGTGCAGCCGCACGATCCGGCCTCCCCTGTCCATGGGCCCGCGGCCCGTGCCTCACCCCTGAGCGGCCCATCGTATCGATCACTTGCGATCGATACGATCCCTTCGTTCACCCGCGGGCAGGGCGGGGCGTCAAGGGCGGAGAGCTGAGGGCCAAGGGTGCGGGTGACCAGGTCACCTAAGCTCCGGTCATGTTCTATTTCCTGATCGTCCTGATCCTCGCCGTCAGCTGGTTGAGCTCCTCCATGAGCCTCAAGATCCGGGGACTTGAGCGCAAGGTGGACCGAATCGACCGCCGACTCGACCTCGTCCTCGACCACTTGGGCATCACCGAGCCCGAGCCGGATGGCCTGAGTGAGGTACGGGCGCTGGTGTTGCAGGGCAAGGAGATCGAGGCGATCAAGGTCTACCGCCGGATCACCGGGGCGGGGCTGAAGGAGGCCAAGGATTCGGTGGACGCGCTGAAGCTCTAGCAGGACGAGGAAGGGCGACGGGTGCGGGGAGGCGGACATCGCCGAACGCCCGGAGGGCCTCTACGGGAAGCTGCGGCCGGCGCGGCCGGGCGAGTACCTGCTGATGGATTCCACGGAGTGTCGTCCAGGGCGGTAGGCGCAAAGAGTCGCCTACCGACCATCGGGTGGCCGCTGCCCGACGGGCCGTCCGTCGGGTCCAGGGGAAGGATGGGAGGGCGCGTCACGGCGAGCAATCAGCCGCCGCGCCTTCGCACATCACCCGAACCACGGCGTAAGGATCTGCCATGACCGCCACCACACTCACGGCTCCGACCGCATCAGGGGTGCGGTCCTGGTGGGGAATTCCGTACGCCACCGCCGAGCGTTACCGCAGCCCCGTGGTCGCCGGCTTCGATCCGGACCTGCCCTACGACCGCAAGGGCGTCGCCTCCGTCCAGCCCGACACCGGCGACTGGCTCGAGGCGGACAGCGGGACGGGCGAGGGCTGCCTGAACCTGAACGTGTGGGCCCCCGAGCAGCCGGCCGGCACGGCGCTGCCGGTGGCCGTGTACATCCACGGCGGCGGATTCGAGTTCGGCGCGAACACGCAGATCACCTCGAACGCCTCCGGTCTCGCCGCGTCGGGACGCGTGGTGGGCGTGTCCCTCAACTACCGGCTGGGCGCCCTGGGCGCGGTCTCGCTCTCGCAGTACGGCGGGCGGCTCGCGGAGGCGAGCAACCTGTGCCTGCAAGACGTCATCGCCGCGCTCACCTGGATCAAGCAGAACATCGCCCACTTCGGCGGCGACCCGGACAACGTCACCGTCTACGGCCACAGCGGCGGCGCCTATTCCACCTTCGGGTTGCTCGGCGCTGCCTCCGCCGACGGCCTGTACCAGCGTCTGGCCGGGTTCTCCGCCGGGCCCTCGCGTCTCCAGCCGGCCTGGTGGGCCGAGCAGCTCGCCCACCTTTTCGTCACCGAACTCGGCGTCGCGGACGACCCCGAGAAACTGCTCGACCTCGACACCGCTTCCCTGGTGGCCGCCCTGCACAAGGTCACCCCCACTGACCTCGGCGTGCGTGGCGGGATCGACGGCAAGAGCCTCGGCGTGGTGCTGGACATCGCACAGCCGGGCGCGGTGCTGCACGCCCACCCCATGGACGTCCTCGCCTCGGGCGCACACCGGGATGTCGACGTGCTGCTGAGCATGGCCAGCGACGACATGGGCTGGTGGGTGGCGAACGACCTCGACCGGTTCGACCCGCACACCGTCGAGAGCATCGTCGACGAGGTCGCGGGGTGGCGCATTCCCCGCTCACGCGCCCAGAAGATCGTCGACGCCTACGACCAGGGCGGCCGTACCCCGGCCGAGGTCCGCGCCGCACTCCTGACGGACTACATCTTCGGGCTCCCCGCAGCCCGGGGTGCCCTGGCCCACGCCGCCGCGGGCGGCAACGCCCATCTCCTCCTGGTCGGGCCCGCCGAGGGTGCGCCCGCCGTGCACGGCTCCGAGATGTACGCCCTGGTCGGCCAGGAACAGCCGGGCCGCAGCGCGGAACAGGCCGAGCGTGACACGCGTATCCGCGACATCGTGCTGGACTTCGCCACCGGAGAGCAGACCCGTCTGTGGCCCGCCGTCACGAACCGGCCCACCGCAACAAGCGTCGGCCATCCTCCCTTCGAGGCCACTGCCCACTACCAGCAGGCCCTCGACGTGTGGGAGGGCATCGACCGCCCCTGACGGTGGTCGTCGCCCGGCCAGGCGGCCGCGACTCACTGAGGATCGACAACGTGCCGGTGCCCGCACGCAAGCCGGGCTGCGGCGCCGGCCACGGAATCCTCCCGAAGAGTGGATCGGCGCTCGCTACACCGAAGAGCACGCGTAGGCCGCCGGCGTCAGACCGGTACGGTCGCGGAAGAAGCGGCCGAAGTTCGCGGGGTCGGTGAAGCCGAGGTGGTCGGCCACGGACCGGGCGTCCCATCGGGCGCTTGTCAGCAGGCGCCGGGCCTCGAGCAGACGTCTCTCGTCGATGACCTCACGCACCGTCTTGCCGGTGGCTTCCCGGGCAGCCCGGCTGAGGGTGCGGACCGAGCAGCCGAGCAACTGCGCGTAATCGGCGGCCCGGTGCACTTCGCGGAAGTGCAGCTCCAGGGCGTCCGCGAACCGCCGGTAGGTGTCGCCACGGCGCGTGTCGGCACGGCGTGTGTCGGCACTCGTGCCAGCGGGGGTGATCCCGGGGGCGCCCGCGAGGCGCAGCAGGAGCGATTCGAGGAGGCTGCGCCGTAGGGCGTGGTGGACGTCGAGGGGGCGGCGCCCCAGTGCGCGGTGTTCGTCCAGAAGCTGGAGTGCCGTCTGCTGGAGCCAGGCGGCGTCGTCGGGGTGCGGGCTCAGCACGGCAGGAGCCTCGTGTGCGGTGAGCGGGGCCAGGAGGCGGGCGATGTCGGGCCGCAGTACGTCCGGTTCGAACAGGATGAACGGGCCGCGGGCGGCGCCGGGCGGATGCCAGCACTGCGCGTGCCCGGGGCGTACCCACAGCCACTGGCCGGGGGTGACGGTCCGGGTGACGTGGTCGACGTCGTGCCGCAGCTCACCCTCGGTGACGGCGATGAGGTAGTGGAAGGAGGCACGGCCGGGGACCGGCGGGTTCCACGGCCAGTCGTCGTGCTGGGCGAAGAAGTCCTCGACGGTGCCCACTTCAAGGCCGTACGGGGTGCCGACCGGGGGCTGGAAACCGTACAACGGCACCGCGGCCGGTCCGCCCGGTCCGCTCAGGCCGGGGTGTCGCTTGTCGACCATCATGTGTCCGCAGCCTACCGCCCTAATGGCCGGCTTCGGCCGAAGAATGGGGTTGCTGCCGCGATCACGCCGCAAGGAAGGCAACGCCCCATGAACGGAACGACCCTGCACAAGATGGCCGCCGACCGCGCCGAGGAACTGCCCGGAGCCCGGCTGGAGCATCCCTTCGGCGACGACTGGGAAGTCTTCAAGGTGCGCGGCAAGGTGTTCATGCTGATGACCGAGGTCCCCGGCCGCCCCGTCGTGATCCTCAAGGCGGACCCCGGCGAGGCCCACGCCCTGCGGGAGCGGTACGCGCACATCACCCCCGGCTACCACATGAACAAGAAGCACTGGATCACGCTGGAGGGCGGCGACGGCATCGACAGAGCACTCGTCGACGAACTCGTCACCGACTCCTACCGGCTCGTCGTCGCCCGCCTGCCCAGGGCCGAGCAGCCCGTCGCCCCGCACACCTACGGCACCCGGATGCGGGCGGCCCGGTGAGCACGGCCGGCGACAGGCTCCAGGACGCCGCCCGCCACGCGGCGCTCGCGCTGCCGGGGACGGACCACGGTTACCCGTTCACCGAGCACCTGGACGTGTACAAGGTCGCGGGCAAGGTGTTCCTGATCGTCACCGACGACCCGGACGAGCAGATCATCACGGTCAAGTGCGAACCGGAACATGCGCGCGGGCTCGTGCACGGCCACGCATCGATCACACCGGGCCGCTACCTCGACAAACGGCACTGGATCTCGCTCGGACCGGGCCCCGGCATCACCGAGCGGCTGGTCACCGACGCAGTCGAGGATTCCTACGACCTGGCCGTCGAGCGGCTGCCGCGGCGCGACCGCCCCCGTACCCGACGATGAGCACCGAGGGCGCGCTCGCGAGCCGCTGAACCCGCGCCTGTCAGTGCCCCGTGCAAGGCTCGACATGCCCGCACACCCTCGCCCGCGATCCGAGAGACCGATGGAACCGACCCTGCCGCTCTTCGACGAGGAGCCCGCCCGGCCACTCGCCGACCGCCTGCGTCCCACCCGGCTGGAAGACGTCGTCGGCCAGGACCACCTCCTCGCCGCGGACGCCCCGCTCGGCCGCATGATTGCCCAGCACCGTCTCTGCTCCGCGATCCTGTGGGGGCCTCCCGGCGTCGGCAAGACGACCATCGCCCGTCTTCTCGCCGACGCCGCAGGACTGGCCTTCGCACCGGTGTCGGCGACCTTCTCCGGCGTGGCCGAGTTGCGCAAGGTGTTCGCCGCCGCCCGCAGCCGGCGCTCCGTCGGCCAGGGCACCCTGCTGTTCGTCGACGAGATCCACCGCTTCAACCGCGCCCAGCAGGACAGCTTCCTGCCCTACGTCGAGGACGGCACGGTCACCCTGATCGGCGCCACCACCGAGAACCCCAGCTTCGAACTCAACGGCGCCCTGCTCTCCCGCACCCAGGTCCTCGTCCTCAAACGCCTCGACGAATCCGCCCTGTCCACGCTCCTGGACCGCGCCGAACACCTCACCGGCCACCCGCTGCCCCTGGACGACGACGCCCGCCGTGCCCTGATCGCCATGGCCGACGGCGACGGCCGCTACTTGCTCAACATGGCCGAACAACTTCCGGCCTCCGGGCCCGTGTTGGACACCGCGGCGCTCGCCGGCCACGTCCAGCAGCGCGCCCCGCTGTACGACAAGGCGCAGGAGGGCCACTACAACCTGATCTCCGCGCTCCACAAGGCGATGCGCGGCTCCGACCCGGACGCGGCCCTGTACTGGCTCGCCCGCATGCTCGACGGCGGTGAGGACCCCCTCTTCATCGCCCGCCGCCTGACCCGCTTTGCCAACGAGGACATCGGCATGGCCGACCCCCATGCGGTCCAGCAGGCCCTCGCGGCCTGGGACGTGTACGAGCGACTCGGCTCTCCCGAGGGCGAGTTGGCGATCGCCCAGGCAGTCGTCTACCTCGCCACCGCCCCCAAGTCCATCGCCGTCTACCGCGGCTTCACCAGGGCGGGCGAAAGCGCGCGCCGCACCGGTTCCCTCATGCCGCCCGCCCACATCCTCAACGCGCCGACCCGCCTGATGAAGGACCTCGGCTACGGCAAGGACTACGCGTACGACCCCGACGCCACCGACGGCTTCTCCGGCGCCGACTACTTCCCCGAGGCCATGGAGCGCGAGACGTACTACACGCCCACCCGCAACGGATACGAGTCCCAGATTTCCGAACGCCTGCGCCACTGGACCGCTCTGCGCGCTCGCCGACGCAGCGGTTGACGTGGATGCGTCGGACGCGCGACGCGAGACCCTCCCTCAGGACGGATCGAGGTCGGGCCAGGGCCGCCAGGCAAGGGCGTCGCGCCAGCCGGGCCGGTCGCGTGCCCAGTCGGCCAGCACCGCGGCCACCGGCTCCACGGCGAACGGGCTGCCGTCGCACGGGACATGGGCCTGGAAATGGCGGTCGGGGCCGCCGTCGCGGTACTCGATCTGGTAGCTCAGGTCGTCGTTCAGGGCGACCTGCATGTAGTGCTGGCCGGCCGGCTCACGGTCGAGGCGGGCCACGACCACGTGCCGGTGGGTCAGGTTCATGTCGGCGAGCAGATCGTGCAGTCGGTCGTCGGACGGGTCGTCCCACGCCGTCCCGTTCCACTCGGTCGCGCGCAAGGTAGGTGCTGTCACGGGCAGGAGCCTACGGGCCCGGCCGGACGGGGCACGGGGCACGGGGCACGGGGCACGGGGCACGGGCCACGGTTTTCGCGAGGAGTGCGCCGTTCTCGCGTTCACCCGTATTCACCCGGCCGTCACCGGGAGTTCGGCGCCGGGGTCGACGGTGAGCCCAGTTCGCCGTTCACGGTTCACGCGCCTCAGGAGGCCCCATGTCCCCGCTCGTTCCCGGCAAGCGCCGCGTCGTCCGCCGTTCCGTCGCCGCCGGGGTGCCCCTTGCCGTGCTGGCCGCGATCGCCGTGGCCGGGACCGCGACGGGTGCCGCGCCGGGCGGTTCCGGTGCGGCCGGGGTGACGGGGAGCGCGACGCTCGGCGACCTGCCGCTGGGGCGGTTCAGCAATGCCCTGCTGCCGGGCACGGTGGCCGACGACCGCGGCGTCGACCTGGGCGGCATCGGCTCCGACATCTACCCGGCGGGCCGCGAGGGCGAGTACTGGACGGTGACCGACCGCGGCCCGAACGGTCAGATCAAGGTGTCCGGGAGCAAGCGCCGCACCTTCCCCGTGCCCGGCTTCGACCCGGCGCTCGTGAAGATCCGCGTCACCGGCGACCGGGTGAAGGTGGTGCGGGCGATCCCGCTGACGACGTCGTCCGGCAGGCCCGTCACCGGCCTGCCGAACCAGGAGGCCCGGGACGAGAAGCCGTACTCGTACGACGCGTCGACCCCTCTCTCGTACGACCCGAACGGCCTGGACACCGAGGGTGTCGTGCGGGCGGCCGACGGATCGTTCTGGCTGGTCGACGAGTACGGCCCCTCGCTCGTGCACGTCTCCGCGCACGGGAAGGTGCTCGCGCGGCACGTGCCCAAGGGGCTCGTCCTGAAGGGCGCCGACTACCCGGTGGTCGAGTCGCTTCCGTCGGTCCTGCTGCACCGCAAGGTCAACCGGGGCTTCGAGGGACTGGCCCAACTGCCCGGCGGTGACCTGGTGTTGGCGGTGCAGAGCCCACTGTCGCTGCCGGACACCGACGCCGGGGAGGCGTCGCGGACCACGCGGCTGCTGCGGTTCTCGCCGAAGAAGCAGGCGGTCACGGCCGAGTACGCGTACCGCTTCGACGCGGTGGACGTCGTCGACCCGGGCGAGGACGACCCGTCCGAGCTGAAGATCTCCTCGGTCGTCGCGCTCGGCGGCGACCGGCTCCTCGTCGAGGAGCGCACCGACAAGGCGGCCCGCCTCCAGGAGGTGCGGCTCACGCACGGCGCGAACATTCTGGGCGAGCGGTGGGACGACGACGCGACGTCCCCGTCACTGGAGCAGCTCGACGACCCCGCGGCGTCGGGCGTGCCGATCCTCGCGAAGCGGCTCGTGGTGGACCTGAACACGGTCGACGGGGTGCAGGACAAGATCGAGGGCGTCGCCGTGGCCGGCCGCGACACGCTCGCGCTGATCAACGACAACGACTTCGGGATGACCGACGGCACGGGCGCGTTCGACGCGGACGGACGGCTCGTGGACAGCGGCATCGAGACGAAGGTGACGTACGTGCGGCTGCCGAAGGGCGCACTGTAGGGCCCGGCCTGTCACAGCGATTCCTCCAGGGGTCCTCGCCGCCTCAGGGCAGCAGGCTCTCCACGTCGCTGGGCAGCAGCCCGCTCGGAATCTCGCTCGGGAGCTTCGTCGGAATCTTCGACGGCAGGCCGCTCGGGAGTTCACTCGGCAGCTCGCTGGGGATCTCGCTCGGAATGCTCAACGACGGTTTCGGCGAACCGCTTTGACTGGTGTGACTGCTCTTGCCGGGCGACGGCTCGTCGTCGTCGCCCGACGAGCGGGTCATCACCAGGACCACCGCGCCGACGATCACCACGAGGGCGACGAGCACGGCGATGAGAAGGTACGGGCGCCTGCCGGGGCCCCGCGGGCCGTCCGGCGGCGGCGCCCCGAAGGACCCTCCGGGCGGGGGGCCGTACCCGCCGCCCGGAGGCGGCAGGTCACTGGGCGGCGGGGGCGGCTGCGGCGGAGGCGGAGGGACGGCCATCCCCCCAGGGTCCCCGCCGCCGCGTCAACACGCGACCCCTGGAGGGAAGTTGGCGCCGAACCGCCCCACCGGAAACCCTCCCGAGACACCGCCCCGCTACGTCAGCCGCGGGCGCCCAGCAGGTGGTCCATCGCCAGCTGGTCGAGGCGCTCGAACGCCATCCCGCGCTCGGCGGCGGCCGTCACGTCGAACTCCTCGAACGCGGCCTTGTCCGCGAGGAGCTCGGCCAGGCCCTCCGCCGCCGTCGGCTGCGCGAGCTGGTCGAGCCGCGACGCGCGCAGCGCCTCCTGCACCTCCGGGTCGGCTCGGAACGCGGCCGCGCGGTCCTTGAGGATCAGGTAGTTGCGCATGCAGCCGGCGGCCGACTCCCACACGCCGTCGAAGTTCTCGGTCCGCGGCGGCTTGAAGTCGAAGACCTTCGGGCCGCTGTAGCCGGCCGACTCCAGGAGGTCCACGAGCCAGAACGCGGCGCGCGTGTCGCCGACGCCGAAGCGCAGGTCCTGGTCGTACTTGATGCCGTTCTGGCCGTTGAGGTCGATGTGGTAGAGCTTGCCGGCCCACAGGGCCTGGGCGATGCCGTGCGGGAAGTTCAGGCCCGCCATCTGCTCGTGCCCCACCTCCGGGTTCACGCCGAACAGCTCGGGACGCTCCAGGCGCTCGATGAACGCCAGCGCGTGGCCGACGGTCGGCAGGAGGATGTCGCCGCGCGGCTCGTTCGGCTTCGGCTCGATCGCGAAGCGCAGGTCGTAGCCCTGTTCGGTGATGTACTCGCCGAGCAGGTCGAAGGCCTCCTTCATGCGGTCGAGCGCGTCGCGCACGTCCTTCGCACCACCGGACTCGGCGCCCTCGCGGCCACCCCAGGCGACATACGTCGTGGCGCCCAGCTCGACGGCGAGGTCGATGTTGCGGATGACCTTGCGGATCGCGTAGCGACGGATGTCACGGTCGTTGGCGGTGAAGGCGCCGTCCTTGAAGACCGGGTGCGTGAACAGGTTCGTGGTGGCCGCGGGCACCTTCATGCCCGTCGCGTCGAGCGCCTGCCGGAAGCGCTTGACGATCGCCTCGCGCTCGGTCTCGGAGGAGCCGAACGGGATCAGGTCGTCGTCGTGGAACGAGACGCCGTACGCGCCGAGCTCGGCCAGGCGCTGCACGGTCTCGACCGGGTCGAGCGCCGGGCGCGTGGCGTCACCGAACGGGTCGCGACCCTGCCAGCCGACCGTCCACAGGCCGAAGCTGAACTTGTCGTCGGGGGTGGGCTGATAGTTCATCTCGCGGCTCCCTCGCCGTCGCCGGGCACACAGCAGCATCGTGCGCCCGCCTATTTCGTCATGGCACTTTACAAATTAGTATGCGAGCACGCCGCTGGGAAGAGCCAGCCCCGGACCGCCGTGCGTACTCACGTACGCGGACTCGTTTTCTTTCGTACTCAGGAGAGCCGCATGTCAGCTGCCGATGGCGCCGAAGGGCCCCTTGTCGTCGGGATCGACAGTTCCACGCAGTCCACGAAGGCCCTGGTCGTGGACGCCGCAACGGGCGCCGTCGTGGCGAGCGGCCAGGCGCCGCACACGGTGACGTCGGGCGCGGGCCGCGAGAGTGACCCCGAGGAGTGGTACCGGGCGCTGCGCACGGCGCTCGCCGCCTGCGGTGACGCCGCCCGGCGCGCCTCCGCGGTGGCGGTGGGCGGCCAGCAGCACGGCCTGGTCACGCTGGACGCGCAGAGTCGCCCGGTCCGTCCGGCCCTCCTGTGGAACGACGTGCGCTCCGCTCCGCAGGCCCGCCGCCTGGTGGACGAACTGGGCGGCGCGAAGGCCTGGGCGGAGCGGTTCGGCAGCGTGCCGGGCGCCTCGTTCACCGTGTCGAAGTGGGCCTGGCTCGCCGAGCACGAGCCCGAGGCGGTGGCGGCGACGGCCGCGGTGCGCCTGCCCCACGACTACCTCACCGGCCGCCTCACGGGCGACGGCACCACGGACCGCGGCGACGCGTCCGGTACGGGATGGTGGGCGTCGGCGACCGAGGCGTACGACGAGGACGTGCTCGGCCGGGTGGGCCTGGACCCGAAGCTGCTCCCCCGGGTCGTCGGGCCGGGCGAGGTCGCGGGCACGGTCCATGCCGGGGGCGGTGAGCTCCCCTTCGCCAAGGGCACCCTGGTGGCCGCCGGGACGGGTGACAACGCGGCGGCCGCGCTCGGTCTCGGGCTGCTGCCGGGCACGCCCGTGCTCAGCCTCGGCACCTCCGGGACGGTGTACGCGGTGTCACGGCGCCGTCCCACGGACCCGAGCGGCACCGTCGCCGGGTTCGCGGACGCGCGCGGCGACTGGCTGCCGCTGGCCTGCACCCTGAACTGCACCCTCGCCGTCGACCGGCTCGCGGCCCTGCTCGGCCTGGACCGGGAGGCGGTCGAGGCCGGCGGCACCGCGACGGTCCTGCCCTACCTGGACGGCGAGCGCACCCCCGACCTGCCGAACGCGTCCGGCCTGGTCACCGGCCTGCGGCACGACACCACGGGCGGCCAGCTGCTCCAGGCCGCGTACGACGGGGCGGTGCACGCACTGCTCGGCGCGCTCGACCGGGTCCTGGAGAACGACGCCGCCGACGCCGACCCGACCGCTCCCCTGCTGCTCATCGGCGGAGGCGCGCGCGGCCACGCGTGGCAGCAGACGGTGCGCCGCCTCTCGGGCCGCCCCGTGCAGGTGCCCGAGGCCCGCGAACTGGTGGCACTCGGCGCCGCCGCCCAGGCCGCGGGCCTGCTCACCGGCGAGGACCCGGCGGCCGTCGCCCGCCGCTGGAACACGGCGCGCGGCCCCGTGCTCGACGCCGTGGAGCGCGACGAAGCGACCCTCGAGCGCATCTCGGGGGTCCTCTCGGGAGCCGCGCCGCTCCTGGAGGAGGCGTGAGGGACGCGGGCCGGGGCGCCCCGGCCGAAGCTCACCCCGCGCACCCTGGGACCATGTCGCCATGACCGCTCCAGTGCACCGGCCCCGGGAGGGCACGCCCGACACCCAGCACGGCATGCGCCGCCGGAACCTGTCCCGTGTGCTCCACGCGGTCGCCGCCGAGGGTCCGCTGTCGCGGGCCGCGGTGGCACAGCACATCGGACTGACCCGGGCCGCCGTCTCCACGCTGGTCGACGAGCTGATCCGGGCCGGGCTCCTGGAGGAGCTCGGCCCGCAGCGACCCGGCGGTGTCGGCCGCCCCGGCTCGGCGCTCGCGGTCAGCGGCCGGGGCCCGGCGGGGCTCGGCGCCGAGGTGGGCGTCGACCATCTCGCGGTGTGCGCGGTGGACCTGAGCGGCACCGTGCGGGCGCGCGCGGAGCGCCGGGTGAGCAACCGGGGCCGCGCGCCGGGTCCGGTACTGCGTGAACTCGCCGCGCTGGTACGGGACGTGAGCACGCGGGCCGAGGCAGAAGGGCTGCGCCCGGCCGGTCTCGCAGTCGCAGTGCCCGGCCTCGTCGCGCGGGACACCCACACCGTCGTACGGGCTCCGAACCTGGACTGGCACGACACGGACGTCGCCGCGCTGCTCCCTGTCGACATGCCGCTCACGGTCGACAACGAGGCCAACTTCGGCGCGCTCGCCGAGCTGTGGCTGGCCGCGGAGGCCCCCGCGGACTTCCTGCACGTGTCGGCCGAGATCGGCATCGGCGCGGCCCTCGTCGTGGACGGTCAACTCCTGCGCGGCACACGGGGGTTCGCGGGCGAACTGGGCCATGTCCCGGTGCGGCCCGAGGGCCCGGCGTGCCCGTGCGGCGGGCGCGGCTGCCTGGAGCAGTACGCGGGCGAGGAGGCGGTGCTGCGCGCGGCGGGGGTCGAGCCGGGCCCCGACCGCGTGTCGCTGCTCGCCGAGCGGGCCGCCGCCGGCGACGCCGCCACCCGTCGGGCACTGCGTGGCGCTGGCGCCGCCCTCGGCATCGCGCTGACCGGCGCGGTGAACCTCCTCGACCCGCGCGCGGTGGTGCTCGGCGGTGCGCTGGCCCGGCTCGCGCCGTGGCTTCTGCCCGCTCTGGAGCGTGAGTTGACGCGCCGCACGGCGACACCGGCCGACGGCGTCGTCGTGTCGGGGCTCGCGTCGCACGGCCCGCTGCTCGGCGCGGCGCACTCGGTGGTGCGCGGCGTCCTCGACGATCCCCTCGGCGCGGTCTGAACAACTCGGCGCGACACAGGCCTCGTTGACCCGGCGGACGCCAGTGGTTCGGACCTCTGACGTGCAGTTGTGCACATTCTGCGCGTTCTCCACAGGCACGGCCGCGCCCTCTTCCGCCCGTGCCCGAGGGCCCCGTACCGTACTTCACGCGAGACCCCGGAACCGGTTCCCCCCACCGTCCCCTCCTTACGAGCCAGCCAGCCGAAAGGCAGGATCGTCATGGACCGAGCAAGACATCTTCCCGGCCGTCCGAGCCGGCGCCGCCTGCTCCAGGCCGGGGCCGCCGCCGCGGTGCCGGCCGCGCTGCTGCCCGCGGGCCGCGCCGGCGCGCAGGCGCTCGCGGTCGACTATCCGCCCGCCGAGTCCGTCCCCGCCAGCACCTCCAACTACACGGTGTCCAGCCGCCCTTCGTCGTATCCGATCGACTACGTGATCATCCACGTCACGCAGGAGACGTACGCCAACACGCTCGCCATCTTCCAGAACCCGGACAAGAAGGTCTCCGCGCACTACGTGGTCCGCTCCGCCGACGGGCACGTCGTGCAGCTGGTGCGGGAGAAGAACATCGCCTGGCACGCGGGGAATTGGGACTACAACACGCGCAGCATCGGCATCGAGCACGAAGGGTGGATCGACCAGCCCTCCTACTTCACCGACGCGATGTACGAGCAGTCGGCGGCGCTCACCGCGTCCATCTGCGCCCGCCACGGCATCCCGATGGACCGCGAGCACATCATCGGCCACGTCGAGGTGCCCGGCACCGACCACACCGACCCGGGCCCGAACTGGGACTGGACGCGCTACATCCGCATGGTCAACTTCGCCTGACCACCACCGCGACCCGCCCGTGTGCGGCATGTGCCATCTCGGGCCCGTGCCGCCGGGCTCCTTGTCGGCCCGCGCCCCGGGAGCGACGATGGCACCACCGTCGTCGGGGGACCGTGCAGGGAGGCCGAGTTGACCGATCCGTGGGTCGCCCTGGAGCCGGGTGCCGATCCGTCCGAGCGCGTGCGGGCCGTGCGCCGCGCCCATGACCGGTTCACCGCGGCGGGCACGGTCGCCCGTCCGGTGCGTCCGGTGGTGGCGGCGTCGTGGCGCCGCTCGGCGGGCGCGCACGTCAGCCCGGACGCGTCGGCCGCGGTGGAGCTGACCGACGGCGACCTCGGGGCGTACCGCGCGGAGCACCCGCTGACCCGGGTGATGCCGCTGTTCCGCGAACTGATGGGCACGTTCGCGACGGACGGCGAGCATCTCCTCGCGGTCTGCGACGCGCAGGGCAGGCTCCTGTACGTGGAGGGGCACGCGGGGACGCGGCAGCGGGCGGGCCGGATGAACTTCGTGCCGGGGGCCCGCTGGTCGGAGTCGGCGATGGGGACGAACGCGCCGGGTACGGCCGTCGCGGTGGACCGTCCGGTGCAGGTGTTCGCGGCCGAGCACTTCATCCGGGAGGTGCAGCCCTGGACGTGTGCCGCGGCCCCGGTGCACGACCCGCACTCGGGCCGGCTGCTCGGCGCGGTCGACATCACCGGCGGCGACCGGCTCGCGCATCCGCACAGCCTGGCGTTCGTGCAGGCGGTGGCCCGCGCGGCCGAGTCCCAACTCGCCCTGCTCGCCCCGCGGTCGACGGCCGAGGCGGGCCTGCGCCTGAACGTCCTCGGCCGCGACGAGGCCCTCCTGCTCACCCCCTCCGGCCACAAACTCCGCCTCAGCCGCCGCCACAGCGAACTCCTCGTCCTCCTGTCCCGCCACCCCGAGGGCCTGACCGGCGACGAACTCCTCTGCTTCCTGTACGAGGACGAGTCCGTGACACCGGTGACCCTCCGGGCCGAACTGGCGCGCCTGCGCCGGGTGCTGGGCCCCGACGTCCTGACGTCGCGCCCCTACCGTCTCGCGCAGCCGGTCGACTCGGACCTGGCCACGGTCGAGCGGCGCCTGGCCTCCGGGGCGGTGACGGCGGCGGCGTCCGCGTACACCGGGCCGCTGCTGCCCGCGTCGCAGGCCCCGGCGGTCGCCCGTGTACGACGCAGGATCGCCGACGAGCTCCGCGCGGCGCTGATCGCCCGCGGCGACCCCGACCTGCTCGCCGACTGGGCGCACGCCCCGTGGGGCGAGGACGACCTGGACGTATGGCAGGCGCTCGCCGCGGTCCGCCCGACGGCGCCGGTCCTGGCCCGCCTCGCGGCCATCGACGAGGAACAGGGCGCCCCGTCCCCGTACGCAACGTAGCTGCAACGTCGCGCTTCCTAGCCTCCTCGCGAAAGCTGCCCAACGGCGGACAGCACGCACAGGAGGCCCCTCACCATGACCCGTTACGCAGCGCCCGGCACGCAGGGCTCCGTCGTCTCCTACCAGGCCCGCTACGACCACTACATCGGCGGCGCGTACGTGCCGCCCGCCCGTGGCCAGTACTTCGAGAACCCCAGCCCGGTCAACGGGCAGCCGTTCACCGAGATCGCGCGGGGCACGGCCGAGGACGTGGAGCGCGCGCTGGACGCGGCGCACGCGGCGGCGCCCGCCTGGGGCCGCACCTCCCCCGGTTCCCGCGGCGACATCCTCCTCAAGATCGCCGACCGCATGGAGCAGAACCTCGAACTGCTCGCCGTCGCCGAGAGCTGGGAGAACGGCAAACCGGTCCGGGAGACCCTCGCCGCCGACATCCCCCTCGCCATCGACCACTTCCGCTACTTCGCGGGCGCGATCCGGGCGCAGGAGGGCAGCCTCTCCGAGATCGACGACGACACCGTCGCGTACCACTTCCACGAGCCGCTGGGTGTGGTCGCGCAGATCATCCCGTGGAACTTCCCGATCCTGATGGCGACGTGGAAGCTCGCCCCGGCCCTCGCGGCCGGCAACGCGGTGGTCATCAAGCCGGCCGAGCAGACCCCGGCGTCGATCCACGTCTGGATGGACCTGATCAAGGACCTCATCCCGCCGGGCGTGGTCAACATCGTCAACGGCTTCGGTGTGGAGGCGGGCAAGCCCCTCGCCTCCTCGTCCCGCGTCGCGAAGGTCGCCTTCACCGGCGAGACGACGACAGGCCGGCTGATCATGCAGTACGCCTCGGAGAACATCAAGCCGGTCACCCTCGAACTCGGCGGCAAGAGCCCGAACATCTTCTTCGACGACGTCTGGGCGAAGGACGACGACTTCCGCGACAAGGCCCTCGAGGGCTTCACCATGTTCGCCCTCAACCAGGGCGAGGTCTGCACCTGCCCCTCCCGCGCGCTGATCCAGCAGGGCCACTACAGCGAGTTCCTCGACGCGGCGATCGCCCGCACCGAGGCCATCAAGCCCGGCCACCCCCTGGACACCGACACGATGATCGGCGCCCAGGCCTCCAACGACCAGCTCCAGAAAATCCTCTCGTACCTGGACATCGGCCAGCAGGAGGGCGCGAAGGTGCTCACGGGCGGCCAACGCATCGAGTACGACGGTGAGTTGGCGGGCGGCTACTACGTCCAGCCCACCATCTTCGAAGGCTCCAACCGCATGCGCATCTTCCAGGAGGAGATCTTCGGCCCCGTCGTCTCGGTCGCCTCCTTCGCCGACTACGACGACGCCATCAAGATCGCCAACGACACGCTGTACGGCCTCGGCGCGGGCGTGTGGACCCGCGACATCAACACGGCGTACCGGGCGGGCCGTTCCATCCAGGCGGGCCGCGTCTGGACGAACTGCTATCACGCGTATCCGGCGCACGCGGCGTTCGGCGGGTACAAGCAGTCGGGGATCGGGCGCGAGAACCACAAGATGATGCTGGACCACTACCAGCAGACGAAGAACCTGCTCGTGTCGTACTCGGCGCAGAAGCTGGGCTTCTTCTAGGCCACGGGTGAAGGCGCCTGACCCGTACGTTCGCCCGTCAGGCGCCTTCCCTCACTGGAGCATCAGGCCGCGACGAGCTCCTGCTCGCGGTCCGGCGTCGTGACGCCGGGCCTCTTGTTCGGCAGCGAGAGCCGGAAGACCTTGTGCCACGCGGAGAACACCTGCTTGGGCAGCGGCCCGGTGACGTACTCCAGCTCGTACTTCTCGAACAGCGCGCGCACCTTCACCGCGACCTCGGCGTACCGGTTGCTCGGCAGGTCCGGGAACAGGTGGTGCTCGATCTGGTGCGACAGGTTGCCGGTCATGAAGTGCATGGCCCTGCTGCCGCTGATGTTCGCCGAGCCCATCATCTGGCGCAGGTACCACTGGCCGCGCGTCTCGCCGTTGATCGACCGGCGCTCGAAGACCTGCACGCCCTCGGGGAAGTGCCCGCACATGATCACCGAGTGGGTCCAGATGTTGCGGACCAGGTTCGCGGTGAACGTGGCGGCGAGCGTGGGGAGGAACGACGGGCCCGAAAGCAGCGGGTGGATCACGTAGTCCTTGAGCACCTGCTTGCGGATCTTGCGGCCGACGGCCCTGGCCCGCGCGCGGAACTCCGGGTTCTTGCGGCGGCGCTTGTGCAGGTTCTTGCCGAGCTCCAGGTCGTACGCCGCGATGCCGTACTCGAAGAAGCAGGCGTTGAGGAAGTTCCACAGGGGCTGGCCGAGGTGGAACGGGTGCCACTTCTGGTCCTCGTCAACGCGCATGATGCCGTAGCCGAGGTCGTTGTCCTTGCCGATCACGTTGGTGTACGTGTGGTGCAGCTCGTTGTGCGAGTGCTTCCACTGGTCGGCCGGCGAGACGTGGTCCCACTCCCAGGTGGTGGAGTGGATCTTCGGGTCCCGCATCCAGTCCCACTGGCCGTGCAGGATGTTGTGGCCGATCTCCATGTTGTCCATGATCTTCGCCACGGACAGGCCGGCGGTGCCGAGCAGCCAGGCGGGCGGGAAGATCGAGAACAGTAGTACGCCCCTGCTGACCAGCTCGAGCTTGCGCTGCGCCGAGATGACCTTGCGGATGTAGGCGGCGTCTTTCTCGCCGCGGCCGGCGATCACCTCGTCGCGGATCGCGTCGAGTTCGCGGCCGAGCTCCTCGATCTGCTGCGCGCTCAGGTGGGCGGTGGGGTCAATGGCGGTCAAGATGCTCCTACCGTTCGATGTCGCAGGGGCCCGCCGCGGCGGACACGCAGGTCTGGATGAGGACGCCCGGCTCGGCCTCGGTGATCTCGCCGGTGCGCAGGTCGCGGACGGCGCCCGCCTTGAGCGGCGTGACGCAGCCGAAGCAGATGCCCATGCGGCAGCCGGACGGCATGAGCACGCCGGCCTCCTCGCCGATGTCGAGGAGCGGCGTGGCGCCGTCCGCGTCGACGGTCTTGCCGGTGCCGCTGAAGGTGACCTCGCCCCCGTCGCCGGCGACGACGACGCTCGGGCGGAAGCGTTCGGTGTGCAGGCGCTCTTCGATGCCGTGCTCGGCCCAGTGCTTCTCGGCGGCGTCGAGCAGACCCGCGGGCCCGCAGGCCCATGTCTCGCGCTCGGCCCAGTCGGGCACGAGCTCGTCGAGACGGGCGATGTCGAGCAGGCCGTCCGTGGCGGTGTGCACCTCGGTGAGCCGCAGCTTCTTGTCGGCGGCCAGGCCGTGGAGTTCGTCGCGGAAGATCACGTCCTGCGGCCGAGGCGCGCAGTGGATCATGACGACGTCGTCGAACACGTTGTCGCGCAGCATGCCCATCACGGGCGTGATGCCGCTGCCGGCCGTCAGGTAGAGCACCTTGGCCGGCCTGGCCTGCGGCAGCACGAAGTCGCCGGTCGGCTGATCCAGGTGGATCAGCGTGCCCGGTTTCGCCCTGCGGACCAGGTGATTGCTGACCTTGCCGCCCGGGATCGCCTTGACGGTGATCGTGACGCGACCGTCCTGGCGGTGCGTCGGCGAGGTGAGGGAGTAGGCACGCCACAGGCGCACCCCGTCGACGTCGACCCCGATCCGCAGGTACTGACCGGCCGTGTGGCCGCGCCAGCCCCGTCCCGGCCTGATCACGAGGGTCGCGGCGTCACCCGTCTCCGGGTGCACGGCCTCGATGCGCCCCCGCAGGTCGGCGCCCGCACGCAGCGGGCTGACCAGATCGAGGTAGTCCGACGGCAACAGCGGTGTCGTGACCATCTCCAGCAGTTTCCACGCCCTGCTGCGGAGGGCTGTACTCGTCATGGCTCCAGCCTGCTGCGCCTCAAGGCGTAAAGTCCTGACCGCAGGACGTAAATCCGGTCGGCACAATTGTTCGCAGGGAACAAAAACGTGAGTCATGCAATCCGGAGGGCCAGCGAACTGGCCCTGGACGAGACGACGGTCACCGCGCTTCGGGCCGCACTGACGACCACCGCTGACGAGGTCGTCCAAGCGATCATCGACGAGGTCCCTCCCTACGCCAACGCCCTGACGGGCCACATGGGCGCCACCATCCGCCGAGCCGTCCGCACCGCCCTGGGGCACTACCTGGATCTCGCGAGCGGGAACGTCACGGGCGGCGACGGCGGCGACGCGGCCTACGAGCTGGGCCGCGGCGAGGTGCGCGACGGCCGTTCGATGGACGCCCTGCTCAGCGCCTACCGCGTCGGCGCCCGCGTGGCCTGGCGATGCCTTGCGGCGGGTGCCGTACCCGCGGGTCTGCCCGCCGCCGAGGTCGCCAAGTTCGCCGAGCTGACCTTCGCCTACATCGACGAGCTCTCCGCCGCGAGCGCCGCGGGCCATGCCGACGAGCTGGCCGCCCGGGGCAGGGCCCACGAGCTCCACCTGGAACACCTGGCCCGCGAACTCCTCGCCGGCGCGAGCCCGGATGTACTGCTGGCCTCCGCGCAACGGGCCGGGTGGCAGCCTCCGGTTTCCCTGACCGCGGTCCTGCTGCCCGCCGCACAGGCCCGGCCTGCCTACCGCGCGCTCGACCCGGGCACCCTCGTGCTCGACGATCTGCCGGACGCCACCGGTGTGCTGCTCGTCCCGGACGCCGACCGATCACGTCTCTTGCGGCAGCTGACCGACCGCACCGCCGTGGTCGGCCCGGCCAGGCCCTGGGCACGTGCGGCCGCCTCGTACGCACGCGCCGCACGCGCGCGCTCCCTCTCCTCCGACATCCGCGACACCGAAGACCATCTGCCCGAGCTGGTGCTGAGCGCCGACGGGGAGGCGCTCGCAGATCTGCGTACGCGGGCCCTGGCACCCTTGCGGACCTTGCCTGTGGCGACCGCCCGGCGGCTGGAGGAGACGTTGCGGGCCTGGTTGCTGCACCAGGGCAGGCGGGACGAGGTGGCGGCGGCGCTGTTCGTCCATCCCCAGACGGTCCGGTACCGGATGGCACAGCTGCGGGAGCTGTTTCCGGATCTCTCATCGCCCCATCGGGTCCTGGAACTGACGCTGGCGGTCGGTCTTCGGGCCGGCTGACGCGTACGCGGGACCGGCCACGACCGCTTACCCGGCCTTTCAGTCGTGCGGGACCACCGCCACCGGGCAGGCCGCATGGTGGATCGCCCTGTGGGCGACGGGGCCGGTGCGCGGGCCGACATGGGGTTCGAGGTGGCGGCGCCGGCCGACGACCACGAGGGCCGCACCGGTGGCGGCCGCCAGGAGCGGCGCCGGGGCCCGCCCCTCGACGACGGTGCGTGCCACCTCGACGCCGGGATACTTGTCCCGCCAGATCCGCAGCACCGCCTCTTGGAAGCCGTCCCATTCGCGGGCCCGCAACGGGCCTTTGGCCAGGGCGACTTCGCCGGGGCCGACGCTCAGGAAGTTCGGGTCGTGCCAGGCGGACACCACGTGCAGGCGGGCGCCCCGCAGTCGCGCCGCCTCGAAGGCGAAGTCGATGACGTCGTCGCACGGGTCGTCGAGGTCGAGGCCGAGCACGACGTCGCCGCCCTCGTCGGCGGGCACATCCGACCCCCAGATGATCCTCCGGCTCGGACACGCGGTCCAGGGCGCGCCCGCGCCTCGACGCCCGGCCCTCGACGTGCTGCTCACGCGGCCCGAGGGCGAGGCCCGATGACCGTCCTGCGCACCTTCGGCTGGGCCGCGGGCGTCACCGCGGCGGTGCTCGTCGCCACCCTGGTCGTCTGGGGGCCGGGGGCGCTGGCCTCGGTCGCGGTCCTCGGTGTGCTCGAGGTGTCGCTGTCGTTCGACAACGCCGTGATCAACGCCACCGTGCTGCGCCGGATGGGCGCCTTCTGGCAGCGGATGTTCCTGACGGTGGGCATCCTGATCGCCGTCTTCGGGATGCGTCTGTTCCTCCCGCTCCTGGTGGTGTCGGCGGCCGCCCGTCTCGGTCCGGGCTCCGTCCTCGACATGGCGGTCCGGGATCCGGACAGGTACGCCGAGCACCTCGACCGGGCTCATCCGGCGATCGCCGCGTTCGGCGGCATGTTCCTGCTGATGATTGCCGCCGATTTCCTGCTCACCGAGCGGGACATCCGGTGGCTGGCTCCCCTCGAACGCGCCCTGGCACGGGCGGGGCGGCTCGACCGGGCGGCGGTGCTGTTCGCCCTCGGCGTTCTGCTCGTCTCGGCGGTGACACTGGCGCAGCCGGAGGCCCTGACCACGACACTGGTCGCCGGGCTTCTGGGGCTGCTCACCTATCTGCTGGTCGGCGGCCTGTCCCAGCACTTCGAGCAGCAAGGGCGCACGAGCGACGGCACAACGGCCGTGGGCGCTGTGGGCAGAGCCGCGTTCTTCCTCTTCCTCTATCTCGAAGTGCTGGACGCCTCCTTCTCGTTCGACGGTGTGGTGGGCGCGTTCGCCATCAGCCGGAACATCTTCCAGATCGCGCTCGGTCTCGGCATCGGCGCGATGTTCATCCGCTCCCTGACCGTGCACCTCGTGCGCAGGGGCACCCTGGACAACTACGTCTGCCTGGAGCACGGGGCGCATTACGCGATCGGCGCCCTCGCCGTCATCCTCTTCCTGACGCTGCGCTACGACGTTGCCCAGGCGGTCACGAGCGGCGTCGGCGTGGCCCTCATCACGGCCGCGTTCCTCTCGTCGCTCGTGCGCAATCGCCGGGGCCCATGAAGGGCACGCCCCTCGCGGGCCGGCCCCTCTGCCCCCGGCAGAATCCCGGCCGGGCCGGGCCCGACGATCACTACAGTCGCGTCGCATGACCACGACGACCCCCAAGACAACGATCACGACCACGATCACGACGCGTACCGTCACCTATTCCGCCGACGGTCTGACGATGCGCGGGCACCTCGCCCTCCCGGCCGGGAGCGACCGTCGGCCCGCGGTGCTGATCGGCCCGGAGGGCATGGGGCTCAGCGATGTCGAGCGCCGCAGGGCGGACGCTCTGGCCGAGTTGGGGTATGTGGCGCTGGCTTTCGATCTGCACGGCGGGCGCTATCTGGGTGAGCCGGACGAGATGCTGGCCCGCTGCCTGCCGCTGCTCGCCGATCCCGACCGGCTGAGGGACATCGGCCGTGCGGCGCTCGACGTGCTGCGCGCCGAACCGCGGACCGACCCCGACCGGATCGCCGCCGTCGGCTACGGCACCGGGGGCGCCGTCGGACTCGAACTCGGGCGCGACGGCGTCGGCCTGCGCGCGATCGGGACGGTCAACGCGCTGACCACGGGCCGCCCGGGCGAGGCCGCGCGCATCCGCTGCCCCGTGTGGGCCGGGGTCGGGTCGGAGGACCCGATCATGCCGCCCGCGCAACGGGAGGCGTTCATCGCCGAGATGCAGGCCGCGGGCGTCGACTGGCGCCTCACCGTCTACGGCGGCGCGCTGCACGCCTTCCACCATCCGCCGGTCGACCACCCCACGGTCCCGGGCGTCGGCCACCACCCGCGGCACGCACGGCGGGCCTGGCGCGACGTCGTCGACCTGCTCGCCGAGAACCTGGAGGGATGAGGCCTGGTGGGATCAGGCCTGGTGGGATGAGGTAGGAAGGCATCCGTGACCGAACCGCCCCGGACCGCCACCCAGTACGCGTTCCTCGCCCTCGCCCCGCCCGACGACGCCAAGGACGAGCTGGCGCACGCGCTGCGCCCGGCCTACGCCGACTGCCCTGACCTGCGCTGGAACCGGATCGAGGACTGGCACATCACCCTCGCCTTCCTGGGCGAGCTGCCGGTGCGGACCGTCCAGGGACTCCGAGCCCCTCTCGCCGACCTGACGGCGGCCCGCCCCTCGTTCGACCTGGCCCTGGTCGGCGGCGGGCACTTCGACGAGCGCGTGCTGTGGAGCGGTGTCGAGGGCGATCTCGACCAGCTGCACGCGCTGGCCGATGCGGTGCGCGCACGGGTGAGGGAGTGCGGTGTCGGCTTCCCCGAACGGCCGCTGCGTCCCCATCTCACGCTGGCCCGCGCGCGCCGCTCCGACCACGGGTCCGTGACGTCGGCGGCCGCCCGCCTCGACGGCTTCACCGGGCGTACGTGGCGGACGGAACGGCTGCATCTGGTGGGCAGCACGGTGCGCGGCCACTCGGGCCCGCGGCGCTATCAGGACGTCGACGCATGGGCCCTGGCCAACTCGGGGGCCCGCCAAGGCCTTTGACCCTCCGGGGCCCGTTTGTTGGTTAGGGTGACAAGGAGGGACGATCCCGACACCGGTGGGGTCGGACGCGACGGGGGGAACGGCGTTGGACGGCCTGCGTGAAGCGGAACGGGACGTGCCCGCACGGTCGGCCGTCCCGGTGCTGGCCCCCTTGCTGCGCGTCCCGCTCGGGCTCGTCGCCGGGTTCGCCGCGGTGGTCGTCGTCCTGGTCGGGGCCATGTACGCGGGGCACACCCAACCCGGCGCGGTGGACCGGTGGTTCGTGCTGCCGACGGACGACAGCGTGCGCGGCGCGTGGCGCGGCGTCGCGCTGGCGATCGACTTCTGGGGCGAGCCAGCGGGCTCGGCGCTCCTGATCACGGCGGGCGTGGCGGGGTGTCTCCTGCGGCGCCGGCCGCGCGCGGCGGCGTTGCTCGTCGCCGGCGCCGCTGTCGCCGTGGTCGCGACGACGCTGCTCAAGTACGTGGTGGGGCGCACCATCCACGGCCCGGACAACCTGTCCTACCCGAGCGGGCACACGGCCTTCGCGACCGCGCTCGCCGTCGTGGTGGCGTTGATCGTGAGCGGGTGGCGCGGCCTCGGGCGGACGGCGGGCACCGTGCTGGTGCTCGCCGTCGCGCTGGCGGCCGGCGCCGCCATGGGGTGGGCGCAGGTGTCGCTGGGCGCGCACTATCCGACCGATGTGCTCGCCGGCTGGTGCACGGCGCTCGCGGTGGTCCCGGCGACCGCGTGGTGCGTCGACCGGGTGGCCGACTCCGGCCGCCGGGGGCGCCGTTGACCTCAGGCGAGGCGGCGGAAGACCGGCTTCACCGGGCGGCCGCCCTGCCAGGGTGACGGGTCGGCGGCGTCCAGCGCCTTGCGGTACACGGCGCACGCCTGGGCCACGACGTCGACGGTGCGGTCGATGTCGGCCTCGGTGAGGGCGCTGCTCACCACGAACGACGGGGCGAGGACGCCGCCCGCCAGGAGCCGGCGCAGGAACAGAGTGCGGTACTCCTGCGAGGGGCGGCCGTGCTCGTCGAGGGTGGCGAAGACCAGGTTGCTGGCCCGGCCCCGGACGAGGACGTGCTCGCCGACGCCCATGCTCGCCGCGACGTCGCGGACCCCGGTGGCCAACCGCTCGCCCAGGTCGTGCAGTTGAGCGCTGATGCCCTCCTCCACGTAGGTGGTCTGCACGGCCATCGCGGCCGCCAGGGAGTGGGTCTCGGCGCCGTGGGTCGTCGACAGCAGGAACACCCGCTCGCGGGAGTCGCGCAGTCCGCCCCGCTCCATCAGTTCGCGGCGCCCGGCCAGGGCCGAGACCGCGAACCCGTTGCCCAGCGCCTTGCCGAACGTGGACAGGTCGGGGGCGACGCCGTACATCCCCTGGGCGCCCGCCTCGGACCAGCGGAAGCCGGTGATCATCTCGTCGAAGACCAGGAGGCAACCGTGCCGGTGCGCGAGGTCACGCAGGCCCTCCAGGTAACCGGGGGGCGGCTCGGCCTGGCCGGCCGGTTCGAGGATCAGGCAGGCCACCTCGTTCTCGTACCGGGTGAGAAGTTCCTCCGTGGCCGCAAGGTCCCCGTACGGGAACGAGACGGTCAGTTCGGTGGTCGAAGCGGGTATGCCCGCGGACATCGGGGTCGTGCCGATGAACCAGTCGTCGGTGGAGAAGAACGGGTGGTCGCCGCAGAGGGCGACCCTGCTGCGTCCCGTGACGGCGCGGGCCAGGCGGACCGCCGCGGTGGTGACGTCGGAGCCGTTCTTCGCGAACTTCACCATGTCGGCGGTCGGCACGGTGGCGAGGAAGCGCTCCGCCGCGTCGACCTCGATGATCGACGGGCGGGCGAAGTTGCTGCCCCGGTCGAGTTCGCGGCGCACCGCCTCGGTCACGCGCGGGTGGGCGTGGCCGAGGCTGACGGACCGAAGGCCCGAGCCGTATTCGAGGTAGCGGTTGCCGTCGATGTCCCACACATGGGCGCCGCGGCCGTGGCTGATCACCGGCGCCAGGTTCTCCGGGTACTGGTCGTCGCCCTTGGCGTACGTGTGCGCACCGCCGGGGACCAGGGCGTGCAGGCGCTCGTTCGCCGCTCGCGACAGGGGGAGGTCGAACTCCTCGGTGTCGATGCCCATGTCACGCCTCCTTCTGCTTCAGGACCTGGGCGAGGCTCGGCGCCTCCCGGTCGCGTGCGGACATCAGGGTGGCCGGCAGCGGCCACGGAACGGCGAGTTCCGGGTCGTCGAAGGCGATCGTGACGTCCTCGGCGGGATCGTGCGGGCGGTCGATCCGGTACGAGGTGTCGGCGGTCGGGGTCAGCGCCTGGAAGCCGTGCGCGCAGCCCGCGGGGATGTACACGGTCGCCTGCGTCTCGCCGGACAGCTCGAAGTGGGCCTGCTTCAGGTAGGTCGGCGAGTCGGGCCGCAGGTCCACGACGACGTCGAAGACCTTCCCGTACGAGCACCGCACCAGCTTGGCCTCACCGGCGCCGGAGCGCAGGTGCAGGCCGCGGATCACGCCACGGACCGAGCGGGAGATGCTGTCCTGGACGAAGGCGTGCGGGTCGAGGCCGACCGAGCGGATCACGTCGGCGTCGAAGGTGCGGCTGAAGAAGCCGCGCTCGTCGGCGTGCGGCGTCGGTTCGAAGAGGAACGCGCCCGCGATCTCGGGGACTTCGGTCGCTTTCATGGGGCCTCTCACAGGGCAGGGGCGGGCAGGGAGTGGGTCGCGGGGAACAGGGCCGCGCTCAACGCGGCGAGCTGGGCGGCGAGTTGGCGGCTGACGACCTGGTTGCGCTCGGCGAGCGTGGCGCGCAGTTCCGCCGAGTGCCGTTCCAACTCCCGGAATTGCACGAGGAGTCGGTCGGCGTCGACCTCGCGGGCCGGGTGGACGTACGCGCCGAGACCCATCAGGTCCAGGAGCGCGTCGCTCTTGTCGGCGTAGCTGAGCGCGAGGGTCGGGGTGCCGGTCTTCAGGGCGCAGATCAGGTTGTGGTAGCGGGTGGCGACGACGCTGTCGGCGGCCGCGGTCTCCTTCATCAGGTCGGCGAGCGAGGCCGTCTCGGCGGCGGTGACCAGCGGGGAGTCCACCGCGTCGAGGATGGCCGTCACCACGTGCCCGTCGCACGCGTCGCCGGTGAGCAGCCGCACCGGCCTGCCGTCCTCGACGAGGGCGCGGACGAACCGGGTGACCCCGTCGAGGTAGCGGCGGTGGATCTGCTCGGCGCGGGCCCGGTCGTCGTCGCTGCCGTGGAAGTCCATGACGCCGACGCAGACCGTGCCCGTGGGCGGGCCCGCGGGCGGGGCCGGGAGGGCGAACGCGAGGTCGGGGTGGACCGCGTCGCCGGTGGTGTCCACGCCCATCTCCCGCAGCGCGTCCCGGGACCGGGCGTCCCGGTAGGAGCGGTAGGCGGCGAGCCGTGCCGAGCGGCGGATCAGGGCGCGGGTCAGCCGGTTGCCGATCGGGCCCGCGCCGACCCCGGCCAGCGCGACCTTGGTGCCGAAGAGCCGCCCGCTCGCGCAGAGCAGGAACAGCGCGTACGGGAAGCCCCAGGGCCGCAGGGGCAGGGTGGCCTCCAGGACGCCCATGCCCGGCACGATCACGACGTCGTGCCGGCGCACCCAGGCGGCGGTGCGGAACGCGTCGACGGCCTTGCCGAGGCCCTTCGCGGCGACCGCGCCCGCGCGGGACGCGGTGCGGTACTCGGCGCGGTTCCAGTGCAGCCGTGTCGCGGGGATCCCGTAGCGGGCGGCGACCCTCTCCGGTCCGCCGCACAAAGCGTCCACGACGGCGTCCGGGTGCGCGCTGCGCAGGTGGCCGAGGACGGCCTCCAGCGAGCCGTCGTTGCCGAGGTTGCCGGAGCCGAGGAGCCCGAACACCCCGATCCGTGGCGCGGAGTTCATGCCCGGCGCCCCTCACGGCCGGCGACCAGGGCGTCCACGGAGACGGTGAGCTGGGCGGGGTCGACCGGGGCGCGGTCCTCGACCCGCTCCCCCGCGCCGGGCCGGGTGCGGCTGGCCATCCACGCGGCGAGGTGGCGGAAGCAGGCACGCCGGTCCGCCGCGGTCAGCGGGGCCCGCCGGATCGCCGAGGCGAAGCCCCACACGTACTCGGCGAGCAGCCGGGGCGTGGGGTGCAGCGCGCCCGCCCGGCGCGGGTCCAGGTTGACGCAGCGGGACCGCTTGGACGGGTTCGCGCGCTCGGCGCGGGTGGGGTGGTCGCGGCGGAAGTACAGCAGCTCGGGCACCTGGTGGAACGGCCCGTTGAGGACGATCTCGGCGACGAAGGTGCGGTCCGCGTGGTGGTAGCTGTCGTGCGGCTTCACGCGGCGCAGCATGTCGGCGCGCATCACGCCGTAGAAGTCGTCGCCGCCGGGCGCGAACAGGAAGCTGCGGAACCGCTCCGGGGCGCTCGGCCCGTCGGTGGCGATCCCGTACTCGTAGGGGACGGTGACCTGGCCCTGGCCGTCGATGACCGCCTGGCCGGAGTGGGCGAGGACGACGTCGGGGCGTTCGTCGAGCGCATCGACGCAGCGTTGCAGCAGGTCGCGGGCGTAGAGGTCGTCGTGCGACGCCCACTTGAACAGTTCGCCGCGGCACTGGGTGAAGACGTAGTTGTGGTTCGGGGCGGCGCCGATGTTGCGGGGCAGCTTCAGGTAGCGGATGCGCGAGTCGATGGCCGCGTACTTGCGGCAGATCTCCTCGGTCCGGTCCGTCGAGGCGTTGTCGGTGATGACCAGCTCGAAGTCCTCGTAGGTCTGGCCGAGCAGGGCGTCGAGCGATTCGGCCAGGTACTCCTCGCCGTTGTAGACGGGCAGCCCGATGCTCAGTCGAGGATGGGGGGTCATGGCGTCCTCATTTCACGGATGGGGGGTTGGTGGTGCTCGCGCAGGGCGGATCGCAGATGCAGCCACCACACGGCCGAGCTGGCGAGGGTCGCGCCGGCGACGCCCCAGGCCGAGCCGACCGTGCCGGCCGCTGCCGCTCCGCCGAGTCCACCGATGACGTACAAGGTGGAGGCGACCAGCTGGCTGCGCAGACTGCGCGGGGCCGCGGCGAGGGCGCGCAGGCCCGCCGCCGCTCCGGTCCCCAGGCCCGCGCCGGCGACACCGAGGGTGACCGGCACGATGAGCTGCGCGGCGGAGCTCCACACACCGCCGAGCACGAACCCGCCGAGCCGGTCCGGCATCAGGAGCAGCGCCGAGCCCCACAGGAGCGCGGCGACGGCCTGTCCGGCGCCGAGCATGAGGCAGAAGCGGCCGAGGCGGCGCGGGGCCTCGCGCACCACCCGGGCGGCCTCCGCCACGGTGACCAGGGAGAGGCCCATCAGCACGGCCATGAACGGGCCGAGCAGGAGTTCGGCGCCGCGGACGACGCCGACCGCGCTGACCCCGACGATCGCGCCGAGTCCGTAGGCGCGCAGCTGGCTCGCGCCGCTGACGCCCACGTTCTCGACGAGGTAGCGGTAGCCGAGGTCGTGGTGGTCGCGCAGCCAGCCGCGGGCGCCTGCCGTCCGGGGCCGGATCCCGGACTGGAAGCAGCCGTACACGGCGGCCACCGCGGCGGACCCGCCCCAGGCGAGCACGAACGCGGCGACCCCGCCGACGTGGGCGGCCACCACCATGGCGGGGACGAGCGCGACGCCCCACACCAGGTCGTTCAGGAACGCCTTGCGGCCGGTGCCGGCGGCGAAGAAGGCGTAGCGCCACGCGTCCTGGAGCAGCAGTCCGGGAAGCATGACGCCGAGTCCCGCGAACGCGGGCCCCACGTCGCCGCCGACGGCCAGGCCGACCGCCAGGCAGCCGGCGCCGACGCCGGTGCCGACGCTCAGCGCGGTCCCCGCCGACCGGGCCACCGCCCCGCGCCAGGCCGTGTCGGCGACGCCGCTGAAGCGGACCACGAGCGGGTCGGTGGCGAGGCCCCGCGAGACGCTGAGGACCACGCCGTAGGTGACCCAGGCCAGGCTGAACACGCCGAACGCCTTCAGCCCGAGCGAGCGGGCCACGTAGATGCCCACCGCGAAGTTGGAGATGCTGGAGGCCGCCTGGTCGGCGAGTCCCCAGGAGAGCCGGCCGACGACGGCCCGCGTGGCGGTCCGCCGGGCGGGTCCGGCCGCCGCCGTCATCTTCTCCCCCTCGGTGGTCATCGGTCTCACGCCTTGATCAGACCGGCGCCGCGCAGGGCGTCGGCAGCGGTGGCGACGGCGTCGAAGGCGAGCCCGGACCGCTCGGCGACGTCGAGCAGACTGTGCGTACCGTCCGAGAGGTTGAGCACCCAGAGCATGGCCAGCTGGGCCTGCTTGGTGTCGCTGCGGCCGCCGAGGGCGTCGTACAGGCCGCGCCGGCCCAACTGCGGCTCCCCGTAAGGGCTGAGGTTGAGGTAGGTCCGGTTGCGGTCGAGGACGGCGAACGCCTCGCGGCAGACGGCGAGGGTGTCCGCCATCGCCTCCGGGGACACGAACTCCGGGTTGTCCGCGGAGGTGTGGTACTCCGGGTAGCCGGCGTACGGGGTCCGGGTGAGCGAGCCGACGCCCAGGTCGAACCCGGGCGAGCAGTACTGCCGCTCGTCGTAGCCGTACGGCGTGAACTCCTTTGTCTCGTGCGGCCGTTCGGAGGCGGTGAGCACGTGCCGCATCACCCGGTCGATCTCCGCGTCGCCGCGCCTGCTCTGTTTGTACGTCAGCTGCCCGCGGTCCCCCGCGCAGGCGAGGACCACGCCGTGCTTGACCCGCTCCACCCGCTCCTTGTTGCGGGCGAGCCAGGTGATCGCGCCGATGGTGCCGGGCGCGTAGATGAACCGGTAGGTGTGGTACGGGTTCTGCTCGGCCAGCGTCCGGGCCAGGAACGTGGCGACGGCGATGCCGGCCAGGTTGTCGTTGGCCAGCGACGGGTGGCAGGTGTGGCAGGAGACGATCACCTCGTCGGGCACCTGGCCGGGGACCACGTGCTCGGCGTAGGTGAGGTGGCCGTCTGCGAGGGTGGAGTCGATGCGGACCTCGTAGTCGCCGTCCGGGAGCGCGTCCAGGGTGTTCTGGCTGAGGCAGAACCCCCACTCCGGCTTGTAGTAACTGGTGCGGTACGGCACCAGGTCGGGCTGCTCGGGCAGCGTGTGCAGGTGCGCGCGCAGCTCGGACAGGGGCATCGTCCGGGACACGGGCACGCTGTAGCCGAGCACGTGGAGGCTGGACGCGGCGAAGTCGACGACCCGGCGTCCTGTGGCGTCGGCGATGTACGCGTCCCGGATGTTCCACTCCTGCGGCACCGTCCAGTCCAGGACCTGCGTCCCGGTCGGCACCTCGTGCACCTGGAGCGGGAGGTACTCACCGACGATGTCCAGCGTGGCGCGCACGCCGTCGCCGGTGATGCTCCGGCAGAGCGGGTAGAGCCGCTCCACCAGGGCGTGCATCTCCTCGCCCGTCGTGGTCATCCGCGCCACCGCAGGGTGTCGTCGACCGTGCCGGCCTCGCTCGCCGAGCGCAGCACGGCGAGCCGGGTGAAGCGCCGCTCGAAGTCCTCCTTGGTCAGGCCGAACTTCCGGTAGGCGTCGGCGAGTTCGAGCGCTCCCTGCTTGACGGTCCACTCGCAGTCGAAGCCGGGGATCGCGTCGCGGAAGCGGGAGAAGTCGACGCGGTACGAGCGCGGGTCGGCGCCGTTCTCGCCGGTGATGCGCACCTTCGCGCCGGACACGGCTTCGGCGACCTGCTCGGCGATCTCGGCGACGGTGACGTTGTTGGTCTCGCTGCCGATGTTGAACGCCCTGTCGTGCACGGCCTCTTGAGGGGCCGTCAGGGCCGCGGTGAAGGCGCGGGCGATGTCGGCGGCGTGCACCAGGGGGCGCCAGGGCGTGCCGTCGGAGAGGACGAGGACCTCGCCGGAGAGCAGTGCGTGGCCGACCAGGTTGTTGAGGACGATGTCGGCGCGCAGCCGGGGCGAGTAGCCGAACGCGGTGGCGTTGCGCATGAACACCGGGGTGAAGTCGCTGTCGGCGAGCACGTGCAGGTCGTCCTCGACGCGCACCTTGGACTCGGCGTACGGGGTGACGGGGCGCAGCGGGGCGTCTTCGGTGACGAGGTCGTCGCCGCCGGAGGCGCCGTAGACCGAGCAGGTGGACGCGTACAGGAAGCGCCGCACCCCGGCGTCGCGGGCGAGCCGGGCAAGGCGGACGGAGGCGTGGTGGTTGATGTCGTAGGTGAGTTCGGGGGCCAGTGAGCCCAGGGGGTCGTTGGAGAGCGCGGCGAGATGGATCACCGCGTCGACGCCTGCCACGTGGTCGGCCGTGACGTCGCGCAGGTCGACGCGGTGGCCCGACGGGTCGGCGGGCGGTTCGCCGAGGACGCAGTCGGCGAACAGGCCGGAGTCGAGGCCGACGACCTCGTGTCCGGCGGCGGCCAGGACGGGGGCCATCACGGTGCCCAGGTAGCCCTGATGTCCGGTCAGTAGTACGCGCACGGGTCAATCCCCCAGGTCGAGCGTGAGTTTGGTGACGGCGAACGCCTCGGCGTAGCGCTGGTGGCATTCGATGCCGCGGATCCGGGCGAGGCCGAGGAAGGCCTCGCGGTCGTACCACGGGCGGTGGCGCTGCGAGGCGTAGTGCTCCTGCAGCAGCCGGACCTTCTGTTCGGCGGTCTCCACCGAGAGCGGCTGATAGGCCGCCATCCGGCCGAGGTCGCCGTCCCACTTGACGATCTCGTAGCCGAGCACGAGGTGGTCGCGGAAGGCCGTGGGGATCAACTGCGCCAGGCCGCGGTGGTCCTGGTGCGCGTCGTCGGTGCGCGGCGCGAGGACGAGGTCCGGGTCGCTCTGTGCGCGCAGTTCCTCCACGGCGGCCTTGGCCTCCTCCCACTGGGCGGGCAGCCGGCCGTCGTCCAACTTCAGGACGGTCAGGCGCAGGTCGGCGCCCGGGCAGAACGCGGCGAGCGCGGCCTGCTCCTCCTGTTCGCGTTCGGTGCCGCCGCCGGACAGCACCAGGGCGTCGACGCGCAGGCCGGGCCGCGCCCGGCACAGCGTCAGGAGCGTGCCGCCGGCGCCGATGGCGATGTCGTCGCAGTGCGCGCCGACGGCGACGATCCGCTCCAGGGGCCCCGCACCGAGACGGATCACGCGCTCACCCCTGCGGTGTCGTGCTCCCACACGGCCCACGGGCGGTCGCCGCGGGCGTAGGCGGCGTCGAGGGCGGCGCGTTCCTTGACGGTGTCGGTCGGCTTCCAGAAGCCGCGGTGCTGGTGCGCGACCAGGCGGCCCTCCTTGGCGAGGCCCGCGCAGCCGTCGGCGACGAGGTCCCCGCCCTCGGGTATGTGGTCGAAGACCTCCTGGCGGAGCACGAAGTAGCCGCCGTTCTCCCACAGCGGCAGTTCGCTCACCGCCGTGATGCCGCCGACGAGACCGTCCTCGCCGAGGTCGACGCAGTGGAACGAGGACTGCGGCGGCACGACCGTCATCGACGCGCCGGCGTCGCGCTTCGCGAACTTGTCGATCATCTCGGGCAGCGGGGCGTCGGTGAGGACGTCGGCGTAGTTGGCGAGGAACATCTCGTCGCCTTCGAGGTGGTGGCGGACCCGGCGCAGCCGCTCGCCGATCGGGGACTCGACGCCGGTCTGCGCGAACGTGATCGTCCAGTCGGAGATGTCCGTGGACAGGAGTTCGGTCTGCCCGCGCCGCAGCACGAAGTCGTTGGACGTCGTCTCCTCGTAGTTGAGGAAGAAGTCCTTGATGTGGTGCGCGCCGTAGCCGAGGCAGAGGATGAACTCCTTGTGCCCGAAGTGCGCGTAGTAGCGCATGACGTGCCAGATCAGCGGGCGGGGGCCGACCATCGCCATGGGCTTGGGCACGTCGTCGGCGGCCCCGCTGCGCATGCGCATCCCGTAACCGCCGCAGAACAGGACGACCTTCATCGCGTGACCTCGACAATGCTCAGTTCCGGGATGGGGAAGACCAGGCGGCCGCCCCACTCGTGCACGTACGCCAGTTGCTCGACGAGTTCCTCGCGCAGGTTCCACGGCAGGACGAGGACGTAGTCGGGTTTGTCGTCGGCGATCCGCTCGGGCGGCAGGATCGGGATGCGGGTGCCCGGGGTGTACCTGCCGTGCTTGTACGGGTTGCGGTCGACCGTGTAGGCGAGCAGGTCGGGCCGGATGCCGCAGTGGTTGAGCAGGGTGTTGCCCTTGCCGGGGGCGCCGTAGCCGACGACCGTCTTCCCCTGCTCGGCCGCCTCGATGAGGAACTTCAGCAGGTCGCGGCGGACCTTGGCGACGCGGGCGGCGAACTCCGCGTACCCGGACAGCTCCTGGAGACCTGCCGCCTTCTCGCGGGCCAGCACATCGGTGACCCGCTGCGACGGCTCGCCGGCCACCTCCTGCGGCCGGGCCCACAGCCGGATCGAGCCGCCGTGCGTGGGCAGCAACTCGACGTCCACGAGGGCGAGTCCGCCGCTGGCGAGCGCCCGGATCGCGGAGGCGACCGTGTAGTACTGGAAGTGCTCGTGGTAGATCGTGTCGTACTGGTTCTCCTCGATCAGGGTCAGCAGGTGCTGCACCTCGACGGAGACCCAGCCGTCGTCGGCGACGAGGGCGCGCAGGCCCTGGGTGAAGCCGACGACGTCGGGGATGTGCGCGTACACGTTGTTGGCGACGACCAGGTCCGCCGGGCCGTGCTCGGCGCGGACGGCCGCGCCGGTCTCCGGGCTGAGGAAGGCGGTGAGGGTCGGCACCCCTGCCTCGCGCGCCGCGGCGCCCACGTTCACCGACGGCTCGACGCCGAGGCAGCGGATCCCCCGGTCCACCACGTGCTTGAGCAGATAGCCGTCGTTGCTGGCGACCTCGACGACGAAGGCGTCGGCGCCCAGACCGGCCTTGTCGACCGCGCCCTCGACGAAGGTGCGCGCGTGCTCCACCCAGGAGGTGGAGAAGGAGGAGAAGTACGCGTACTCGCTGAACGTCTCCTCAGGCGTGATCAGCGGCGGGATCTGCGCCAGCCAGCAGTCGGTGCAGACCCGCAGGTGGAGCGGGAACGCCGGTTCCGGCTTGTCCAGTTGGTCGGCGGCGAGAAAGCTCTCGCACGGTGGTGTGGCGCCGAGGTCGACGACGCTCGCCGTCGCCTCCGAGCCGCACAGTCGGCATCGTGTCATCTACTGTCCCCATCCCCCCTGCTCGCGCGGGTCTCCCCGCGACGAGTCAGTACTGACCGACCCGCGATCGCGGTGCGGTACTCCTCCAGCAGGCGCTCCAGACCGACGGCGGGGCTGAAGCCCCGCTCGTACCGGTCCCTGGCCGCCCGGCCCATCTCCCGGCCCAGGGCCGGTCCTTCCGCGATCCGGCGGATGCCGGCCGCGAGCGAGGACGCGTCGCCGGGCTGGTGCAGCAGCCCGGTCCTGCCGTCCTCGACGAGTTCGACGAAGGCGCCGTGGCCGGCGGCGACCACCGGAACGCCGGCCGCCATCGCCTCCACGACCACCAGGCCGAACGCCTCCAGCCAGGTCGAGGGAGCGACGACGGCGACCGACCGGGCGATCGCCCGCCGGCACTGCTCGGTGTCGTAGAGGCCGACACAGCGCACGTCGTCGCGGCCCGCCGCCCAGGCGGTCACCTCGTCCTCCAGCGGTCCCGCCCCTGCGATGACGAGCGGCACGCCCACCCCGCCGCCCGCGGCGAGCTCGTCCCACGCGGTCATCAGCAGCCGTACGCCCTTGGCCTCGGCGAGCCGGCCGAGGTAGAGCACGTGCTCGCCCTCGCCGGTCCGCTCGATCCCCGGCTCGGGCACGAAGTTGTGCTTCACCGCGAGACGTTCGGCCGGCATCCCGGCGGCCACGAGGACGTCGCGCTGGGCCGCGGAGATGCACAGGAACCGCTCGACGCCCGTCCACCAGCGCCGCCGGTTGGCCGCGAGGCTGACCGCGAGCGGCACCGTCGCGAGCCGGGACCCGCGGTAGCAGCCGTGCCGCACTGCGGGCAGCGGCGACGAGCCGACGCACTCGGTGCACGGCTTCCCGTCGCGTTGCAGCGTGCCGGGCGGGCAGATCTGCGTGTAGTTGTGCAGCGTGGCGACGGCGGGCACCCCGGCGTCGGCGCACGCGGCGAGGACCGCGGGCGACAGGAGCGGGAAGACGTTGTGGACGTGCACGACGTCGGGCCGCTCGGCGCGCAGCCGGGCCGCGAGTTCCTTGCGCACGGCCGGGTTCCACGGCACGAGCAGCGGCAGCGCGGCCTTGCCCGGCAGGGAGCGGGCGGCGATGTCGTCACTGCGCCGCTCGAACAGCTCGACCCGGTGGCCGCCCGAGCGCAGTAGCTCCACCTCCTGGTCGACGACCTTGTTCTCGCCGCTCGGCTGGGCCGACGCGTAGCGGTTGTGCACCACGAGGACGTGCATGCTCAGGTCACCTCCCGGTCCCGGGCCCAGCGCGGCACAGGTCGTTTCTCGGCTACGGGTACGGACCGGCGCGGCGGCGCGAGCGCCTGGGCCGGCGCCGCCAGCAGCGAGGCGGCAAGCGCCAGATGGAGCAGATAGGGCGAGGCGTCGCCGAGCCCCGCCTCGGTGTAGGAGGCGATCGCGCAGTAGCTGATCAGGAAGATCGCGCAGGCCCGCTGGAGCGACGGCGGCCGCAGCAGGGCGACGCCGCCGAGGACGAGGAGGATCGCCGCCACGAGGGACACGCCCATCAGACCCTGCTCGTGGTAGACGGCCAGCCAGCTGTTGTCGATCGGCAGGCCGCCGAAGGACTTGTCGCCCAGGCCCGTGCCGAACGCCATGTCGGCGGTCGAGCGGGGCGCCGCGAGGAGCGCGTCCCACACCTTGGCCCGGCCGGTGAGGTTGGAGAAGTTCTCCTGGGTCTGCCCGCGCAGGAACCACGCCTGGAGCATGGAGGCGAACCCCACCGCCGCGACCACGACGATCACCACGGCCCAGGTGAAGAACCGCCGGGCGGCCGCGCTGGTGAGCAGCAGTGAGCAGATCGCCAGCGCGAGGCCGATGATCAGGCCGAGCGTGGCCGTACGGGTATGCGTCAGCGCGAGCAGCACCAGGGACGGCACGATGACCACGGCGGCGCTGGTCCGGTCGGTCCTGCGGCCGAGCAGGAGCAGCACGGTGAGGCCGATGATCACCGCGGCGTACTGCCCGATCTGCGGCGGGGTGAGCGGCCACAGCGCGCCGACGAGCCGGCCTCCGTACAGCTCGGGCAGGGCGGCGCCGGGCGAGATGACCAGCCCGGCGGCGACCGAGCCGAGCACCGCGAAGTACATCCGGATGTGGTGCCGTACGAAGCCCAGGCCGCCGTCCCACCAGCGGCTGAGCAGCCAGAGCGTGGCGACGAAGAGCGCGAAGCGGAAGCAGCGGAACAGCGCGCCGAACCCGGACTCCAGATCCGCGCTCGCCACGATGCTCGGCACGAGGAGCAGGGTGAGCAGGAAGACGTACGCGCTGGGGCGCACGCGCAGCCGCAGGTTGACGGCGAGCGCCAGCGTGAACGCGGCGACCAGCGCGCCCATCGTGACCATCTGGATGAGGGAGCGGGGCAGCGGCACGATGGTCTTCGCGCCGGCGGAGCCGAGCGTGTTGAGGATGAGGAGTCCCCACACCGTCCCGATGATCTTCGGGGTGGCGGTCTCCTGCCGCAGGTCTTCGCTCATCTCAACCACCGGCCCGTGCGCGGAAGGTGCTGCCCGCGTCCTGCCGGAAGGAGGTGCCCTGCCAGCGCTTGGCGGTGACGACCTGGCTGGTGTCCTGGGCGACGAACTTCCACGCGCCGACATAGGTGTTGTCGTGCCAGCGGTTGTGCTGCTCGCGGGTGATCGCCTTCGCCACCTTCTCGCCCTTGTACGGCGACCAGTCCGGGTAGGTGCCGAAGTTGGCGAGCACGGCCATGCGGTCGCACTTCTGAGTGCACTTGACGACGGACTTGTCGAGCACGAAGCGGTTGTCGTGGATGTCGACGCGCTGCGTCTTCCAGCGGCAGTCCTCGTACAGCGGCGGCTTGGCGATGGCGGGCTTCACGCACCGCTTGACGTTCTTGACCAGGAGCGTGCAGTCGCCGGACGAGGTGTTGGCCGGGGAGTTGCAGAACCGGTCGGCGTTCTCCCACAGGGTGATCCCGGACCAGTTGTTCTCCAGGACGTTCCGGTAGATCTCGATCTTGTCGGTGCGGGCCTTGACCCGGGGTTCGCCGCCGGACTCGGAGACGTAGAGGGTGGCGAACGGGAAGTTGTCGCCGTCCTTCGCCTGCCTGCGGCCGTCGACCCAGTTGTTGCGCCGGATCGTGTTGTCGCGGATCACCGCGTTGTAGCTGGTCTCGTAGATCAGCGCGGCGCCGTCGTTGGCCTCGATGACGTTCTTCTCGATGCGGAAGTCGTTGTTGTTGGTGTCCGCCCACAGGCCGGTGCCGCGGTTGTCGTGGACCCAGTTCCCGCGTACGTCCGCGCCGTTGACGGCCCAGAACTTCACGCCGCCGGTGCAGCCGCAGCCCTCGCGCTTGCGCTCCCAGTCGCCGGTGTTGTTGCCGACGATCTCGTTGCCCTCCAGGACGAGGCCGGTGAGGCGTCCGTTGCCCTTGTACGCGTTCATGCCGTACTGGCCGTTCTCGCGCAGGCAGCTGGCGCGGACCTGCTGGCGGGCGCCCGCCATGAGACCGGCGGCGGAGTTGTACTGGATCGTGGCGTGCTCGATCACCCAGCCGTCGGCGGAGTCGTGGTTGACCACGCCCTCGTCGTGCGGGGCGACGAAGTGCTGCACCGTCAGATAGCGGATCGTGACGTTCGGGGCGTCGCCAGCGAACGCGTACTGGTTCTTCCCCCCGCCGTCGAAGACCGCGCCGGGCGCACCGAGGTAGCGGTCGCCCTTCTTGGGGACGACCTGGGCGTAGCGGTCCGGTTCGAGCCGGTGCTTGCCGGGGGCGAGCCAGAAGGTGGTGTCCGGCGGGTTGGTCTTGGTCTTCGCGGCGAGGTCGCCGACGACCGAGGGGTCGACGGTGACCGCGCCGGCCGGGGCCTTCGCCGGTCCGGTCGCGGGCTCGGCGCAGATCCGGGCGACGGGCACGGGCGCCGGCGCGGCGGTCGTCGGCTCGGCGCTCGGCTTGGCTCCGGCGTCCGACGTGCTGCTGTCACAGCCGGTCGGCGCCAGCAGGACCAGCGCCAGCGTTGCCACCGCCGACGCCCACGGCCGCCTCTTCTTTCCCACGCGCTCCCCCTAGCCGTCGAACCTGAGCACGGTGGTGAAACCGTCCGTGCCGTCGGCGGTACGGGTACCGGTGCCGATCAGCGTCGTGGCGGGTTCCTTGCGCCCGAATCCGGCGGAGTACCAGCCGAGCGGCGGCTCGCTCTCCCCGCGGTGCGCCTGCCAGGTCAGCCCTTCGGGCAGGTCGAGCACGGCGGAGCGCTCCTCGCCGTCGCGGGTCCAGCTGAGCCGGGCCCGGCGTCCCGTCAGGTCCGCGGAGACCGCGGGACCGAGGTGGAACGCGAGGCGCACGGACCGCGCGGGACCACGCACCTCGTCGCTGACCGTCAACTCCCCGCTCTCCGCGTCGAGTTCGACCTGCCGCCGGTGTACGGACTCCTGGTAGCCGTCGTGCTCGGCGGTCCAGCGGGCGACCGCGCCGGTCGTGTCCGCGACCAGGACGCGGGTGCCGGCGTGCCGGGTCCACAGGAACGGGCCGCCGGACACGGACTGGTCGGAGCCGTCCAGCTGGAGCGTGTTGTGGCCGAGCGTCGAGCGGAAGTACTGCCGCCACGCGGGCTGCCCGTGGTAGCAGTACGTGCCCGGGTCGGCGAGCACGTCGACCCCGTCGTGCCTGACCTCGACGGACAGGGCGTCCGCGTGGGCGTGCGCGGCGATGGACAGGAAGCCGTGCGGGCCGCCGTCGCAGCGGCACCAGATCTCCTCGGGGCCGCGCAGGATGGTCAGCCCCGCGTCGGCGAAGTGGTCGGGGCGGCGCGCCGGGCGGGACGCGGACAGCGCGCCGGGCTTGATGAGCGCGGCGAGCAGCGGGGTGCGCACATCCGTGCCGGTCACCTCGGGCCACCAGTCGAGGCGACCGAACACCGCGTCGCCGGTGGCGAGGAGCGAGCCCCAGCGGTCGGTGCCCGCGCCGTCCACGACCAGGCCGTGGCCGTCGTCCGCGTCGCCCTGGCGCGGGGGCCGCAGCCGGTTGTCGACGACGGCGGCGAGGGCGTCGGTCATCCGCAGCAGGACGAGACGGACGGTCGCGGGGACCGGCACGTCGGAGGCGTCGGCCTCGGCGAGCGCGGCAAGGCCCAGTTCCAGGACGAGGCCGTGGTACTCGGAGGCCAGTTCGCGGTTGATGCCGGACAGGAAGGTGTTGGCGCGCAGGTTCCGCTCCAGAGAGCGCAGGGCCGCGGCCCGCCAGCGCGCGGACGCCGGGAACCAGTCGAAGGCGCAGGCGGCGGCGAGCTGCCCTGCCGCTTCGGCGATGACGTGGTTGTTCGCCGAGGAGCCCCGGCTGGGGAACGCGGCCAGCCAGCGCTGGTGGTGCCAGATCTGGTGCACCGCCACCGGGTTCTCCTCGAACAGCTCGGCCGCGCCCGGCCAGCCGTCGAGGAGCCGCCGGACCCACACCCAGGAGAGGAGCCGGATGCCCAGCTCGATGCCGCTGATCCAGTGCACCCCGCGCAGCGGCGGGTTGGCCGCCCACCAGGACCGCAGATGGTCGGCCACGCGCTCGGCGTACCGGTCGTCGCCGGTGACCGCGTAGGCGGCGGCCAGCACGGTCAGGTACTGGTGGCGGGAGAGCTCCCAGATCTGCTTGATGTCGCCGACGGCCTCCTCGTCGCGGTAGGGCACGCCGAAGGAGTAGCCGAACGGGGCCCGCCGGCCGGTCTTCGGGTCGTACCACCAGTCCGGGTCGACGAGGTCGTCGCGGACCATGCCGAAGAACTCGATGTGCCCGTACATCAGCCGGTCCGCCTCGGCGACGAGCCGCTTCGCGGCGTCCGGGGCGATCGCGGCGACCGTGCCCGCGGGCAGCACCGCGGTGAACCGGGCGTCGGTGACGGTGGGGCAGACCGGATGCGCCGTGCGCCAGCGCCGTCGGCGCACCGCGTCACCGGCCCGGCCGACGACCTCCTGCGGCCCCATCCGGGACAGCCGCCGGAGGTACCAGCCCGCGCTCATGGTCATCACGGCCTCGCCAACGTCACCGGGGCGCCGGCGGCGAGTCCGGTCTGCACGGCGAGGGTGGCCGCCGTCGTGGCGACCAGCGACTCCAGCGGTACGGGCATGGGTCCGCCGGTGCGGACGGCCTTGACGAACGCCGCGAGTTCGGCGTTCTGGCCCTTGTCGCGGGCCTTCGGCAGCTTCGAGCTGACCCACTTCTTGCGTCCGTACACCGAGGCGCGGACGAAGTCGTCGAGGCGCAGCGCCCGTCCGTCGGCGACCAGGTCGAGGGTCTCCTTGGGCAGGCTCGACGGGCCCGTGGTCAGGTAGCTGAGGGTGGCGGTGGAGCCGTCGGGGTAGCGCAGGACGACCTGGAGGTCCTCGTTGCCGTCGGGCGCGACCGCGTACACGGAGACCGGGTCGGCGTCGAGCAGCCAGCTCGCCGTGTCGATGAAGTGGCCGCCCTCGCCGGCGAACCGCGAGCCCTCGCTGCCGTGGCGCAGATACCAGCTGCCGTGCTGGAGCCGCCCCGCGTTGACGAGGTAGCGCAGGCTCGCCGGTCCCGTGCGGGCGCCGAACCGCTGCTTGGCCTCCTGGAGCAGTGGCGCGAAGCGGCGGTTGAAGCCGACTTGGAGGCGGTCGTTGCCGGATTCCTCCACGGCCGCGAGCACCCCGGCGAGGTCCTCCTCGGTGAGCGCGAGGGGCTTCTCCACGAAGACCGCCTTGCCGGCGAGCAGGGCCTTGCGGGTCAGGTCGGCGTGCGAGCTGTGCCGGGTGACGACGAACACCGCGTCGATCGACGTGTCGCCGAGGACGGCGTCGAGGTCGGTGGTGGCCTCGGCGAAGCCGAACTTCTGCTGTGCGTTGGCCGCGGACAGGGCCGTCGTGGTGACGACCGTGGCCAGCTCGACGCCCTCGCGTCCGGCCAGGTGCGGAAGGAGCATCGACGTCGCGTAGTTGCCCGCGCCGACGAACGCGAGGCGGACCGGCGTCCTCGCGGCGCGGGCCGGGCTCGGCGCGACGCGCGCGGCGGGCACCGTCACCGCCGGGGCGGGCACCGTCGCCGCCTCCTGCTCGGGGTAGCGGAACAGGACGGTCACGGCCTTCAACTCGCCGTCCTTCAGGCGCTGGTACGTCTCGACGGCCTCGTCGAAGGCGGCGGTGTGGGTGACCAGCGGCTCCACGTCGACGCGGCCACGGGCGACGAGGTCGAGGAAGCACGCCAGGTTGCGGCGCTCGGTCCAGCGCACGTAGCCGATGGGGTAGTCCCGCCCCTCCAGCTCGTACTCCGGGTCGTAGCGGCCGGGGCCGTAGGACCGCGAGAACCGGACGTCGAGCTCCTTCTCGTAGTACGCGTTCCACGGAAGGTCCAGGCGGCACTTGCCGATGTCGACGACCCGGCCGCGGTCGCGGCTCAACTGCGCGGCCAGCTCGACGGGTTGGTTGCTGCCGCCGCCGGCGGCCAGGTACACCTGGTCGACGCCGTACCCGTCGGTGAGGTCGGCGACGGCGTTCTCCACGGCCGCGGAGCCGGGGTCGCCGCAGGCCACGGCGCCGAGGCTCTCGGCCAGTTCGCAGCGCGCCGGGTCCGGGTCGGCGCCGACGACGCGTACGCCCGACGCGGTGAGCAACTGCACGACCAGCTGCCCGATCAGGCCGAGGCCGATGACCAGGGCGCTCTCGCCGAGCTGCGGTTCGCCCTGGCGCACGCCCTGCAACGCGATCGAGCCGACGGTGCCGAAGGCGGCGTGGCGGGCGGCGAGGCCGTCGGGCACCCGGGCGTAGAGGTTCTTCGGCACCCAGTTCAGCTCGGCGTGCAGGGCGTGTTCGTTGCCCGCGCAGGAGACGAGGTCGCCGACCTTCACGTCGTCGACGCCTGCGCCGACCTCCTCGACCACGCCGCACAGCGAGTAGCCGAGCGGGGTGTAGGAGTCCAGCTTGCCCATGACCTTGCGGTAGGTCGCGGGTACGCCGTTCGTGGCGACGCTCTGCATCACCTTGGCGACCTGGTCGGGGCGCGAACGGGCCTTGCCGACCATCGACATGCCGGCCTCGGAGACCTTCATCAGCTCGGTCCCGGTGGAGATCAGCGAGTAGGCGGTGCGCACCAGCACGCCGCCCGGCTTGCACCCCGGCACCGGGACGTCGAGCAGCGCCAGCTCGCCGCTCTTGTAGTTCTGCACAACCTGTTTCACCGGAAGTCCCCTTGCTTCTTTGCCGTCGTGGACCCGGAGGTCGCGTCGCGGTACCAGTACTCGAGGGTCAGCACATGCCACAGATGCTTGGAGAAGTCCCGCTGTCCCGCGGCGTCCTCGGCGACCATCCGCCGCAGCGCGTCGCGCCGCAGGAATCCGTCGCGTACGAGCAGGCCGTCGTTGACCACCTCGCGCACCAGCGGTGCCAGGTCCCGGCTCATCCAGGCCCGCAGCGGGGCGCTGAACAGGCCCTTGGGCCGGTAGACGATCTCCCTGGGCAGGATGGAGGTGGCCGCCTCCTTGAGGGCGGCCTTGCCCTGCCGTCCGACGATCTTGCGGTCGCCGGGCACGGTGAACGCCGCCTTCACCACCTCGACGTCCACGTACGGCACGCGCACCTCGGTGGAGGCCGCCATGCTGGAGCGGTCGGTGTACGCGAGGTTCAGGCCCGGCAGGAACATCCGGGCGTCGGCCAGGCACATGCGGTTGACGAAGTCGTCGAGGTCGTTGTCCGCGTAGACGTCCGCGTGCTCGGTCAGCACGTCGTCGACCGTGCCGGCCAGGTCCGGGTTGACGAGGTCGAGCAACTCGCCCTGGTCGTACATGGTGTAGCTGCGCCGGAACGCGGTCTCCTCCGGCAGGTCGGCGAAGGAGAGGAACCGCTTCGCGAAGCGGACCGACCGGTAGCCGCGGCGGCTCGTCGCGACCGGCAGCCGGTCCACGGCCGCCGACAGGCCGCGCCGCAGGGGCCGCGGGACCCGCTGGTAGCGCAGCGCGAGCAGGTTCGCGAAGTGCTTGCGGTATCCGGCGAACAGCTCGTCGGCGCCCATGCCCGAGAGCATCACCTTGACCCCGGCCTCGCGGGCGGCCGAGCAGATCAGGAAGGTGTTGATCGCGGCGGGGTCGCCGATCGGCTCGTCCAGGTGGTGCGTCATCCGCGGCAGCAGGTCGAGCACGTCCGGGGCGATCTCGATCTCGTGCAGGTCGACGCCGAACCGCTGGGCGACCTGGCGGGCGTAGCGCAGGTCGTCCGGCATCGCCTCGAACTTGGCGTCCTCGGCGCGGAATCCGATGGTGTACGCGGAGATGCCCGGCTGGTGGCGGGCGGCGAGCGCGGTCAGCCAGCTGGAGTCCAGGCCGCCGGAGAGGAAGGTCGCCACGGGCACGTCGGAGAGCAGATGGCGCCGGGTCGACTCCTCGACGATCGCGGCGAGGTCCGGGCGCTCCCCCGCCCGGGCCCGGGCCCGGCCCTCGGCGGCGACGTCCTTCAGGTTCCAGTAACGGCCGCGCTCCACCCGGCCGTCGGGCCGGCAGCGCAGCCAGCTCCCCGGCGGCAGCTTCTCCGCCTCGCGGTACGCGCACCGCGAGTCCGGCACCCAGTAGTAGAGGAGGGAGGCGACCAGGGCCGCCGGGTCGACGTCGAGGGTGCCGCCGGTCGCGGCGGCGAGCGCCTTGAGCTCGGAGGCGAAGACGAGACCGTCGCCGCGGCGCAGCAGGAACAGCGGCTTGATGCCCAACTGGTCGCGGACCAGGACCAGTTCGCCGGTGCGCTCGTCGAAGATCCCGAACGCGAACATGCCGCGCAGCCGAGGCAGGCAGTCCGTGCCCCAGCACCGCCAGGCCTCCAGGATCACCTCGGTGTCGGAGGTGCCGCGGAAGCGGACGCCGGTGGCGGCGAGTTCGGCGCGCAGCTCGGGCGCGTTGTACAGCTCGCCGTTGTAGGTGAGCGCGAGGCCGTCCTTGACCATGGGCTGGGCCCCGGTCTCGGACAGGTCGATGATGGACAGCCTGCGGTGTCCGAGCTGCACCTCGCCGTCGCCGGCGGGGTGGCCGTAGCGGCCCGCCGCGTCCGGGCCGCGGTGGGCGAGGGTGTCGGTGAGCCGGTCGGTGACGGCCTTCCCGTCGGGCCAGCGGTACGTCCCTGCGATGCCACACATGACTACCGCGCCTCCTGGTCGTTGTCCCGGCCCTGTGCGGCCCAGATCGGCTGCCGCTCGGTGCGGCGCAGCTCCGTCCCGTTCTGCCGGGGCAGCCGCTCGCTGCGGCCGCGCAGCGCGGTGTGCAGCCCGTCCCACAGCGTGCCGTCGGTCCGGTCCCGCGGGTCGGGGTCGATCAGCACGACGCCGATCACCGGGATGTGCTGGTCGGCGAGTTGCCGCGCCACGGTGTGCAGCCAGGCGGCACTGCCGTGCCCGGCGCGGACCACGAGCACGGTCTGCGTGCCGAGGTAGTGCAGGTCGGTCCACGCGGTGCCGGGCGCGACCGATCCCACTCCGATGCGGCGTTCCTGGTCGGACACGGTCGCGGCCCGCTCGCCGCCCACCACGCTCGGGTCTCCCTGCTGTTTCCGGCGGCGCGCGAGCTGGCTGCCGGGCAGGCCGTCGATGACGGTGACCGGCCCCTCCGCGACCAGCGCGCGGCCGACGTCCAGGGCGATCGCGCTCGCGTTGCGGGCGCAGCCCAGTTCGAGCAGGGACACCGGTTCGGTGGAGCCGCGCACGGTGCGGGCGAGATGCGCGGTGAGGCGTTCGCCCGCCGTACGGTTGCGTCGGCGCCGCCACAACCGGCCCGAGCGGTGGGGCAGTTCGGCGATGACCGAGGCGCCCAGGTTGGCCGCGATGTCCCGGCGCAGCACGGGCCGGTCGCGGACCACGACGCCGACGGCCGCGAGGGCCAGTCCGGCGACGAGGCCGAGGACGAGGCCGATGAGGGCGTCGGTGACGAGGGCCTTCGGCAGGGAGTGGTGCACCGCGCGCGCGGCGTCCACGATCTGCGTACCGGCGATGACGTCGGGCGTGCCGGTGCGTGCCTCGTCGGCGCGCTGGTCGAAGTCGGCGATCCGCGAGTTGAGTTCGGCCCGGCGGGCGAAGAGGGACTCGATGCTCGCCGCGTTCTGCGGGTCGCTCTCCGGCGAGCGTTCCCCGATCGTCGCGTTGACCTGCTCCAGCTCTTTGCGCATCCGGTCGCGCTGGTCGGTCAGCGCCTTGGACTCGGCCTTCGCCGTGTCCTTCATCCGCTGCACGTGGTCGGTGACGAACGCCTCGGCCAGGGCCTTGGCGCGGGCCACCGCCTGCGCGTCGCTGTCGGCGGTGACGTCGATCTGCATCAGGTTGTTGGTCAGGCCGGTGCCCCGGTAGTCCTTCATGAAGTCCTCGGCCTTGTCCCGGGAACCCAGGGACTTCAGGGCGGACTCGGCGATCCGGGTCGTGCCGAGCAGCTGGACGTCGGTGCGCATCAGCGTGCCGGTGTCATTGGGCTGGTCCTCCTTGTGCGCGACGAGGACCTTGGTCACGGCGCTGGGAGGCGGCGGCAGCAGGACCGCCACCGCGGCGCCGGCCAGCAGGCCGAGCAGCGCCATGGCGTACCAGAGGCGACGGCGCCTGCGCACCGCCACGACCAGGCCCTGGAGGTCGAAGAGGGGGACGGCTGCGGACGGCTCCGCAGTCGTGTTCGTACGTGTGCTGGTCATGCCGGCCCTCCCGTCGACTGGCCGCGCCCCGCGAGCACCGGCGCGGCCCGGTCGGGCCCGTCGCCGGTGGAGCGCTCGGGAAGGGCGCGGACCGGGTCGGCGACGACGACGCCGACGACCTCGTGCCCGCCGTCGGCGCACGCCTCGGCGAGGCCGGTCAGCTCCGCCGCGGTCCAGCTGCCGGCGCTGAGGACGACGAGGGCGCCGGACTCCGTGTCGCGGTCCGGTACCAGGGGCAGGTCGAGCGAGACCGTCACCGCGCGCAGCGCCGGATCGCCGTGTGCCTCGGCGACGAGCTGCTCCGCGGCCCGCAGGGCGATCTCGTCGCCTTCCGGTACGAGGAGCAACAGGCGCCGGGCGTGCGGCAGTTCACCGCGCAGCCGGGCGCAGACCCGCCCGTAGCGGATGCGCCGTCCCGCCGCGTCGCGCGAGCGTAGGGGCGCGGGCAGGTCCCACCGCGTGTCCGCGCCGAGCAGCCGGCGCAGCCGGGCCCGCTTGCCGTGGCCCTCGGCCCGGTGTGCGCCGCGCTCGTCCGGTACGTCGACGGTGCCGATCAGCGTCGAGCCCAGTGCGGCGGTGATCTCCGCCTCGGTGCGCAGCCGGCGGTTCATCCGGGCGGCGACGAGATGGCCGACGATCGCGAGCAGGAACGCCAACAGCGCCCCGGCGACGACGAGTTGGATCCGGGTCGGCGGCGCCTCCTCGGTGGGCCGGGCCGCGGGGCCCATGACGACCATGTTGGCCATGATGTTCGCCGGGTCGGCCTCGTCCAGTTTGCGCATGGCCTCTTCCAGCGAGGTGCGCAGCTTCTCGAGCGCGGTGCGGGCCTGCACGCTCTCCACGCTCTGCCCCGGGTCGGCGGACTCGGCCAGCTCGGTGATGCGTTTGTTGGTCGCCCTGACCTGCTTGCGCAGCGCCTCGGGCGCCGAGACCGCCTCGGACGTGCCGCCGCCCGCGATCCGCAGGGCGTAGGAGACGAACTCCTTGGCCAGCCGGTCGGAGAGCCGCTGGGCGCGCGCGGGTGTGTCGGCCGTGCCCGAGAGCTTGATGATGTTCCCGTCGGCGGCTTTGGCGCTGACCTTCCCGCGCAGGTCGGTTCCGTGCACGCCGCTCCAGTGGAGCCCCGCCGCCGTGCGGTCGAGGACCACCGAACTGGTCGCGATGTCCACCTGGGTGAGCAGTTCGCGCTCCTCCCACTGCCCCGGGAGCAGCACCGAGGCGGAGGCCGTGTACCGCGGCGGGAACACCACGGAGATGCCGTAGCCGACGAGCGCGCCGACCACGGCGGCGACGGCGAGCACCCGCCACCGCCGGTGGAACATCCGCCCGATCGTGACCAGGCGTATCGTGTCCTCGCTCACGTGCGCGGCCTCTTCCTTGCGCGGTCACGGCAGGCGGCGGCGTAGGCGGCGAGCAGCGACGCTTGCGAATTGCTCCAGGACAGCGGCCCGCTGATCCGCTCCTGGCCGATCGTGCCCATGCGGGCGCGCTTCTCCGGGTCGTCCATGAGGACCGTGATGAGCTTGGCGAACGCGGCCTCGTCGTTCGCGGGCGCGTAGACGGCAGCCTCGCCCGCGGAGACGCGTGCTTCCTTCAGGTCGAACGAGACGATCGGCCGGCCCATCGCCATGTACTCCAGGACCTTGTTCATGGTCGACACGTCGTTGAGCGGGTTGCGCGGGTCGGGCGAGAGGCAGATGTCCGCGGTGGACAGGTAGCGCACCAGATCCGCGTCGGGTATCCGCCCGGTGAACTGCACCTGGTCGTCGAGCCCCAGCCCCCGGGAGAGCTCCACCATCGCGTCGAAGGCGTCGCCGGAGCCGACGAACACGGCGTGCCAGTCGCTCCGGCCGCACTCGTCACGGAGTTTCGCGAGGGCGCGCAGCGCGTAGTCGACGCCGTCCTGGGGTCCCATCACGCCGAGGTAGCACAGCAGATGTTCCTTGCCGCGCTTCAACTCCGGCTCGGGCGGCACCGGTTGGAACCGGTCGACCTGCGGTGCGCTGCGTACGACGAAGACGTCCTCGGGGCGCTTGCCGCCGCGGTCCATGGCGACGTCACGGTAGCTCTCGTTCGTGGCGAGCACGACGTCGGCGGCCCGATAGGTGCGCCGTTCGAGCGCGCACACGGCGCGGTAGAGCAGGTCCTTGCCGCGGCCGAAGCGCGAGAGGTACAGCTCGGGCACCAGGTCGTGCTGGTCGAAGACGAATCGCGCGCCGCGCCGCCTGAGCCATCGGGCGGCCAGGAACAGCAGGTCGGGCGGGTTGCAGGCGTGCACCACATGGACCGGTCCGACCTTGCGGGCCAGGCGGGCCGTGTGCCACAGCGCCGTTCCGTACTCCTTGAGATATCCGGCCGGGCCTCCGGTGGCGGCTTGCAGCGGGTAGCGGTGGATCCGCACCCCGTCGATGACCGCCTCGGCCTCGGTGTCTCTCTTGCTCCCCTGCGGACAGATGACGTCCACGCTCCAGCCGGCGTCGCGCAGGGTCGTGCATTCCTGCCACACCCGCCGGTCGAAGGGGACCGACAGGTTCTCCACGAGGATCAGCGCGCGCCGGCCGGGCCGGTCGCCGCTCGTTGCTTTACCAGGCAAGGCCCACGTACCCCGGTTCGGTCCGGCGCGTCTCCGCGTCGGGAAGGCGGATGAGATCGACGATCACGGAGCCGCCGCCGTGCGGCAGCGCCGACAGGACCGCCGGGTCCTTGGTGCCGACCAGGCACACCTCGGCGTGGTCGAGGACTTCGTCGACGGAGTCCGCGAGCAGTTGCGCGAGGTGCGGAAGGCGGGTCTCGATGTACTCGCGGTTGGCGCCCATCAGCCGGGAGAGGCTGACGTTGGCGTCGTGGATGCGCAGGTCGTAGCCCTTGCCGTGGAGCCGCTCCGCCAGTTCGACGAGCGGGCTCTCGCGCAGGTCGTCGGTGCCGGGCTTGAAGGAGAGCCCGAACAGGCCGACGCGGCGCTTGCCGGTGCGCTCGACGAGGTCCACCGCGCGTTGCAGGTGGTCGGCGTTCGAGGCGAGCACATGGGACAGGATCGGTACGGAGATGTCGGCCCGCTGTGCCGCGTGGACCAGGCTGCGCAGGTCCTTGGGCAGGCAGGAGCCGCCGAACGCGAAGCCGGGCCGCAGGTAGGCGGGGCTGATGTTGAGCTTGCGGTCGGCGAGGAACACGTCCATGACCTGGTGCGAGTCGACGCCGAGTGCCTGGCACACCGCGCCCAGTTCGTTGGCGAAACCGATCTTGAGTCCGTGGAACGAGTTGTCCGCGTACTTGATGGCCTCGGCCACCGGGACGGGTACCCGGAACACCTCGCCGGGCAGGCCGCCGTACAGGGCGAGGACGGCGTCGCCGCTGGCCTTGTCGATTTCACCGACGACGGTCTTGGGCGGGTCGAAGAAGTCCCGCACGCTGGTGCCCTCGCGCAGGAACTCCGGGTTGACCGCGACGCCCAGGTCCACTCCGGCCGTGCCGCCGACGTGCTTCTCCAGGATCGGCAGGAGCAGGTTCAGGCAGGTGCCGGGGAGCATCGTGCTGCGGAACACGACGGTGTGCCGCCCGCCCCGCTCGGCGAGCGCGGCGCCGATCTGTTCGGTGACCCGCTCCAAGTAGGTGGTGCACAGGCTGCCGTTGGCCTCGGACGGGGTGCCGACGCAGATCAGCGATATCTCGCTGTTCCTGATCGCCTCACGGACATCGACGGTGGCGCGCAGGGCGCCGGTGCGTACGACATCGGCGGTGAGTTCGCCGATCCGCTCCTCGACGACCGGCGCCTTGCCGTCGTTGACCAGGTCGACCTTCACCTGGTTGACGTCGACGCCTATGACCTCGTGGCCCATGCCGGCCAGGCACGCGGCCGACACGCAGCCCACGTAACCGAGCCCGAAAACGCTGACTCTCATGACGCGTTCCTCCCCCCAGGCAGGCCCTTGCGGCCTGCGCTCCGCGCGGCGCCGGTGCGACGTCCCCGCATCAGTACGCCCCCTGCCCGCGCAGCACCGCACGCAGCGTCTTCCACAAGATCACCGTGTCGAGGGCGAGGGACCAGTCCTCGACGTAGCGCAGGTCGAGGCGGACCGCCTCCTCCCACGGCAGGTCGCTGCGTCCGCTGATCTGCCACAGGCCGGTCAGTCCCGGCTTGACCAGGAGCCGGCGCCGGATGTCCGGGCCGTACGCGGCGGACTCCTCCGGCAGCGGGGGCCGCGGGCCCACGAGCGACATCGAACCGCTCAACACGTTGAACAGCTGCGGGAGTTCGTCGAGCGAGTAGCGGCGCAGCACCGCTCCCACCCGTGTCACCCGCGGATCCACGCGGAGCTTGAACAGCAGTCCCGCGCCTTCGTTGCGGTCGGCGAGCTGGGCGCGCGCCTGGTGCGCTCCGGAGACCATGGTGCGGAACTTGAAGATGGTGAACTCGCGCCCGTCCTTGCCGACCCGGCGCTGGCGGTACAGCGCCCCGCCGCGGCTGTCGGCGAGGACGAGCAGTCCGACGAGGATCATCAGCGGTGCGAGCAGCACGATCAGGACGGCCGCGCCCAGCCGGTCGACGACGCCCTTGATGGCTCGGCGGCCTCCGCTGAAGGTCGGCATGCTGACCCGCAGCAGCGGGATGCCGAGCACGGCGTCGACGTGCAGCCGCGGTCCCGCCACCTCCATCAGGACGGGCGCGACGACCATCTCGGCGTCACTGCCCTCCAGGTTCCAGGCGAGCCGCTGGAGCCGGTCGGGGGACCAGTGCGGGTCGGGCGTGACGGCGACGACGCGGTAGCCGTCGCGCCGTACATGGCTGGCCACATCGGCCAGTCGACCGACGACGGGCACCCCGTCGAGGTCGACGGGGACGTCGCCGTCGGGCCCCGTCCCGCCGGTCGTGCAGACCGCTTCCACCCGCCAGCCGAGGTGCGGGAACTTGCGGGTACGGGCGATCAGATCGCGCACCGTCTCCGGGCTTCCGGCGGCGAGCACCGGGCGCAGACACCAGCCGTCCTTGCGCTGCCGGTGCAGCCACAGGCGGAGCACGTAGCGCGCGGTCATGGTGACGAGGGCGATCGCGGGGATCGCGACGAAGATCCAGAGCTTGATGTTGCGCGAGGTCAGGGCGATGCCGCCGAGCGCGAGGACGACTGTGGCCGTGAACAGCGAGCGCCCGAGTCTGCGGAACTCCTCGGCGCCCTGGCCGAGCACGGCCGGCGCCCAGGCTCTGCTGACCGCGAGCGCACCGAGGACCAATATCTCGGTGCCGAACGCGAGAATGCCCCATTTCTCATGCCAGTTGGCCGCGTCGCGGGCCCCGAAGAAATTCCCGATGCCCGCCACCACCAATGCGGTGGCGATGGTGTCGGTGGTGATCACCGTGAGCCGGTACCGCTGTTCCCAGTCATGCGCGAGCTGGCCGAACTCTCCATTGGCCAAACGCCCGCGCGCAGACGGAAAAGGGCCGACTAATCCCCCCTGACGCACAGAACCCCCCCCGGTCCCCAGTGGTACGACGTGGTCGTTTTACGCCGTTCCTCCCCCCGGGCGGCCCCCGCCCCCGCGGATGGCAACCCGGCCGCTCCACCGCAACGGGAACAGCCCACCCTGGCGGCAATAGATCATCATTTGTCGCCTCGTGTCCCAGCATGTGAAGCACGGTCAATCTAGACCATCGGAACCCCCCTGGAGAGAGGCATGTGTGGAATTCGTGCCCAAGATTTGAAGGTCATTACCTGAGCCCTGGCAGGCGAGTCGGCGCCATGACAACGAAGTCGTACCGCTTGACCTGCGACGACAGCGAGGCTTCCGACAGCTTCAACTACCAAGGACATCAACGAAGTTGTCCGGCCGCCGACCACAGCATGTCCGGATGACCGATGCCCGGGGCCTGTTCTCGCCCATGAAAGCGGAAGCGGAAAGTGGCCCCGGTGACGCGGGACGGCGGGCGGGGCCCAGGCGCTCTCACGGCTCCTCGGGACCGTCCTCGTCGAGCGCGAACCACACCGTCTTGCCCTCCGGTTCGGGGCGTACGTTCCACTGGTGGGCCAGCAGGTCCAGGAGGACGAGTCCGCGGCCCGACGAGGAGAGTTCGCCGGGGGCGCGGCGGTGCGGGACCTCGTCGCTGCGGTCGGTGACCTCCACGCGCAGCCGCCGGTGTCCCTGCGGCCCGCTGATGTCGGCCCGCAGGACGGCGGACTGTTCGGTGTGGATGAGTACGTTGCCGAGGAGTTCGGAGGCGAGCAGGACCGTGGTGTCGACCTGTTCGGGGCGCGCCCAGTCGTGGAGCAGGCCCTGGAGCTCGATGCGCGCGTCGGCGAGGCCCTGCGCCTGGTCCTGTTCGAGGGTGAGGCGCAGATGCCGTCCGGTGGCGTCCTCGTGGGCGGTGGACGGGTCGCGGCGCAGCAGGAGCAGGGCGATGTCGTCCTCGGTGAAGGAGGCGGGCTGACCGGCGTGCGGCGCGACCACCGCGTTCAGGAGCCGGTCCGCGAGGCCGTCGACGTCGTCGGGGCCGCCGGGCGTCAGCGCGTCGCGGACCCGGAGCCAGCCGGAGTACATGTCGTGGCCGCCGGACTCGATCAGCCCGTCGGTGCACAGCATGAGGATCTCGTTCTCGCGCAGGGAGACGACGCTGACCGGGTAGTCGTCCTCCCCGAGGTCGAGACCGAGCGGCAGTCCGCCCCGTACGTGCTTGAGCAGGCAGGTGCCGTCGGGCAGACGCAGGACGGGGTGCGGGTGTCCGGCCCGGGCGATGCGCAGGGTGCCGGTGGCGGGGTCGGCCTCCAGGTAGATGCAGGTGGCGAAGCGGCCCTCGCCCAGGGACGCCAGGAAGTGCGAGGCGCGGACCAGGACGGCGTCGGGGCCGTGCCCCTCGGCGGCGTAGGCGTGGATGGCGGTGCGCAGCTGGGACATCAGGCCCGCCGCCTGGACGTCGTGCCCCTGGACGTCGCCGATGACGACACCGAGGCGTCCGCTGGGCAGGTCGATGCAGTCGAACCAGTCGCCGCCGACCATGAGGCCGCCGCCGGTGGGCAGGTATCGGGCGGCGACGGTGAGGCCCTCCGTGCCGGAGCCGACCCGGCCCATGCTGCTGCGCAGGCTCTGCGAGAGCGCGCGGTCGGCCTGCTCGTCGTAGGTCTGCTCGATGCTCTGGCCGAGGAGGGCGGCGACGGTCCGCAGGAAGGCGCCGAGACCGCCTGTCATCCGGACCGGGGCGTCGAAGGCCGCCATCCACACACCGGTGAGCCGGCCGTACGTGGTCAGGGGCAGGAACGCCCAGGCCGCGTACCCCTGCCGGTCCGAGAGCTGCCAGGTCGCGGGGAACCGGTCGCGGAACTCCTGCGGGGAGGCCAGGAACACGGGGCGTCCGGTGCGCGCCACCTGGGTGGCCGGATGGGCGGTGCCCAGCGACAGCCGGTAGGCGTCCCCCTCCCCCTCCTGGAGCCCCAACTGGCCGACACAGTGCAGGAGTTCCCGGTCGGCCCGGAACACGGCCTGCCCGCACAGCGGCAGCGTGGGATCGGTGAGCCGGGAGATCAGCGTGAGCGCCTCGCCGAGGGACTCGACCCGCGCGAGGGCGTGCCCCGTCACGAGCAGGTCGGCGCCCCGGTGGCGCATCCGCTCGGTCACCCGGGCCGATCCGCCCGCGGCCGGGCCCGCCATCCGGTTCAGCTCCTCGACCTGGCGCATCTCGGCGTCGTACGCGTCGGCCCCCTCGGCATCGCCGTGCTCGCGCCCACCACCCACCTGCGGCACTCCCGTCTGCTCGGCGCATCTGCTCCCCCCATGGTCCGCCGATCGGCGGCGGCGCGCCTGCGCTCCCTCGTCCGTTCGGCCCCCTCGCGGCACACCCCGACGCCAACTGGCGGGCGCGGACGAGGCATTGACGGATGCGCGTCCCGGAGACGAAGATCGGCAGGCATCACTCTGACAACGTTGTCGAGTACGAAAGGTTCGTCATGCGACCGATGGGACCGATGAGAGCCCTCAGACGCGGGGTGACGACCGCGTTGATCCTCACCACCGTGGCCGCCGCGTCGCTCACGAGCGGCGTCGCCACCGCCCAGGAACGGGGCGCGCGGTTCGCCGCCGACCCCACCGCGCTGGTCGACACGTCGGTCGGCAACAACGGCGACGGGACGACCTTCCCGGGCGCCGCCGCACCGTTCGGCATGGTCCAGCTGAGCCCGGACACCCAGCTGAACAAGTACGCGTCGTACGACTACGCGCAGGACACCATCCTCGGCTTCAGCCACACCCACCTCTCGGGCGTCGGCTGCCAGACGATGGGCAACATCCGCTTCATGCCGACGACGGGCGCGGTCACCTCGTCCGATCCGGAGCAGTACAAGGCGAAGTTCAGCCATGCCGACGAGACCCGCTCCCCCGGCTACTACGGCGTGACGTTCGCCAACGGCATCGAGGCCGAGCTCACCGCGACGCAGCGCACCGGCCAGCACCGCTACACGTACCCGGCCGACGCGGGCACCCAGAACGTGCTCATCGAGGCCGGTGAGAGCAACGGCAACACGTTCGCCGGCGACATCAAGGTGGTCGGCGACGACACCGTGGAGGGCTGGGTCCAGGGCGGCAACTTCTGCTGGGAGACCGGCAAGGAGCGCTACCGGGTCTACTTCAGCGCCAAGTTCGACCGTACGTTCAAGACATTCGGCACCTGGACCGACGGGACCCTCACGCCGGGGCAGCGGGAGGCGTCGCGCGGCAGCAAGCGCGCGGGCGCGTGGCTGTCGTTCGACGCGGCGCAGGGGCGGCAGGTCGGGTCGTCGGTGGGCCTGTCCTACACGTCGGTCGACGGGGCGCGGCTGAACCGCGGGGCCGAGCAGCCGGCGTCGTTCGACGCGGCGCGCGGCGCCGCGCACGCGAAGTGGCGCGGCGAGCTGAACCGGATGCGCGTCGCGGGCGGCAGCACCGCCGACCAGCGCACGTACTACACGGCGCTCTACCACTCGCTGCTCCACCCCTCGATCGGCTCCGACGTCGACCACCGCTACCGCGGCTTCGACGACAAGGTGCACCGGGCGGACGCGCCGTACTACCAGATGTTCTCGCTGTGGGACACCTACCGTTCGCAGAACCAGCTGGTGGCCCTGTTGCACCCGGACAAGGCCGCGGACATGGCGAAGTCGGTGCTTCGCATCTACCGGGACGGCGGCTGGCTGCCCCGCTGGGGGCTCGGCGGCGGCGAGACCAACGTGATGAGCGGGGACCCCGTCACGCCCTGGGTGGTCGACCTCTACAACCGCGGCCTGCTCGACGACAGCACCGCGCGCGGTCTCTTCGACGCCCTGTGGAAGAACGCCAACGAGGTGCCGGCCGACCAGTCGGTCTTCCGCGGCCGTGACGGCAATCCGACGTACGTGAAGAACGGCTGGATCGGCTATCGGAATCTGCCGGGCTACAAGTTCGGCGACAGCCGGCAGGCGGGCTCGGCCACGCTCGAGTACGCGCTCGGCGACTGCGCGCTGTCCACGATGGCGGCGGGCCTCGGCCACCGGGACGAGGCGGCGACGCTCGCCGCGCGCTGCGACAACTTCAGCAAGCTCTGGGACAGCGGCGTCACGTCGAAGGGCTTCACCGGGTTCCCGGTCACGCGGAACGAGGACGGCACGGTCGCCGGCGACCCGGACCCGACGCAGTCGGGCGCGTTCCACGAGGGCACCGCGTGGCAGTACCAGTGGCTGGCCCAGCAGGACCCGAAGACCCTGTTCGGCCTGATGGGCGGAGCGTCGGGTGCGGAGCAGCGGCTCGACACGTTCTTCGACATGCCGACCGTGCTCACCGACCCGGCGAAGGCCGCCTCGGAGTCCTGGGTGACGGGCGCGTACGACTACCACAACAACTTCGCGTTCAACCCGAACAACGAGCCGGACTTCCACACGCCGTGGATGTACGCGTGGACCGGCGCGCCGTGGAAGACGTCGGCGGTGCTGCGGGCGATGCGGACGCTGTTCACGGACGACGCGTACGGCATGCCCGGCAATGACGATCTCGGCGCGACGTCGTCGCTGCTCGTCTTCGCCATGGCGGGCGTCTTCGAGGCACAGCCGGGCTCGGCGCGCTACGTCCTGTCGGCGCCGATGTTCGAGAAGGTCGAGATCCGGCCCGCGCACGGTCGCGCGATCCGGATCGAGGCGCCGGGCGCGAACGCGTCGAAGCTCCAGTACGTGGCGTCGGTGCGCACGGACCGGGGCGCGTCGCCGCGCAGCTGGCTGTCGCACGAGGACCTGCTCCGCTCGGGCACGATCAGTGTCACGTTGTCCGACCGGCCCACGCGGTGGGGCGTCGACGCCGCTCCGCCCGCGGTGGCGCAGGACTGACGGGTGCGGGTGACCGTCAGGACGCGGGCCGGGCCGCCGGCCCCGGCCTGGCGGTCACCTCGGCCGGGGCGAGCGCGGCGTGCCCGTGCTCACAGCCGACCGTCACCCGGACCGGTGCGCCGCAGTCGGTGTGCCGCAGGTCGAGGACCGGCTCGGGGCCCGCGTCCGTGTGGGCCTCGCCCCACTGCTTGAGCGCCACGAGGACCGGCCACAGGTCCCAGCCCTTGCGGGTCACGCGGTACTCGTTGCGGGAGCGGCTGCCGGGTTCCTGGTACGGGACGGCCCGCAGGATGCCCGCCGCGGTGAGCTTGCGCAGCCGGTCGCTGAGGACCGCCTCGGACAGGCCGATGTGGCGGCGGAACGCGTCGAACCGGCGCACGCCGTTGCACGCGTCGCGCAGGATGAGGAGGGTCCATTTCTCCCCGACGACGTCGAGCGTGAGCTGGACCGGACAGTTCTCCGTGCTCGTCTCCACCCACTCCATACCGCCATCGTAGGGCCCTGGCTTCATGATTGACAGCCAGATGACGCCCGGCTAGCTTCATTTTCCGAAGCCAAATACGGAGAAGGGCGGGACTGTGGGACGGACACGCACGTACGAGTGGGAGGATCCCGGGCGCACCGCGGCGGCCGTGGGGCAGGCCTCCGGCCTGGACTTCCTCCGCGAGATCCAGGCGGGCACGCTGCCCGCCGCACCCGTGGGCGCCACGGTCGGCTTCACCCTCGACGAGGTGGAGAAGGGCCGCGCGGTGTTCTCCTTCGTCCCCGGCGAGGAGCACTACAACCCCATCGGCAGCGTGCACGGCGGCGTCTTCGCGACGCTGCTCGACTCGGCGGCCGGCTGCGCGGTCCAGTCGATGCTGCCGCCGGGCACGGGGTACACGTCGCTGGACCTGACGGTGAAGTTCCTGCGCCGGATCACCGTGGACACGGGCCGGGTCCGTGCCGTCGGTACGGTGATCAGCGCGGGGCGTCAAACGGCGCTGGCGCAGGCGCAGTTGGTCGACGCGACGGACCACGTCCTGGCCCATGCGACCAGTACGTGCATGATCTTCCCGCTGCCCGCCGCGTGACCTCTCAGTTGATGGTGACGACGCGCGCCCAGGTCGGCGGGGTGTCCGGCACGTAGTCCGGATCCTCCTCGCCCACGTACCCCGGGCGCGGGAAGAGGCCCACGACGGTGCGGCACGGCGGCGGCGCCGAGGGCCAGGGCGTCTGGCCGTCGGTGAGGGCGACGATCACGTCCGGGCGGGGCCGGGAGCGCAGGGCGCGGGTGAAGCCGGAGCGCAGGTCCGTGCCGCCGCCACCGACCAGTTCGAGGCTCTCGGCGCGGCAGATCGGGACGGCGATCCCGGCGGCAGCGTCGCAGGAGATCACCGAGACCAGATCGCGCCGCCCGCCCACCGCGCGGGAGATGGCCGCGACCTCGATCAGGGCGCTGCCCAGTTCGGCGTCGCTCACCGAACCCGACGTGTCGATGACGACGCAGACGCGGGGCGGGGTGCGGCGCAGGCTCGGCAGCACCACGCCGGGCAGGCTGGCGGAGCGCCGGGACGGGCGCCGGTAGGTGTGGTCCTCGCCGACGCCCGGCGCGCCCGCCGCCGACCGGATCGCCGCGCCCAGCAACTGCCGCCACGGCTGCGGCGGCTGGAACGCGTCCCGCGCCCACCGCCGCCATCCCTCCGGCGCGTCCCCGGGCCGGCCCTTGATGCCCTCCGCGACGCGGAAGCGGACCGCGTCGCGCTGCTGCCGGGTCAGTCCGTGGGCACCGTCGGGACCCCGTTCCCAGGGCCGTTCGTGTCCGTCGGCGCCGCTGCCGCAGTCCAGCCATGCCAGGCTCGGGGCGAGCCCGGACATGGACGCCGACCGCAGGTACTCCTCCATCAGGAGCCCGTCGGGCAGGCGCAGCATGGACGGCAGGGCCGCGCCGAGCGGCAGCGGCAGCCCGTCGCCGTAGATGTCGTCGTTGATCTCGAAGTCGGCGGCGATGTTGCGCCGCAGCCTCTCCCCCGGCCCGAACTCCTCGTGCTCGCGGGCATGGCGCTCGCTGCGCCCATGGTGGTCACGCAGCAGGTGGGAGACCTCGTGGACCCAGACCCCGGCCAGGTCCTCCACGGTCATCCGCGCCACGAAGCCCGGGGACACGTAGCAGCGCCAGTGCACGTCCACGCCCATCGTCGGCACCGCGTGGTCCTCGATCACGTGCAGCGCGAACAGCGCGTCGGCGAGATACGGGCGGACCTTCACGGCGTGCAGCCGGGCGGCAAGCAACTTCTCCATGTCCAACGGTCGGCGGGGTTCATCGGGCCGAGCCCGTGGCGTCGGCGGGGCGACGCGCACCGGGCGCGGGGGCGCGGGCCTGGGCATCGGGCGGGGCAGCGGCCGCCGCGTGGTCCCGGTCATCGGCGGGCCCCGTTCGCGCGGTTCGCCTCGACGCGGCTCACCGAGCGCTCCGCCCGTTGCGCGAGACCGATCACCCCGGCCAGGCGCCGCACCGTGTCGGGCACCTCCCAGTCGTCGCGGCGCAGCCCCGCAAGCGCCGTCGCCGGGGCGACCAGGAGATCGGGGGCGCCGGTCTCCAAGGCGCGTACGAGCACCGCCCACCCGGCTTCCCAGCGCGCCCGCTCCGGCCGCGCCCCCACGGCGGCGACGACCGCTTCCAGCGCGGCCTGGCGCAGGTCACCGCGTTCCGGCAGCTCGGCGCCCGCCGGGTCGGCGAGGAACGTCTCCGGGTCCGGCAGGTCCATCCGGTCGAGGTGGGCGAGGAGTTCGAGCCCCGGGCCGTCTCCGACCGCGCCCCGTACGAGCAGCGCCAGGACCTCGCGGGACACGGAGGCGGCCGTGCCGAACGCCAGCAGGGTCAGGGCGGCGTCCCAGCTGCGCGGCGAGGGCCAGGCGCCGCCGCGCCGGGTCTCGGAGTTGGGCAGCCGGTGGATGAGCGTCGGCCGCGCCGCGAGGAAGCCGCAGACCGCGCGCCGCGCGAGGTCCACCGCCTCGGGCAGCCGCTCCGGTGCGAGGCGGGGCAGCTCGGCGCGGGGCCAGACGCCACCGAGGCCGCGCACGACGACGTCCCGGTCGTGGACCCAGTACAGGTGCACGAAGCGGTTGGCCAGCGGCGGGCTCAGCTCCCAGCCGTCCGCCGCCGAGGCCCGCGGGTTGGCGGCGGCCACGATCCGTACGCCGGGCGGGAGTTGGAGCGCGCCGACCCGCCGTTCGAGGACGACCCGCAGCAGCGCGGCCTGCACGGCGGGGGTGGCGGTGGACAACTCGTCGAGAAAGAGCAGCCCGCGCCCGGCCCGGACCAGCTCGACGGCCCACTGCGGCGGCGCCATCGGCACGCCCCGCACGGCCGGGTCCTCACCGACGATGGGCAGCCCCGAGAAGTCGGACGGTTCGTGCACGCTCGCGATCACGGTGGTCAACGGCAGGTCGAGCGACTGCGCGAGCTGCGTCAGGGCCGCGGTCTTCCCGATCCCTGGCTCGCCCCACAGCAGCACGGGCAGATCGGCGGAGACAGCGAGGGTGAGCGCTTCGAGCTGCTCGTCGGGGCGGGGTTCGGTACGCGTCGTACGAAGGAGGGTGAGCAGGTCGTCGGCGACGGCGAGATCGCGGCCGGGTGCGGCCGCGGGGGCCGGGGCGGGCAGGAGGGTGCTGGGGCTGGGCGTCATGGGCATCACCTGGGGGAGAGTCGGGGAACGACGTGTCCGGCGTTCCGGAGAGGGAAAAGGCGTACGGGGATACAGCGCGCCCGATACCGGCTCGCGTCGGGGCGCACGGGAAGCGGCGGCACGCATCGCCCTGCCGGTCGTGCAGGGGCGGGGTGGGGCCGGCCGCGCTCAGTGGCGCGGCCGACAGGCCGGGCGGGACCTGGTCAGCCGTGACCAGGCACATCGGGCCGGTACGGCACCGCGCCGACGGCCGGACGTCGCGGCGGTTCGGCCGGATGCGCGCCGATCACGCCGCACCGTCCGTCCACCCCCGGAGCGCCGCAGGGCAGCTACGTGCGGTCCTGCGGCTGTGATCGGCTACGTCCGACCGGTGCGGAGACGCACGCGGCGCCCCCGTTTCCGGCGCACCCCGACGGGCGTCCGGCGTTCAGGACGGGGAAGCCTGGGTGCTTCGAGGGCCAGTGGGTTGCCGTCGACCAGGCCCGCCCGGAAGAGGCCGTGATCGACGCGGCGGCACAGGCGCCGGCCCAGTCGCCGGCCGCACGCCGTGCGGCCGCGGTCTCGATCATGGACGGTGGCACGGCGTACTCGCGTACGCGCTGCCACATCAGAAGGCGGGGTGGAATCTCATTCGCGGGGTGAAGTGCCATCAGCGCTCACCGTGTGCGAATGAATCCCCCAATCGGTACGAGGAGAAGTTCGTCATCCCCGGCATCGTAACCACGCCCAAGTCGATCTGTCAGTCCCGTTTCCGCCACGGACCGGTCCTAGTCTTGGCGACCATGCAGGCATACACGATCGGCCAGACGGCCAAGTTGCTCGGCGTCAGCCCCGACACGGCGCGGCGGTGGGCGGACGCGGGGCGGGTGGCGACGCACCGGGACGAGAGCGGGCGGCGCCTCGTCGACGGCAAGGATCTGGCCGCCTTCTCCGTGGAGCTCGCCAAGAGCGCGGCCACGGAGGAGGACGCCTCGTACACGTCGGTGCGCAACGCCTTTCCGGGCATCGTCACGGCCATCAAGCTCGGCGACGTCGCCGCCCAGGTGGAGATCCAGGCGGGCCCGCACCGTCTTGTGTCGCTGCTGACCCGGGAGGCGGTGGAGGAACTGGGCCTGGAGGTCGGCATGGAGGCCACCGCCCGCGTGAAGTCGACGAACGTCCACATCGACCGCACTTGAGCGGGGAGGCGTCCGCGTCCGCGGTCACGGCTCCGTACAAACGCACATGCCAAGGCATTCGACCTCCGGGCGCGCTCATGCGATGAGACAGGAGACTTACCCCTCGCATCTGCGGCAGTATGGTCCGCGCAGGCCACCCGCCGTGCCCCTGCTTCGTCCCGGCCCAGAGGAGTACCTCGTGATGACCCGTCCCGCGCGCCGCACCCGGCGCTTGTCGCAGGCGGGCGGCCTCGGCGCCGCCGCGCTGCTGGCCCTGAGCGCGTGCGGGTCGTCCGGCTCGGGTTCCTCCTCGGACGCCTCGGCGCCCGCCGGCTCCGCGAAGAAACTCTCCGGCACGGTGAACGTGTTCGCCGCCGCCTCCCTCACGGAGAGCTTCACGACGCTGGGCAAGCGGTTCGAGAAGGAGCACCCGGGCACGAAGGTCACCTTCAATTTCGGCGGCAGCGACTCGCTGGCCGCCGGGATCACCGGGGGCGCCCCGGCCGATGTGTTCGCGGCGGCGAGCCCCAAGACGATGAAGATCGTCACGGACCGGGGCGACGCCTCCGGCGAGCCGACGACCTTCGTGCGCAACCGGCTGGAGATCGCGACGCTGCCGGGCAACCCCGACAAGGTGACCTCGCTCAAGGACCTCACCGACTCGGACCTGAAGGTCGTGCTGTGCGACAAGGCGGTGCCGTGCGGGTCGGCCGCGCAAACCGCCCTGGACGCGAGCGAGTTGAGGCTCACCCCGGTCTCGTACGAGCAGGACGTCAAGAGCGCCCTGACGAAGGTGGAGCTGAAGGAGGCCGACGCGGCCGTCGTCTACCGGACCGATGTGAAGGCGGCAGGTGACAAGGTGGCGGGCGTGGACTTCCCCGAGGCGGCCGACGCCGTCAACGACTACCCGATCGCCCTGCTCAAGGACGCGCCCAACGCGGAGGCCGCGAAGGCCTTCATCGCGCTGGTCGCGTCCGACGCGGGACAGAAGGTCCTGGCCGAGGCCGGGTTCCTCAAGCCGTGACGTCCCCGCACAAGCCCGGCGCCGCGGCCGAGAGCGTTCAGAGCCGTCCGCGGCGCCGCCGTACGCGCGGGGCGCCGCTGCCGCTGCTGCTGCCCGCGCTCGTCGGTCTCGCGTTCCTCGTGGTGCCGCTCCTCGCGCTCCTCGTCCGGGCGCCGTGGCGGGAGCTGCCCGAGCAGCTGACCAGCCCCGAGGTGTGGCAGGCGCTCCAGCTCTCCCTGCTGTGCGCCACGTCGGCGACCCTGGTGAGTCTGGTGCTCGGGGTGCCCCTCGCCTGGGTGCTCGCGCGGACCGAGTTCCGCGGGCGCGGTCTCGTACGGGCCCTGGTGACGCTGCCGCTGGTGCTGCCGCCGGTCGTCGGGGGCGTGGCGCTCCTGACGGCGCTCGGGCGCAACGGAGTGGTCGGGCAGTACCTGGACCAGTGGTTCGGGATCACGCTGCCGTTCACGACGACCGGGGTGGTGATCGCCGAGGCGTTCGTCGCGATGCCGTTCCTCGTGATCAGCGTGGAGGGGACGCTGCGGGCCGCCGACCCGCGCTACGAGGAGGCCGCCACCACGCTGGGCGCCTCGCGGTTCACCGCGTTCCGCCGGGTGACGCTGCCGCTCATCGCGCCCGGGATCGCGGCCGGTTCGGTGCTCGCGTGGGCCCGCGCCCTCGGCGAGTTCGGCGCGACGATCACCTTCGCCGGCAACTTTCCCGGCCGTACGCAGACCATGCCGCTCGCCGTGTACCTCGCCATGCAGAGCGACCCGGCCGCGGCGATCGCCCTCAGTCTGGTCCTGCTCGCCGTGTCCGTCACGGTGCTCGCGGGCCTGCGCGACCGCTGGATGACCGCCTCATGACAACCCTGGATGCCGCCGACGGGCTCGACGCGCGGCTCGTCGTCGAGCGGGGCGCCTTCCGCCTCGACATCGCGCTGACCGCGGCGCCCGGCGAGGTTGTCGCCCTGCTCGGCCCGAACGGCGCGGGCAAGACCACCGCCCTGCGCGCCCTCGCGGGCCTCGCCCCGCTCGACGGCGGCCGGCTGCGCCTGGACGGCACCGAGCTCGACGGCACACCGCCCGAGTCGCGGCCTGTCGGCGTCGTCTTCCAGGACTACCTGCTCTTCCCGCATCTGACCGCGCTCGACAACGTCGCCTTCGGGCCGCGCTGCCAGGGCAGGTCCAAGGCGGAAGCCCGGACCGAAGCGGCCGCCTGGCTCGACCGGATGGGTCTCGCCGCGCACGCGGGGGCCAAGCCTCGCCGGCTCTCCGGCGGTCAGGCGCAGCGCGTCGCGCTCGCCCGGGCGCTCGCCACGCGGCCCCGCCTGCTGCTCCTCGACGAGCCGCTGGCCGCGCTCGACGCCCGTACGCGCCTGGAGGTACGGGCACAGCTCCGGCGCCATCTGGCCGAGTTCGAGGCCGTCGCGGTCCTGGTGACGCACGATCCGCTGGACGCGATGGTGCTCGCCGACCGGCTCGTCGTCATCGAGCACGGCCACGTCGTCCAGGAGGGCGCGCCGTCCGACATCGCGCGCCGTCCGCGTACCGACTACATCGCGCAGCTCGTCGGCCTCAACCTGTACCGGGGCCGCGCCGAGGGGCACACCGTCCACGTCTCCGACGGCGGCCCCGCGATCACCACGACCGAGGAACTCGACGGGCCAGTGTTCGTCGCGTTCCCGCCCGGCGCCGTGACGCTGCACCGGGAGCGGCCCACCGGTTCCAGCGCCCGCAATCTGTGGCGGTGCGAGGTGAGCGGCATGGAGACGCACGGCGACCGAATCCGGGCGGCCCTGACCGGTGAACTGCCGCTGGCCGCCGACCTGACGACGGTCGCGGCGGCCGAACTCGGGCTGCACCCCGGGGTCACGGTGTGGGCGACGGTGAAGGCCACGCAGACCCACGCGTACCCCGCCTGACCTCGCGGGACCGCGTCAGTAGCGCTGCGCCTTCGCGATCTTCGCGGTGAGGTGCGGCTCCGGCGGATTCGTGCTGATCGCCAGGGGCTGCGCCTTCTCGCCGGGCTTCAGGTCCTTGGCGCCGACGACGGTGGACTCGACGACCTTGCCGTCGGAGTCGCTGAAGTCGACCTGGACCGCGTAGGAGGCGGTCGCGTCCGTGCGGTTGGTGATGTTGACGACGAGGGCGCGGACGTTGTTGGTCTCGGCGAGCGGCTTGCCGGTCAGGGAGACGTCCCGCATGGCGTTGCCCTGTCCATCGGCCTTGTCGAGTTCCTTGGTGAACTCCTGACGGTTGCGCTCCACATCGGCGGAGACGGACGCCTCGAAGTCGTGGGCGCGCTGCGACGCCGACTCCGCCGCCGCGGAGGCCGACTTCTTCACCTCCGCCTTCTTGGACGCGGCGCTCGACGCCAGCGCGGACGGCGGCTCTCCGGAGAAGTTCGACGCGTTCGGGGAGGTGGGGCGCGGGGTGACGCTCGCGTCGGCGCCGTTGCCGGTGTCGGTGCTGCAAGCGGCGAGCGCCAGGGCGCTCGCGGTCGCGCACAGGGCCAGCGTGAGCGACCGAAGGGTGCGTGGCATACCGGGGACCTCTCTTCTTGGGCGGCTCGCCCCATGCTGCCCACAAGTGGCATCACTCGCCATTTATGCGCTCATACCAACAAAAGGTGCGACACAAGGCGCTTCATGGGAAGACTGGTTGCCCGAGCGTCCCGTTGGCTCCGCAGCGCGATCGTGAGGACGACATGGAGAAGGCCGCCACCACCGCCGGAGAACCGGCACAGTCCCCGCCCCCGGCCAAGCTGGCACTGTTCACCCTGGCCACCATGGTCGTCGGGTCCATGGTCGGCGCGGGGGTGTTCTCGCTGCCCCGGCGCTTCGCCGAGGAGACCGGCGTCGCGGGGGCGCTGATCGCCTGGGCCATCGCCGGCACGGGCATGCTGATGCTCGCGTTCGTCTTCCAGTCCCTGGCCGTGCGCAGGCCCGATCTGGACGCGGGCGTCTACGCGTACGCGAAGGCCGGGTTCGGCGAGTACCTGGGCTTCTTCTCCGCGTTCGGCTACTGGGCCAGCGCCTGCGTCGGCAACGTGACGTACTGGGTGCTGATCATGTCGACGGTGGGGGCGATCTGGCCGGCGCTCGGCGAGGGCGACACGCTGCTCGCGCTGGTGCTCTCCTCGGCCGGCCTGTGGGCCTTCTTCCTGATGATCAAGCGGGGTGTGAAGGAAGCCGCGGCGATCAACAAGATCGTGACCGTGGCCAAGGTCGTACCGATCCTGGTCTTCGTCCTGCTGGCGCTCTTCTACTTCAAGGCCGACGTCTTCGCCCACAACTGGGGCGGCGCCGACTACGCGGGCTCCCTGTTCAGCCAGGTCCGGGGCACGATGCTCGCCACCGTCTTCGTCTTCCTCGGCGTCGAGGGCGCGAGCGTCTACTCACGGCACGCCAAGAAGCGCTCGGACGTCGGCAAGGCCACCGTCCTCGGTTTCCTGAGCGTCTTCGCCGTCTTCGCGTCCGTCGTGATCGTGTCCTACGGGATCATGCCGATGGAGGAGATCGCCGAGCTGCGCCAGCCCTCGATGGCCGGGGTCCTGGAGGAGGCGGTCGGCAACTGGGGCGAGGTGTTCATCAGCGTCGGTCTGATCGTGTCGGTGCTCGGCGCCTATCTGGCCTGGACGCTGATGGCCGCCGAGGTGCTCTTCGTCGCCGCCAAGGACGACGACATGCCGCGCTTCCTGCGCAGCGCGAACCGGGCCGACGTGCCGGTGCCCGCGCTGACACTGACCACGGCGCTCTCGCAGCTGGTCCTCATCGTGACGGCTTTCTCGGACGACGCGTTCAACTTCGCCCTCGACCTGACCAGCGCGCTGTCGCTCATCCCGTACCTCCTGGCGGCCGGGTTCGCCGTGAAGCTCGGGACCCGCTCCGATCCGCTCACCGAAGGCGGCCGCACCTCGAACCGTGAGATGACCATCGCGGCCGTCGCCGTGCTCTACACGGCGTTCATGCTCGTCGCGGCCGGGCTGAAGTTCGTCCTGGTGTCGTTCATCCTCTACGCCCCGGCCACGATCCTGTTCGTGATGGCCCGCAGGGAGCAGGGCCGACGCCTGTTCTCCCCGCGGGAGTTGGTCATCCTCGTCGTCTCCGTCGTCGGCGCCGTGGTCGGCGTCGTGGCCCTGGCCGCCGGCTGGATCAGTCTCTGAGCCCCTCACCCCTGGAAGGCACCCCGTGACCGACACCCCCGCTTCCGCCTCCTACGGCGTCCACTCCGAGGTGGGCAAGCTGCGCAAGGTCCTCGTCTGCGCGCCGGGGCTCGCGCACCGCAGGCTCACCCCGACCAACTCCGACGACCTGCTCTTCGACGACGTCATGTGGGTGGAGAACGCGCAGCGCGACCACGCCGACTTCGTCAACAAGCTGCGCGGGCGCGGCGTCGACGTCGTGGAGCTGCACGAACTGCTCGCGCAGACGATGGCGATCCCCGAGGCGAAGTCCTGGCTCCTGGACCGCAAGATCGTCGCGAACCAGGTGGGTGTCGGCCTCATCGACGACACCCGCGCGTTCCTGGAGTCGCTGGAGCCGCGCCAGCTCGCCGAGTACCTCATCGGCGGTCTCGCGACGACGGATCTGCCCGACGACCACCGCTCGGCCTACGTGTCCCTCGCGCGGGAATCCACCGGCGTACGCGAGTACTTGATGCCGCCGCTGCCCAACACGCTGTACACCCGCGACACCACCTGCTGGCTGTACGGGGGACTCACCCTCAACCCGCTGTACTGGCCGGCCCGGCACGACGAGACGCTCCTGATGAAGGCCGTGTACCGGTTCCATCCGGACTTCGTCGGGTCGACGGTGTGGTGGGGCGATCCGGAGAAGAGCTGGGGGCAGGCCACGTTCGAGGGCGGCGACATCATGCCGGTGGGGAACGGCGTGGTCCTGATGGGCATGAGCGAGCGCACCTCGCGGCAGGCGATCACGCAGGTCGCGGCGGCCCTGTTCGAGAACGGCGCGGCCGAGCACGTCATCGTCGCCGGGATGCCGAAGCTGCGCTCGGCGATGCATCTGGACACCGTCTTCACGTTCGCCGACCGGGACATCGTCACGCTGTACCCGAGGATCATGGACTCGGTGCACACGTTCTCGCTGCGCCCGAGCGACAAGGCGCCCGGCCTGGACATCACCGACGAGGGCACGACACCGTTCGTCGACGTGGTCGCCAAGTCCCTGGGGCTGAGCGGGGGTCTGCGGGTCATCGAGACCGGCGGCGACGTGTACGCGTCCGAGCGGCAGCAGTGGGACAGCGGCAACAACGCCGTCGCGGTCGAGCCGGGCGTCGTCTTCACGTACGACCGCAACACCCAGACCAACACGCTGCTGCGCAAGGCCGGCGTCGAGGTGATCACGATCGTCGGTGCCGAACTCGGGCGGGGGCGCGGCGGCGGGCACTGCATGACCTGCCCGATCGTCCGCGACCCGGTGGACTTCTGAGGCGGCGTGACCGGACGGGCCGCGATCCGCGCGGTCGCCTGCGTGGTGGCGGCGCTCGCCACGCTGACGGTCCTCACGACGGCGACGGTGCGCGGCACCGTCCTCGACCCGGGCTTCCACGCGTCCGTCCTCGACGAGGAGCACGCCTACGACCGGCTCTACAACGAGGTCCTGGTGGATCCCCGGGCGGCCCCGCTCGCCCGTGACCTGCTGGCGGACCTGGCCGTGCCGGAGGCCCAGGTGACGTCCAACATCAAACTGGTGCTGCCGCCGGAGACCGTGCGTGACCTGACGCTCCAGCAGGTGGAGACGGTGGTCGGCTACCTCAACGGCACGCGCGGCTCCCTCGATCTCACCGTCGACCTGCGTCCGGTCCTCGCCAACCTCGACGATCTCGCGCAGACGTACTTCGGTGACCTCGTCGCCGGGGTGCAGGGCACCGCCGAGCCGGACTTCGAGCGGTTCACCGCCGATGTGTCGGCGGCGCTGCGGGAATTGGCGGCGGGCCGGGCACCCGCGGGGCTGCCCGCCCTGCCGCTCACCGAGGAGCAGGCCGACCGGGTCGCCGACGCGCTGCTGTCCGCGGTGCCCGAGTCCGACCGTGCGGCGCTGCGGCCCGAGGTGAGGGCGGCGCTGGCCGGCGGGGACGTCGCGACGGCGCTGGCCGCCGTGGCGCCCGCCGCCGTGTCGGAGCGCACGGACGGTGCTCTCGCCCAGCTGCGCGGGCTCGTCGACGACGGCACATGGGACCTGGGCGCGGCGCTGCGCGATTCCGGCAACGACCTGGCCACGCTGCACGACGTACGCCCGTACACGGCGGTCGGGCTCGGTCTGGTCGAGGCGCTCGCGGCCGTGCTGCTCGTGGCGTCCCTCGCGGTGCTGTGGTGGGCCGGATCGCCGCTGCCCGGGCGGCGGCTGACACGGCTCGGCCTGCCGCTGGTCGCCGGAGGCGTCCTCACGCTGGTGGCCGTGGGCGCGGTGCGGCTGCTGACCGACGGGCGCGTCGTCGATCCGCCCGCCGCGTGGCCGCCGAGCCTGGCCCGCCTGGTCGACGACGTGCAGGGCACCGCTGTCGGCCGGCTCACCACCACCGCGGTCGTCGCGGCCCTCGTGCCCGTCGCGATCGGGGTGCTGCTCGCCGCGGTGGGGATGCGGCTGGCAAGCGATCGGGAGCGGACGGTGTCGTCGCGGCGGGTGCCCGTGCTCGGGCTCGGCGCGGCCGCCCTGGCGGTGGCGGGGATGGTCGCGCTGCCGCCGCTGATCAGTCCGGACGGTCCGCGCGTGTGCCAGGGCAGCGCAGCCCTGTGCGACCGGCGCTACGACGAGGTGGCGTATCTGACGACCCACAACGCCATGTCGACGACGGTCGACCGGTTCATCGGGCCGCTCCAGGACCCGGGGATCACCGCGCAGCTGGACGACGGGGTGCGCGCCCTCCAGCTCGACACGTACCGGTGGGAGCGGCCGGAGGAGATCGCCGGGCGGCTCTCCGACTCGGACCTCACGCCCGCGCAGCAGGCCCTGGTCCGGTCGGCGGTCAACACGGTCAACCCGCCGCGCGACGGACTGTGGCTGTGCCATGCCGTGTGCCGGGCCGGGGCGGTGGCCCTGGTGCCCACGCTGCGCGCGATCGGCGACTGGATGCGGGCCCACCCGACCGACGTGGTCACGTTCATCGTGCAGGACGCGATCTCGGGTGAGGACACGGCGCAGGCGTTCGCCGAGGCGGGCGTGGACGACCTGGTGTTCACCCCCGACCCCGATCCCGCACGGCCCTGGCCGACGCTCGGCGAACTGATCGACGGCGGCCGCCGCCTCGTCGTCTTCGCCGAGCAGGCCGACGGTCCGGCGCCCTGGTACCGGAACTTCTACCGGTACGGCATGGAGACGCCGTTCGCCTTCCGCTCCCCCGGCGACATGACGTGCGTGCCGCACCGCGGCGGCGACGACAAGCGGCTCTTCCTGCTCAACCACTTCATCACGGACAACGGTGGCAGCCGCCTGGACGCCGGCACGGTCAACACCCGCCGCTTCGTGCTCGACCGGGCCCATCGCTGCGAGCGCGAGCGCGGCCGGCCGGTGAACTTCGTCGCCGTGGACTACGCGACGATCGGTGACGCGCGCGGTGCGGTGGCGGCGCTCAACTCGGAGCGCTGACCGGATGACCCCGGCCCCGTCCGAGACGTCCGCCCTGTGATAATTTCGCCGAGCCAGTCGTACCTTTGTGCGTTCAACGACGCACACGGGTCAGGGAATCCGGTGGGAATCCGGAACTGACGCGCAGCGGTGAGGGTGACGGGCGGAGCAACTGCCACTGGGCCATCGGCCCGGGAAGGCGCTTCGCGCGGACGACCCCGAGTCCGAAGACCTGCTGGCAGCCTCCGGCGGCGACCCGCGGGCGGGGGTGCACCGTAGGCCGGCTCCGCGTATGAGCCCTGGACGCTGAGGACTTCCCGTGCCCTTCGCACGTCACCTTCCCTTCACCGCCGCGCTGTTGGCGGCTTCCCTGCTGGCGCTCACCGGATGTGCGGACACCGGGAGTGCCGCCGGCGCGCCGGACGGCGGGGCGCGCGCCGTGACCCTCGACAACTGCGGCACGAAGGTGCGCGTGCCGCACGCGCCGCGCCGGGCCGTCGCCCTCGACCAGGGGTCGGCGGAGATCATGCTGTCGCTCGGGCTCGCGGACCGGATGGTGGGCACGGCCACCTGGACCGACCCGGTCCTCAAGGGCCTGGAGAAGGCGAACGCGAAGGTGCCGCGCCTCGCCGACCGCTACCCGTCCTTCGAGAAGGTCCTGGACTCCGAACCGGACTTCGCCGCGGCCTCCTTCACGTACACCCTCGGCAAGGGCGGCGTCGCGCCGCGCGAGCAGTTCGAGGAGCTGGGCGTGCCCACGTACCTCTCCCCCACCGACTGCGCGGGCAAGGACAACAGCGGGGACGGCGACGGGGTGCGCACGTCGGCGCTCGGTATGGACACCGTCTACGGCGAGATACGGGACCTGGCGCGGATTTTCGACGTTCAGGCGCGCGGCGAGAAGCTGGTCGCCGAGCTGAAGTCCCGTGTCCGCAAGGCCACTTCGGGCCTCGACGCGCCCGACGTGAGCCTCCTGTACTGGTTCGCCAACTCCGACTCGCCCTATATGGCGGGGTGTTGCGGAGCGCCCGGCATCATCACGAAGGAGATCGGCGCGCGGAACGTGTTCGACGACACGCGTGAGGAATGGCCGCAGATCAACTGGGAGACGGTGGCCGACCGCGACCCCGACGTCCTCGTCATCGGCGATCTGACCCGCCGCTCGCAGTCCGCCGAGTCGGCCGCGCAGAAGATCAGGTTCCTGGAGTCCGACCCGGTGACCAAGAACATGACGGCGGTGCGCGAGAAGCGGTACGTGCTGCTGAGCGGGCAGGCGATGAATCCGACGATCAGGACCGTGGACGGCGTGGAGAAGGTGGCGGCCGCGCTGCGCACGTACGGCCTCACCAAGTGAGCGTCCTGCGGCCGGGCCTGTACGGGGCCGCGGGCCTCGCGGCGCTGTGCGCGTCCGTCGCCGTGGCCATCACCATCGGGCCCGCGCACATCGGCGTCGCCGACGTGTGGGCGGCGGTCGGGGCCAGGCTCGGCTGGGGCACGTCGGACCTGTCGCCGATCCGGGACGGCATCGTGTGGAACCTGCGGCTGCCGCGCACGCTGCTCGCGGCGGTGTGCGGTGCGGGCCTCGCGGTGTGCGGCACGGTGCTTCAGGCGTTGCTGCGCAATCCGCTCGCCGACCCGTTCGTGCTCGGGGTGTCGTCGGGGGCGTCGACCGGCGCCGTGCTCGTCGTGGTGCTCGGCGTCGGCGGGGGCGCCCTGTCCGTGTCCGGCGGCGCGTTCGCGGGCGCGGTCTGCTCGTTCGCGCTGGTCCTGCTGCTCAGCCACAGTCTCGGCGGCAGCACGGACCGGGTGGTGCTGTGCGGGGTGGCCGCCATGCAGTTGTTCTCCGCGCTGACGTCGTTCGTGGTCCTGACGGCGGCCGACGCGGAGACCACGCGCGGTGTGCTGTTCTGGCTCCTCGGCTCGCTCGGCGGCGTGGGCTGGACGGAGGTGTGGCTGTGCCTCGCGGTCCTCGTCGTCGCCCTCACCGTCTGTCTCGGGTACGGGCGCACCCTCGACGCGTTCGCGTTCGGGTCCGAGGCGGCGGCCGCGCTCGGCGTCCACGTGGCCCGCACCCGGCTCGCCCTGCTGTGTGTGACGGCCCTGTTGACGGCGGCGCTGGTGAGCGCGGCGGGCGCGATCGGCTTCGTCGGTCTGGTGCTGCCGCACGCGGCGCGTGCCCTGGTGGGCCCCGGGCACACCCGGCTGCTGCCGGTGACGGCGCTCGCCGGAGCGGTGTTCCTGGTGTGGGTGGACACGCTGGCCCGTACGGTCCTCGAACCGCAGGAGGTTCCGGTGGGGGTGGTGACGTCGCTGATCGGCGTGCCCGCGTTCGTGCTCGTGCTCTACCGCGGCCGGAGCGTGCGGTGAACCCGGGGCTGCGCGCCGAGCGCGTCTCCTGGTCGCCCGGCGGTGCGCTCGTCCTCGACGGGGTGAGCCTCGCCCCGCGCCCCGGCACCGTCACGGGACTGCTCGGCCCGAACGGTTCGGGCAAGTCGACGCTGCTGCGACTGCTCGCCGGGGTGCTCGCCCCGGCCGGCGGTGTCGTCACGCTCGACGGCGACCCGCTCGCCTCGGTCAGCCGCAGAACGGCCGCGCGACGCATCGCCATGGTGGAGCAACAGGCCGACACGCAGGTCGAGTTGACGGTCGCCGACGTCGTGCGGCTCGGCCGGGTCCCGCACCGCCGCGCCTGGTCGCCCGCCTCCGCGGCGGACGAGGCGGCGGTCCGCTCCGCCCTGGAGCGCAGCGGACTCGCCGACCGGGCGCACCGTCTGTGGCACACGCTGTCGGGCGGTGAGCGCCAGCGCGTGCAGATCGCCCGTGCCCTGGCGCAGGAGCCGCGCGAGCTGCTCCTCGACGAGCCGACCAACCACCTGGACATCCAGCACCAGTTGGACCTGATGGACCTGATCGGCGGCCTCGACCTGACCTGCGTCGTCGCCCTGCACGATCTGAACCTGGCCGCCGCGTACTGCGACCAGGTCGTCGTGCTGCGCGGCGGCCGGGTGGTGGCGGGCGGCGCACCGGGTGACGTCCTCACCGCGGAGCTGATCGCCGACGTCTACGGCGTACGCGCCGAGGTCAGCCGGCCGGGCCCCGCGGACCGCCCGCACATCCGCTTCCTGGGTACGGTCACGGGCTGAGCGCGCCCTACTCGAACCGCTCGACGTCCCCCGCGCCGCGCCGCACGATCTCTGCCTCCCCGCCGGAGAAGTCGATGACGGTGGTCGGCTCGGTGCCGCAGTCGCCGGAGTCAAGGACGGCGTCCACCGCATGGTCGAGCCGCTCCTTGATCTCCCAGCCCTGGGTGAGCGGCTCGTCCTCGCCGGGCAGCAGCAGGGTGCTCGACAGGAGCGGTTCGCCCAGCTCGGCGAGGAGCGCCTGGGTCACGACGTGATCGGGGATGCGCACGCCGACCGTCTTCTTCTTCGGGTGCTGCAACTGGCGCGGCACCTCCCGGCTCGCCGGCAGGATGAACGTATAGCTGCCCGGGGTGGCCGCCTTGATCGCGCGGAACACGTCGTTGTCGATCTGCACGAACTTGCCCAGCTGCGCGAAGTCCTGGCAGACCAGGGTGAAGTGGTGCTTGTCGTCGAGGTGCCTGATGGAGCGGATCCGCTCGACGCCGTCACGGTTGCCGAGCCGGCACCCCAGGGCGTAGCAGGAGTCCGTCGGATAGGCGACGAGGGCGCTGTCACGGATGCTGTCGGCGACCGCACTGATGATGCGCGTCTGCGGGTTGTCGGGGTGCACGTCGAAGTACCTGGCCATCCGCCGAGCGTACGGGATCACCCGCGGTCCGGCCCGGTGCACGCGGAGTGAACCGGGCCGGGCGCGCGACCCCTCACTCGGGGACCGGCTCGGCCCCGGCGGCCCTGCCCGCGAGGAGCCGGTTCGCGGTGTGCAGGGCGGCACTGATGTGACGGGTGCCGGTGACCACGCACAGCGTGTAGCCGAGGTCCTCCAGGCGCTGGCGGGTGACGGCGTCCACGGGCGCGCCGCCCGGGGCCGCGCCCTCGCTCAACTGCCGGTACTCGGCGAGGAGTCTGCGCAGCACGGTGGGGTGCGGGATGAGCATCAGGCCGCCTCCCCTGTGGCGCTGCGGCGGACGCGGTCGCAGCTGCGGTTGATCAGCCGCGAGACGTGCATCTGCGAGATGCCGAGCTGTTCGGCGATCCGGCTCTGCGTCATGTCCTCGAAGAACCGCATGTAGAGGATGGCGCGTTCGCGTTCCGGCAGTTCGCGCAGACCCTGCCGGGCGGCCTCCCGGTCGGTGACGAGGTCGAAGCCCGGGTCCGAGGTGCCCAGCACGTCGGCCAGGCTGTATCCGTCGTCCGACGTGGCGAGTTCCGCGTCGAGGGAGAGCGCGGTGTAGCTCTCCAGGGCCTCGAGGCCGTCCCGTACCTCCTGCTCGGTCAGCCCGGTGTGCTCGGCGATGTCCGCGATGCTGGGCTCGCCGGCGCCGGGCGCGTCCGCGAGGTCGCGGCGCGCGGCCCGCACCTTGTTGCGCAGGTCCTGCACCCGGCGCGGCACCCGCAGGTCCCAGGTGCGGTCGCGGAAGTGGCGGCGCAGCTCGCCGGTGATGGTCGGCACGGCGTAGCTCTCGAAGGCGCCGCGCTCCGGGTCGAACCGCTTGATCGCCTTGAGCAGGCCGACGGCGGCGACCTGCTTGAGGTCGTCCAGGCTCTCGCCCCGGTCGCGGTAGCGGCCCGCGATGCGGTGGGCCATCGGCAGCCAGGCCGCCGCGAGTTCCTCGCAGATCAGGTCGTATTCCGGGCCCGCCTCCAGGGTGGCGAGCCGGGCGAAGAGCGCGGCGGTGTCGGGCGCGTCGTCGTGCGGGTGACGCCCGGGGGCCGAGGTGCGCGGGGCAGGGTGTGCGGCGGTCTGGGTCATCATGAAGATTCGCTCCTCCACGGATAACTGCTGGCAGGTCACCGCGGGAGCCGGGGACGACCGGCGGAGCGGACGTCCCCGGGAAAGGACACACCTCTCCCGCGAACGCGCCTCCTGTCCGAAGCACGACTCCCGTTTGCCCCGGCCCCCGCACCGCAAACGGGGGGCCGTGCCGCGAGTTCCGGAAGCGCTTCCGCGGGCGCCCCTGTCACCAGGGCAGGAACACGTGGATCTCCTTGCCGGTGGCATTCGGGACGACGTGCACCTGGCGGGCGAGCGCGCGCACCAGGTGCCAGCCGATGTTGCCGGGGCCGCGGCGCGGGTCCGCGGGGCGCGGCGTCGGCGGTTCGGGGTTGCTGTCGCCGACGGTCAGGTGCAGGCCGTCGAAGGTGCGGCGCAGCGTCAGGGTGACGGGCCCCGGCGCGTACTGCACGGCGTTGGCGACGAGCTCGTCGACGATCAGCAGCGCGTCGTCGCGGCTGTCCGGCTCGTCGGGCGGGACCCGGCGGGCCAGTGTGTCCAGGTAGTCGGCCGCGAACAGCCGGGCGTCGGTCACCCCCCGTGGATCGAGACCGTTCACCACGGTCGCCGCCACCTGGTCGGCGCTCGCCCTCCTGTCACCGTCACCCATCACCGCTGCCCTTCCGTACCGGCCGACCGCACTCCGGAGGGCGCCTTGCCCAACGCGGCGACATCATGTGCATCACCTCTGAGTCCTCTGTGCACACGAGTTCCACGGAGATTCCGCTCACACCCGGCGAACCGTGACAGGAAGCAGCGGCGATGGCGCGCCCGGCACCCCCTGCCTGCACCGTCCGGGGCGGCGGCGGACCATACTGGTCCCACCCCGTCCGCTCACAGAACGACTCCATGTCTAGAACCAGCACCCCTTCGCCCCTCGTTCCCGACACCGCGTGGCTGGGACGCGGGCGCCATCTCGGGCCCGAACCCGAGCAGGACGTCCGGCGCAACCTGATCGCCCTCAAGGCGGCGGGTGTGCTCGACGACTTCCTCGACCTCGGCCCCGCTGATGCCGCGCGCTCCACTGTCCTGCACCCGCGGGACGCGGACGCCGTGCCCGGCCCGGCGGCGCGCCGGCTGTTCGAGGCCCGCTGGCGCCCGGCCGAGGGTGTCACGGTGCGTGCGCAGCTGACCACGTACGACATCGAGGCGCGCCGCAAGGACGGCGCCCCCGGTGTCGGCTGGGTGCTCGCCGCCGAGGCCGAGCGGGCCTGGGACCCGCGCTGGCCGTCGCCGCTGACCATGTTCTGGCCGGACAGCGACACGATCCCGTGGGACCACGACACCGTGGCCGGGCTGCGGCTGCGGGCGCCGAACCCGCTGCCCAAGGACGACGACGAGCTGCGTCACCTGCTGCGGGACTGCGCCAGACAGAGCTGGTACGTGCATGTGGTGGTGCACGAGGCGATGACGCCGGACGCACGCGGACAGCGGCCCCTCACCGCCCATCTGCCGCCGAGCCTGCGCCACCGGGTGATCGAGCACCGGGCGACGCCGGAGCAGGCGCAGATCGCGGACTTCGCGCTGCGGCGTGAGCTGAAGTCGGGGATGCCGCGCGGCGGCGCCGTCGTCCTGCCGACGTCTCCCCCGCCGCCGGGCTACGATGCCGAGCACTTCACGGTGCGCAATGTGTTCCTCGACGGCTCCGAGCAGACCGAACTCCTCGCCAGGATCGCCGAGTTCGCGGCGTTCCCGCGGCCGCTGACCGCCGAGGCGGAGCAGGCGCTGACCCGGCTGCGCAAGGGCTGGCACCTGCTCACGCCGGACGAGGAGCTGGCGCACGCGCAGGAGATGGTCACGCGGTACGCGGAGGCGCTCGACGCGATGACCAAGTCCCGTGACCTGTACCGGGAGGCGGCAGAGGCGGCCCAGGCCGCGCTGGCCGAGGCGACGGGCGGCGACGGGGTGCCGCGCCCGCCCACGGCTTCGGCGGGCAAGGGCGAGGCCTCCCCGCTGAGCGCCTTCACCAAGGCGTTCGGCCGGTTTCGGGATACGGGCAAGTAGCGCGATACCGCGTCACTCCTCCGGGCCGGGGTCGGACATCCGCAGCGCGATCTCCTGGAGCAGCTCGGAGGATGTGACGTCGCCGCGCCCCTCGTCGTGCACCTTGGCGAGCTGCATGAACACGAACGCGAACGCCTCGACGAGCGACACGCTCGCCGGCATCAGGGCCGCGATCGTCAGCTCGGCCGCTTCCTCGGCGGTGGCCCCGGCCGGGATCTCGATGGTCGGGAACACCTCCGAGACCAGTTTGCCGAGTTGGTTGACGTCGGTGTCCAGTGCCTCGCCCGTACCGAGCCTGCGTACCATCTCCTGCGTCTCGGTCAGCACGCCGATGGCCCGCAGGATGATCTCCCTCTGTTCCATGCGAGGAGCCTATGCGCGCGGGGCCGCCGCGCGTGCAACGTGGTCGCAACCTCCTGTCGGCTTCACTGCCCTGTCATGACCGACGTACCGCGCGTGGAGCTGACCTCCGAGGCCGCCGACCTGCTGCGACGTCTGCGGGAGGCCCACGGTCCGCTCATGTTCCATCAGTCCGGCGGCTGTTGTGACGGCAGTGCGCCGATGTGCTACCCCGAGGGCGAGTTCCGCACCGGCGCCTCGGACGTGCTGCTCGCGGAGCTGGTGGTGGAGGGGGTGGCGGAGCCGGTGTCGTTCTGGATGTCGAAGAGCCAGTACGAGGTGTGGAGTCATACGCGTCTGATCGTGGACGTGGTCGAGGGGCGCGGCAGCGGCTTCTCGCTGGAGGCACCGGAGGGCGTGCGTTTCCTGATCCGTTCCCGCCTCGTCGGCACCTAGCCCTCTCCGGGCCATCGACGGGACCGCTGTCGTCTGCTGAACTCCCCTGATGCAGACGAGAGTTGGCAAGAGACACAGAAGAGTGTGCGCGGCCCTCGCGGTCGCGGGCGTGCTGGCCGGCAGCGCCCTGACGGGGGCGCCGCCGGCCAGTGCCGATCCGGTCGCGGTGCGGGTCGCGCCGGGCGTCACGTACACGGAGTTCGACATACCGGCGGCCAAGGGCACGGCGCACGCGCATGTCGTCACGGTCGATCTGCGCGATCCGCACCTACGGGTGGGGCTCCTGCACCCGGGTGCGGTCGGGGCGCGGGCCACCGTGTCGTCGATGGCCGACGCGAGCGGCGCCGTCGCCGGGGTGAACGGGGACTTCTTCAACATCACGGAGACCCAGCACCCGGGCGTCGCGGTGACCGGCGCGGCGGTCGGGCCCGCCGTGGCGGACGGGCACACGCTCAAGGCGGCCGTCCCGGACGGGCAGCGGTTCGGGCCCGCCCTGCCGCCGGGGACCTCGACGCGCGACGTCCTCGGCGTGGGCGTCGACCGGCGGGCCCGGCTCGACAGCCTCGCCCTCGACGGGTCGGTCCGTACCCGCGACGACGAGGTCGCGCTCGGCGGGCTCAACCAGTACGCGCTGCCGGTCGGTTCGGTCGGCGCGTTCACGGCGGACTGGGGACAGGTGTCCCGGGTGCGCGCCACCTGTGGCACGGACACGCAGCGGGCGGCCCCGTGCAGTACGGACACGTACGAGGTGACGGTGCGCCACGGGCGGGTCGTCGCCTCGGCCGACACCCCGGGCAGCGGTCCGATCGCGGCGGACAGCACGGTCCTGGTCGGCCGCGAGGCGGGCGCCCAGTGGCTGCGGAAGCTGTCCGCGGGCGATCCGGTACGGGTCACGCACCGGCTGGTCGCGGCCGGCTCCCGCATCCCGTACGGGTTCGCGGTCGGCGGCTACCCGGTGCTGCGCGACGGCGCCCCGCTGCCCGGTCTCGACGCGAAGACGTCGGCCGTGCGCACCGCCGCCGGGATCGCCGACGACGGCCGGACCCTGATCCTGCTCGCCCTCGACGGCGCGCCCGCCCACCGCACGGGCCTGTCGATCGCCGAAGTGGCCGACACCATGCGGTCGTTGGGGTCGACCGACGCGTTCAGCCTGGACGGCGGAGGCTCCTCGACGCTGGTGACGCGGGAGCCCGGGGCGGCGACGGTGACCGTCCGCAACCATCCCACGGACCCCCCGGAGCGCGCCGTCGCGAACGGCATAGGCGTCTACTCCCGTCCGTAGCCGGTCAGTTGTCGCGTACGGCCACCAGGCCGTTGAAGACGCCGACATAGGCGGTGCCGTCGGGGCCGAGCGTCACGGGCGCCCAGTTGTTGTCGTACGCGACGCCGGTCCCGGCGAGCCGCTTCCAACGGGTCTCGCCGGTGCGGAAGTCGACGGCCGTGAGGTACCAGGCGTCGATTCCGAGGGAGTTGGGCTCCTTCGTGTAGAAGTACAGCAGCCCGTTGGCGGTGGAGAGCTTCGGCACGGTGGAGGGCGAGCGCACACCGCTCTCCCACACCGTGTCGCAGCCGCTGCCGTCGGCGCGTACGTCGATGCGGGTGACGCCCCCGACGACGCTGCGGCCGAAGGTGAGCGACGTGATGTTCTCGTAGCCGAAGTTGTTCTCGACGACGAGGCTGTTCCCGTACGAGATGAGGGAGTTGTCGGTCGTCGAGGAGCCCGGGCCGAAGACCGGGACCTTGCAGACGAGGCGGCGGTCGTCGGGGACCTCGGCGCCGCGCCGGTAGACGAGGACGTTCATACGGTCGTCGGCGTTGTCGGTGATGGCGACATAGTCGTCCTCGACGCCGAAGAGGTCGGGTGTGGTGCCCGAACCCTGGTTCACGGACCCGGGTTTGGTGCCGGTGCCGCGGTCGTAGGTCTGGCGCCAGACCGCCTTCGGGGTGCCGTCGGCGGCGGCCTCGAACGCGTACAGCGCGTGGTCGGTGACGATGGAGACGCCGTCCTTGGCGACGGAGAACGAGTTCTGGATCTCCTCCCCTTCGAGGCGGATCGCGCGGAGCGCGCCGGTGGCGGGGTCGACGGTGCCGACGCGGCCCTGCCGGGTCACCCACCAGATCCGTCCGTCCCAGTCGGGCATCACGGCCGTGACGGGGTCGCAGTCGCCGCTCGGGTGGAGGTTCGTCCAGCTGACGCAGTCGTGCGGGACCTGCCCGGTGAGGTCCCAGTCGTCGGTGACGGTGAACCGCCAACTGCCGTCCGCCGCCTGCTCGTGCGCGAGGCGGACGATGTGCTGCCTGGAGTCGGCGAGGACGAGGCGGTCCTGGTCGTCGAGGTAGGAGTAGGCGCCGCCCGACGTGTCCTTGAAGATCTTCGAGAAGTCGAGCCGGGTGATCGCCTCGACGGTGGAAGGCCGTTGCGGGAGCCGGTACTCGGCGAGCGTGGCGAGGCTGTGCGGGTCGAGGAGTTTGACGAGGAAGCCGGTGAAGGTGCCGCAGACGGTGACGATGCGGCCGGCTCTGTCGAAGGTGACGGTGGCGCACTCGCCGCCGAGCGCCGCCATCTGCTCGCTGCGGACCGTCGGGCTCTTCCCGTTCGGTCCGCTCCAGGGGTACGTGCCGCTCCCCCAGGCGTCCGCGTGCATCCCGCTGCGGCCGTTGGCCGCGAGGTGGGGATGCTGGTCGGGGGCCTTGCCGGGGACGGGCCGCGGGGTCGCCGGCGCGCCCGTGTACTGCTCGACGAGGCGGTGGCCCGGGGCCTTGGGGATCTCGTCGGCGAAGGCCCCCGGAGGCTGCACGGCGCAGGCCGCCGCGAAGGTGAGGGCGAGGACTGCGGCGCGGGCGAGGTGTCTGCGAGGCGGCATGCGCCGAAGCTAGGTCGCCACCCTTGAAGTGTCCATGCGCATACGGGAGTTGTTCACGAACCCGAAACGATCAGCCGGATCGGGTCGCAGGTCACGGGTCGAGACTGCTGACCAGACCGGCGGTGGCGTTGATCCCGTCGTGGATGGTCGGGGCCGCGCTGGTCCCGGCGAGCAGGAACCCCAGCAGGACGCAGACGAGGGCGTGCGACAGCTTCATGGCTCCGTTGCGCAGGAAGATCACCGCGACGATCAGGAGCAACAGCACGAGCGAAATGGACAGAGACACCGTCGAACCTCCTCCGCCACGTCAACACCGTGGCTTTCGGCCGCAAGTGTGACGCAGCGGAGGGCGCCCGCCGGGGCATGACCTGTCCCCCGAACGGGTGTTAACAGCGGGTCACCGTAGGGCGGTCACCGGTCGCGGGCGTCGAGGAAGGCCTCGAGTCCGGCGAGGTCGTCGGTGTTGAGGTGGTCGACGCCGGCGGCGATCAAATCGGCCCAGACCGCGTCGCGTTCGGGTCCGGCGAGATCGGGGGTCGCCCAGAACCTCACGCGCTGCCCGTGCGCGTGGGCGGCGTCGACGATGCCGCGCAGCTTGGCGCGTTCGGCCGCGGGGATCGGTCCCGTGCCGAGCCAGGTGAAGTTGTTCGCCCAGTTGTCGCTGATCAGCGGAATGAGGGAGGCGGGGGCTGCGGTGCCGAGGTCGGCGAGGCGGCCGTCGTAGAAGGCGCTGCGGCGGCGCTGCGCCTCCATGGGGGCGCGGGCGGCGCGGTCGCCGGAGACGACGGCCGTGACGGGCCCGGTGTGCACCTTGCCGTGGGCGTACGTGGTGAACAGGCCGCGGTAGCGGCGCAGTTGCCGGTCGAGTTCGAGGTAGGTCGCGGCGCCCTCGGTCTTGATGTCGACGAGGAGCTGGAGCGGGGCGCGCCATCCCCGGTACACGGAGCCGTGGTTGGCCCGGACGCGGGCGGCGAGCGGGGCCAGGTAGAGGGAGTCGAGGGTGCGCGACGGGTCGAGGTCGATCGGGTCGTGGGCGACGAGGAGTTCGCCGTTCACGAGGTAGATGTCGGCCTCGACGCTGTTGAACCGGTGGTCGAGCGCGTCGAACAGGGGCCGGGGGTGCTCGTAGTCGTTGTGGGCGTGCGCGCGGTACAGCGGGCGGGGGTCGCGCTTGCCTTGGCCGGCGTGGGCGAGGCCGGGCGCGGCGACACCGGTGGCGAGTGCGGCGGCGAGGGTGCCGAGGGCTCTGCGGCGGGTGGTCAGGGCCATGTGTGCCTCCCGTGGTGGGCCGGTGGGGACACGGGTGAGTATGCGGGGCACGGGGCTTCAAAGGGCAGTGGCGTGACGGGAGTTGGCCGGACTGCCGCCGTCGGTTCACCGCGGGGTCATCGACGTCAGCGCGTCGGCTCCGCCGCATAGCGCCTGCGGAGCCGGGTGAAGGCGGTGAGTGTCGGCCGCCGCGGCAGGAACGCCTTGATCCGCTCGGCGCAGGCGCGCGGGTCAAGGGCGCCGGTGTCGATCTCCAGGTCGTAGTCGCCGTGCCGGTGCACGAGACCGAACTGGAGCGCCGCGAGCCCGGCGGGCCGGTCGCCGCGGGAGCGCTCGCGGCGCTCCAGTTCCTCCAGGGGGCAGTGCACGCCGACGAAGACGACGTCCTCGGGGTGCAGCACGGCCAGGCAGTCGCGCAGCCGCCACGGCTCGCTGAGCACGTAGTCGACGACGAGGTCGTTGCCGACCTCGGCCATGGCGGCGACCGACCGGTGAAAGCCCTCCCTCGTGCAGCGCAGGGCGGCGTCGAGCTCGTCGGGTTCCAGTTCCCTCTTCGTGCGCATCGCGCCGAAGGCGTCCACCGCCAGATGGAAGTGGACGCCGTCGTCGAGCACGTCGAGCAGTTCCCGGGCGATGCTCGACTTTCCTGAACTGGACGTGCCGTTGAGGAAGATGATCCGGCCGCGTGTCATGCGGGCATGATCACACGCGTCCTCAGGGCGCGCGCAGGTCGACCAGTTCGGCCAGTTCCTCCCGGTGCCGGCCCGCCGTGCCGAGGGCGATGGAGTCGGCCTTGGCGCGCTTGAGGTAGAGGTGGATCGGGTGCTCCCAGGTCATGCCGATGCCGGCGTGCAGCTGGAGGGCCTCCTCGGCGGCGTGCACCGCGACCTGCGCCGCGTAGGCCTGGGCGACGGCCACCGCGATGTCGGTGTCCTCGCTGCCGGTGGCCAGCGCGTCGGCCGCGTTGCGCGCGGCGGCGCGGGTGCCGACGACTTCCAGCCACAACTGGGCGAGGCGGTGCTTGAGCGACTGGAAGGAGGCGATGGGCCGGTTGAACTGGTGGCGCTCGCGCGTGTAGCGCACCGTCTCCGTCAACAGCCAGTCGGCGACGCCCAGTTGCTCGGAGGCCAGGAGCCCGGCCCCGGCGCGCAGGGCTCGGCGTACGGCCGGTGCGGCGCTGTCGGCGAGCAGGCGGCCGGGGGCACCGGCCAGCGCGACGGTGGCCAGCGGGCGGGTGCGGTCGAAGGAGGTCTGCCCTTCGACGGTGACGCCCTCGGCCGTGGCGTCGACGGCGAAGAGGCCTTCCGCCGTGGGGACCAGGAACACGTCGGCGGCGGCCGCGTCCGCGACTCCGGTGACCCGCCCGGTCAGGGCTCCGTCCGACGCTCGAACGTCCTTGAAGTCGCGGCCCGGGGTCGCCGACAGGGGCACGGTGAGCGCGCCGACGGTGCGGCCGGAGGCGAGGGACGCGAGGAGCGTCGCGGCCTCCTCCGTGTCGCAGGCGAGCAGCGCCTCGGTGGCGATGACGGCGCTGGTCAGGTAGGGGACGGGGGCGACGGCGCGCCCCAACTCCTCCAGGACGACGGCCGCTTCGCGGTGCGAGGCGCCCTGACCGCCGCGCTCCTCGGGGACCAGGAGACCGGCGAGGCCCATGCTCTCGGCGAGGTTCTTCCACAGGGCGCGGTCGTGCGGCGCCTCCGCCTCGATGCGGGCGAGGACGGCGGTGGCGTCGCAGTGGTCGGCGAGCAGGTCGCGGACCGCCGAGCGGAGCGCTTCCTCTTCCTCGGAGTACAGCAGGTCGGTCATCGGGAGAGGTCCTTCCAGGCGACGTCCTTGTCGGTGCGCGGCTCGGGCGGCAGGCCCAGGACGCGCTCGGCGACGATGTTCAGCAGGACCTCGCTCGTCCCGCCCTCGATGCTGTTGCCCTTGGCGCGCAGGTAGCGGTAGCCGGCCTCGCGGCCCGCGAAGTCGACGATCTCGGGGCGGCGCAGCGTCCAGTCGTCGTACAACAGGCCCTCTTCACCGAGGAGTTCGACCTCCAGGCCGCTGATCTCCTGGTTGAGGCGGGCGAAGCCGAGCTTCATGCCGGCACCCTCGGGTCCCGGGTGACCGGCGACGAGCTGCTGGCGCAGACGCTCGCCGGTGAGGCGGGCGACCTCGGCGTCGACCCACAGCTTCACGAGGCGCTGGTGCAGGTCCTGCGTGCGCAGCTCGGGGCGCTCGCGCCACTTCTTCGCGACGATGCCGATGAGGCCGCCCTCGCGCGGGATGCGGGCACCGCCGATCGCGACCCTCTCGTTGTTGAGGGTGGTCTGGGCGACCTTCCAGCCGTTGCCGACGGCGCCGAGGCGGTGCGCGTCGGGGATGCGGACGTCGGTGAGGAACACCTCGTTGAACTCGGCCTCGCCGGTGATCTGGCGCAGCGGCCGCACGTCGACGCCGGGGTCGGTCATGTCGCACACGAAGTACGTGATGCCCTTGTGCTTGGGCACGTCCGGGTCGGTGCGGGCGATGAGGATGGCGAACCGGGCGTTGTGCGCGCCGGACGTCCACACCTTCTGGCCGTTGACGGTCCAGGTGTCGCCGTCGAGGACGGCGCGGGTGCCGAGCGCGGCGAGGTCGGATCCGGCGCCGGGCTCGCTGAAGAGCTGGCACCAGATCTCCTGGCCGGTCCACAGCGGCTTGAGGAAGCGCCGCTTCTGCTCGTCGGTGCCGAAGGCGAGGATGGTGGGGGCGGCCATGCCGAGCCCGATGCCGTTGCGCCGGGGGTCGTTGTCCGGGGCGCCGGCCGCTTCCAGTTCGGCGTCAACGACGGCCTGGAGGGAGCGCGGGGCGTCGAGCCCGCCGAGGCCCTTCGGGTAGTGCACCCAGGCCAGGCCCGCGTCGAAGCGCGCGCTGAGGAAGTCGGCGCGGGGAGTCGTGGCGGGCGGGTGGGCGGCCAGGAACTCCTGCGTGAGCGTGCGCAGTTGTGCGGCGTCGACGGTCATGCCGCGGCTCCTTCCTTGGCGGCGGCGAGGCCGGGGATGACGGCGACGCGGCCCGTGGTGACGCCGTCCGCGACGCGCTGCACGGCGGCCGCGGCGTCGGTCAGGTCGACCCGCTCGCTGACCAGCGGCTTGATGGCACCGCTCGCGGCGAGTTCGGTGAGCCGCTCGTGGCAGTGCGGGATGAGCTTGGGGTTCTTGCTCGCGTACAGGCCCCAGTGCAGGCCCATGATCGAGTAGTTCTTCACCAGGGCGTGGTTGAGCGCGGGGCTCGGGATGGTGCCGCTCGCGAAGCCGACGACGACGATCCGGCCCTCGAAGGCGACGGTCTTCGCGGACTGCGTGTACGCCTCGCCGCCGACCGGGTCGTAGATCACGTCGGCGCCGCGCCCGCCGGTGGCTTCCTTCACGGCGGCGATGACGTCCTCGGAGCGCCGGTCGATGACGACGTCGCAGCCGAGCTCGGCCGCGACCTTCGCCTTCGCGGGTCCGCCGACGACGCCGATGACCCGGGCGCCCGCGGCCTTGCCGAGCTGGACGGCGGCGCTGCCGACCCCGCCGGCGGCGGCGTGCACGAGCAGCGTCTCGCCGTCCTGGAGGCGGGCGCGCTGGTGCAGGCCGAACCAGCCGGTCTGGTAGCCGATGTGCAGGGCGGCCGTCTCGGCGTCGTCCAGGGCGTCGGGCGCGGGCAGCAGACCGCGCGCGTCCGCGACGGCGTACTCGGCGAAGCCGCCGTAGGGCAGGGCCGGGTTGGCGATGACGCGGCGGCCGTCCTCGGTCTCGCCGCAGATCTCCACGCCCGGGGTGAACGGCAGCGGCGGCCTGACCTGGTACTGACCGCGGCACATCAGCGCGTCCGGGAAGTTGATGTTGGCGGCGCGCACCTTGAGCAGGACCTGCCCCTCGCCGGGCACGGGGCGCTCGACCTCTTCGAGGCGCATCACCTCGCTCGGCTCGCCGATCTCGTGCACTTGCCATGCCTGCATGCGGGGCCTCCACGGGACTGCGTCGTCACACCAGCTTCGACCGCATACTAAGCGGTCGCTTGCCGATCTGTGAATGCCCCTGCGGAGCCTCTGACCCTCACTCCTCCGACCGTGCCGCTCGCGCGGGCCGTGCCCGTACGTGCATCCGCTCCCCCTGCGGTCCGAAGAGGCTGAGGAACTCGGCGGGCCCTTCCCCCGTCGACCCGAACCAGTGCGGCACACGGGTGTCGAACTCGACGGCCTCGCCGGGCCCGAGGATCACGTCGTGCTCACCGAGCACGAGGCGCAGCTTGCCGGAGAGCATGTACAGCCACTCGTAGCCCTCGTGGGTGCGCGGGTCCGGCTCCATCCGGCGCTGCGGCTCGATCACCTTGTACGCCTGGAGGCCGCCGGGCTGCCGGGTCAGCGGGATCAGGGTCCGGCCGCCCATCGTGATGGGCTTCGCGCGCACCCGCGGGTCCTCCACCGGCGGCGCCCCCACCAGCTCGTCCAGCGGGACCTTGTGGGCTCGGGCGATGGGCAGCAGCAGCTCGAGGCTGGGCTTGCGCAGCCCGGACTCCAGGCGGGAGAGCGTGCTGACCGAGATGCCGGTGGTCTCGGAGAGCCCGGAGAGGGTGGCGCCGCGCTCCTTGCGCAGCGCCCGCAGCCGCGGGCCCACCCCGGACAGGACGGAGTCCATGCTCGCCTCGGCCGGTTCGTCGTCGTGGTCCTGCGTGTGCCGGTTCATGCATCCATTGCAGTTTCGGCAAACCCATTTGTCAATACGGCGGGCTCGGATGCACCTTCATGAGTACCGGCAGACACGGGACGACACGGACGACGAGGTGGGCACATGGTCAGGACGGAGAAGCAGACGTACGAGGTGGTGGTGGTCGGCGGCGGCACGGCGGGCCTGTCGGCGGCGCTGGTCCTGGGACGCTCGCGCCGCTCGGTGCTCGTGGTCGACGCGGGCGAGCCGCGCAACGCGCCGGCCGCGCACATGCAGGGCTACCCGTCGCGGGACGGCATGCCGCCCGCGGAGTTCCTGGCCGAGGTGCGTCGCGAGGTCACCGGCTACGGCGTCGAGCTCGTCCGGGACCGGGTGACGGCGGCCGAACCCGACGCGTCCGGCGAGTTCGACGTGGCGTTCGCGGGCGGCGGCCGGGTGCACGCGCGCCGCCTGGTGGTGGCCACCGGCCTCGTCGACGAGCTGCCGGAGATCCCCGGGGTCGCCGAGCGCTGGGGCAAGGACGTGATCCACTGCCCGTACTGCCACGGCTACGAGGTGCGGGACGAGCCGATCGGCGTCCTGTACGGCTCGGCGTCGGGCATCCACCAGGCCTTGCTGTTCAGCCAGCTGTCGGACGACGTGACGCTGTTCCTGCACGAGGCCGACGAGGACGAACTCCCCGACGCCGACTGGCAGATGCTCGCCGCCGCCGGAGTGAGCGTCGTCAGCGGTACGGTCGCCGGGCTCGTCGTCGAGGACGACCGGCTGACCGGCGTACGGCTCACCGGCGGGCGGGTGGTCGCGCGCTCGGTGTTCGTCGTGCCGACCCGCATGGTGCCCCGCGACTCGCTGCTGGCCGCCCTGGGCGCGCGGACGAAGGAGACGCCGGCCGGCCCCTTCGTCGACGTCGACCCGACGGGACTGACGAGCGTGCCGGGCGTGTGGGCGGTGGGGAACGCGGCGGGGCCCGCGGAGCAGGTGGTCAACGCGGCGAGCGCCGGGTACCGGGCCGGGGTCTTCATCAACATGGACCTGCTCCACACGGACCTGGAGCGGGCGGTCGAGGAGCGGCGGTCCGGGGTGTTCTCCCCGGAGGGCGAGCGGGCGGTCGCCCGGGCTCTCGCGAAGACGGCGTCCGCGTGAAGTTGGTTGCGGGCATGGAGGGTTGAGCCGTCAAGCGGTATCCATGCCACATGGATACCGCCTCCGCCCCCGGCCTGCCCGCCCCTCCCCCGCTCGGCACGTCGGCGCTGCCTCCGGACACGTACGACGGCAGGCTCGTCCTGGTGACGGGGGGCGGCACCGGCCTCGGGCGGGCCGTCGCCGCCGAGTTCGCACGGCTCGGCGCGGCGGTGATGATCGTCAGCCGGAAGGCGGAGCATCTGGCGCCCGCCCGCGAGGAGTTGGGCCGGATCGAGGGCGCGGGCCCGGTCACGGCGGCGACCTGCGACATACGGGACGCGGCGCGCATCGCCGAGGTCTTCGACGCGGCCGAGGCGGCGCACGGCCGTGCCCCCGACGTCCTGGTGAACAACGCCGCCGCCAACTTTCCCGTGCCCGCCGAGGAGTTGACGCCGAACGGCTGGCGCTCGGTGGTCGACATCACACTCAACGGGACGTTCCTGATGACCCGCGAGTTCGGGCGCAGACACCTGGCGGCGGGCACGCCGGGTTCGGTGATCGCGGTCGGCGCGTCGTACGCCTGGACCGGAGGCCCGGGGTTCGCACACAGCGCGGCGGCCAAGGCGGGCGTGAAGAACCTGGTGGAGACCCTCGCCGTCGAATGGGGCCCGTACGGCATCCAGGTCAACGGGCTGGTGCCCGGGCTGATGCCGCACGACGACATGACGGCCGACATTCGCGCGAACCTCGACCGGGCCGACGCCCCGGGCGCGCGCCAGCCCGCTCTCCGGGTGGGCGCGCCACGGGAGTTGGGCTGGGCGGCGACCTTCCTCGCGTCGCCGTACGCCCGGTTCATCAGCGGCCACACCCTGGTGGTGGACGGGGCGAACTGGCAGCGCCGGGATCTGGTCAACGCTCCGGTGACGCCGGTCCGGGAGCAGCTGGGGCGCGGCCCGTTCGACCCGCACTGAGAGCCTGTCCTCGAAGGCGAGCGGCGTCAGCCGAGGCGCTGTCCGTAGACGCGGTCGACGGCCATCCTCATCAGGACGCGCCGGTCGGCGACCATGACGGCCCGGTACTCGTCCCAGTCGGGGTGCTCACCGGCGGCCGCGCGGTAGTAGGCGACCAGCGCCTCCACCTCGGGGCCGTGCGGATCGGTGCCGGGGCCGATCAGGGTGACCTTGCCCTCGGCGGTGGCCCAGCTGCGGCCGTCGGGACCGGTGACCTCCAGGGCCGCCCGCGGGTCGCGGCGCAGGTTCGCCGTCTTGGCGCGCCCTTCGGTCATCGAGACGTAGAGGATCTCGGCGGCGCGGTCGTAGGAGGGCATGACGGGTGAGAGCTGGGGCAGGCCGTCGGACTTGATGGTGGCGAGGACGCCGAGGCGGCTCTCGGCGAGGAGGGCGCGGGGGTCGAAGTCTGCGGTGGTCATACCGTCCGCAACAGGCCCGCCGCGGCGGAGATTCCGCGGCGTTCACGCCCCACGGAACTGCGGTGGCCGCCGCTCGCCCTTCGCCGCGAACCCCTCGGTCGCGTCGTCCGAGGTGAGGGTGAGGGCGGCGCTCATCGCCACCCGGTCGAGGGCCGCGTCGAGTCCGGCATCGGCGTACGCGTCGATGTCGCGTTTGACGGACTGCACGGCGAGGGGCGCGTTGGCGGCGATCTCGGCGGCGACGTCCCGCGCCGTGCTCTCCAACTCGGCGGCGGGGACGACCTGTTGAAGCAGTCGCAGCTCCCGGGCCGTGTCCGCGTCGATGCGCCGTCCGGTGAGCGCGAGGAACTTGGCCCAGCCCGCGCCCGCCTCGCGTGCGATCCGCAGGTCGCCGCCCGCGTCGACGGCGACGCCGAGCCGGGCCTCGGGCAGCGCGAACACGGCGTCGTCCGCCGCGATCCGCACGTCCGCCATCAGGGCCAGCTCGAACCCGAAGCCCAGGCAGTACCCCTGTACGGCGGCGACCACGGGCTGCGGGAGCCGGGCGAACGCGGCGAACCGCTCGTGGACCCAGCGGATGCCCTCGTAGTAGGCGCGGCTGCGCGCGGAGCCGCTCTCGCCCTCGATCCCGCCGCCGGGCGCGGTCACGTCGATGCCCGCGCAGAAGGCGCGGCCCTCGGCCCGCAGCAGGACGACACGGATGCGGTCGTCGAAGCGGATCCGGTCGGCGAGGAGCCCGAGCTGCCGGCTCGACTCCCAGCTCCAGGCGTTGAGCTTGGCCGGGCGGCACAGGGTGAGGACGCCGATCCCGTCCTTCCCGACGTCCAGGCGCAGCCGCCGCGCCTCGCCGTCGGGGATCTCGGTGTCGAGGGTGTCGATCATGTGGCCTCCGGCCGGTTCGTCGGCGGGTGCGGGCGGCGCGCAGCGTAACCGGTCCGCGTACGACCTTGAAGACCTGCACGGGAAGAGCCGGGAGTAGACACTGTCTACCGCTCTCGGGTAGACAGTGTCCATGCAGCAGGATCAGCAGGACTCGAAGGACGGCGTCGGCCCGCTCAGGGACCGTCTCGTCGACACCGGTGTCGCACTCGTGGACGCGGAAGGGGCGGCGGCCCTGTCGCTGCGGGAGATCGCGCGCCGCGCGGGCGTCTCGCACGGGGCGCCCCGGCGCTACTTCCCGACCCATCTGGAGCTGCTGTCGGCGATCGCGCGGCGCGGGTTCGCGGATCTGGGCGCCCAGGCCGCCGAGGCCGTACGCGCGGCAGCCGAGGACGTCGGTCCACGCGGCCGGATCGCCACGCTGGCGCGCGCCTACCTGGACTTCGCGGCCGGGCATCGCGGTATGTACGAGCTGATGTTCCGTCATGATCTGTTGGAGAGCAACGAGTTGGGGCTGCGCGACACGAGTCTGCCGCTCTTCATGATGCTCGTGGAACTGGTCGCGGCCGCCCGCCCCGATGCCGAACCGGCCGTCGTCGCGGGCGCGTTGTGGGCGAATCTGCACGGTGTCGCACAGCTGTGGGGCTGGGGAAGCCTCCAACTGGCCGTGGGGAGCGGCGACATCGAGCCGCTCCTCGCGTCCGTCCTCGACGCCCACCTGGGTCCGGTGGCGCGATGAGCGGCCAGGCCCAGCGGCGCGTCGCGCTCGCGGGCAGCGTCGTCGGCGCGGTGCTCGTCGCGCTCGACGGCACGGTCCTGACCATCGCCCAGCCCGCGCTCCAGCGCGATCTGAGCGCCTCGCTCACGCAGGTCCAGTGGACGAGCACCGCCTATCTGATCGCGGTGGCGAGCCTGCTGGTCTTCGCGGGGCGGCTCGGCGACCGGTTCGGGCACCGGCGGCTCTTCGCGTACGGGATGCTCGGATTCGCGGCGGCGTCGGCGGCCATCGGCCTCGTCCCCGGCATCGGCTGGGTGATCGCGCTGCGGGTCGTCCAGGGCGTGTGCGGGGCGCTGCTGCAACCGGCGACGCTCGGCATGCTGCGGGCCGCGTATCCCCCCGACCGTCTCGACATGCCGATCGCGCTGCGCACCAGCGCCATCGGGATCGCCGCGGCCGCGGGCCCCCTGGTGGGCGGGGTGCTCACGGCGCATCTCGGCTGGCGGTCGGTGTTCTTCCTCGGGGTGCTGCCCGCCGTGGTGATCGCGCTGCTCGTCCTCCTCGTACGGGATCCGCAGGCCTCCCCCGCGCCACGGGACGCGGGGCTCGACCCGGTCGGGGCAGTACTGCTCGGTGCGGCACTGGCCTGCCTGGTCCTGGGCCTCGTCAGCCTGCCCGGGGCGGGCGCGGCGCCGGGGCTCGCGGGGGCGGCCGTGGCGACGGCGCTCCTCGGACGGCACGAGCGCCGCACGCCGAGTCCGCTGCTCACCCCCGCCGTCGTCGCGACACCGGTGTCGGCCGCCGCGCTGGGCATCCTGCTGACGGCGTCGGCGGCGCTGTTCGGCTCGCTGTTCGCGGCGACGTACTTCCTTCAGGACGTGCTCGGGCTCGACGCCCTGACCACGGCGGTGCGGATGCTGCCCGCCGCGCTGTGCATGGTCCTCGCGGCGCCGCTGAGCGCGGTGCTGCTGCGCCGCCACGGGGCGCGGGCGACGACGGCGGGCGGCATGCTCCTGATGGCGGCCGGCGTCTTCAGCTTCGGCCACCTCACCGAGGGCTCTCCCCAAATCGCCATCGGTGTCTGCGCGTTGGCGATGGGCACGGGCTTCGGCACGGTCATGGTGAGCGCGACGGAGGTCCTCGTGCGGCGGGCGTCCGAGGCGCACGCCGGGGTCGCGGGCGGCCTTCAGCAGACGGCGATGAACGTGGGTCCGACGCTGGGCGTGGCGACCGCGACGACCCTGCTGGCGTCGGGGACCGACTTCGTCGGCGCGATGCGCACGACGCTCACCGCCCTCGCCGCCGTGACCTGCGCCGCCGCGCTGGCGGCACGGTGGCTGCCGGCGAAGCGGCCCGCTGAGGTCAGTGCGGGATCCCGTCGATCAGTTCCCGCGCCCCCTGGCGCAGCAGCGCCACCGCCACGGACATCCCCAGAGTCGCCGGATCCAGCGGACCCGCCCATTCCTGGGCGTTGAGCACCCGCTTGCCGTCGGGCGTGAACACACAGGCGCGCAGCGACAGATCGCCGCTGCGCTCGGCCCGCGCGTACCCGGCGACCGGCGAGTTGCAGTGCCCCTGGAGGACATGCAGGAACATGCGCTCGGCGGTCGCCTCCCGCCAGGTGTCGCGGTGGCCGAGCCCGCTCACCGTGTCCAGGGTGTCCGTGTCGTCGGCCCGGCACTGAAGCGCGAGGATCCCGGCGCCGATCGGCGGGCACATCGACTCGGGCGCCAGGACATCCGTCACGACATCCGTACGACCGATCCGCTCCAGGCCCGACAGGGCGAGCAGCAGCACATCGGCATCGCCCGCAGCGAGCTTCTCCAGCCGCCGGTTGGCGTTGCCGCGCATCGGGACGCACACCAAGTGCGGGTGACTGGCGGCGAGTTGGGCGACCCGGCGCACCGACGACGTGCCGATCCGGGTGCCCTCGGGCAGCTCGTCGAGGGTCCGGCCGTGCGGGTCGATGAGCGCGTCGCGTACGTCGTCCCGCTTCAGGTACGCGCCGAACGTGCACCCTTCGGGCAGCGGGCGGTCGGCCGGGATGTCCTTGAGGCAGTGCACGGCGAGGTCGGCGCGCCCGTCGAGGAGCGCCTGGTCGACCTCTTTGGTGAAGGCGCCCTTGCCGCCGAGTTTCGCCAGATCGCCCATCCACTTGTCGCCGCTCGTGGTGACGGGGACGACCTCGGTACGCACCCCGGGGTGGAGCGCGGCGAGTTCCTCGCGTACGCGCTCCACCTGCGCCAGGGCCATCGGTGAGGAACGGGAGACGATACGGATCAGCTCGGCAGCCATCCCGCAACGATAGGGGACGGAGGCCTCAGCGGTTGAACACTTCGAACGGCACAGCGGGCTTCCCGCCGAACCGCTCGGCCGCCATCTGCATGTTCTGCGTCAGGAACGTACGGCAATACGTTTCGGGGTCCTCGTCGGTCAACACCTCGATGTACGTACGGTGTTCGAGCAGCGAGCGGACCGCGCGCTCGAGCCCCGCCGTGGCGTCGACGGCGTGCGTGGACTGCGCGGAACCGGCGACGGCGACCCACTTCACGCCGTTCCACGGTTCGAGCCCCTGCTCCTTCAGCTCGGGGAAGATCCACCGGTTTCCCGCGTCCGCCGCGGCGTCGAGCGTGGCACGGCCGACGGCGACATGGTCGGGGGTGTTCCAGTAGACGCCGCCCCAGGTGTCGCGGTGGTTGAGCGTGATGACGAGTTCGGGGCGGTGGCGGCGGATCGCGGCGGCGATGTCCCGGCGCAGCGCGACGCCGTACTCGATGACGCCGTCCTTGTGGTCGAGGAACTCGACGGTGTCGACGCCGACGACGGCCGCGCTGGCGCGCTGCTCCTGTTCGCGCAGGGGGCCGCACTTGTCCGGCGCGAGGGTGTCGATGCCGGCCTCTCCGCGGGTGGCCAGGACGTACGTGACGTCCTTGCCTGCGTCGGTCCAGGCGGCGATGGCGGCGGAACAGCCGTATTCCAGGTCGTCGGGGTGGGCGACGATCGCGAGGGCGCGCGTCCAGTCCTCCGGCATCGGCTGGAGCGCTGGGTCGGTCTTCTGCTCGGGCAGGCTCATATGGGGCAGGGTATGCGCCTGCCGGGGAGGTTGGCGTGGGGTTTGTCCGGCGGGTGCGGGTCCGGTGGGGGCTGGTCGCGCAGTTCCCCGCGCCTCTGAAGGCGAGCGGCTTCGCCGCTCAGCCTTCATCGGGGAGATGCCGCACCGAAGGTGCGCATCTCAGGGGCGCGGGGAACTGCGCGACCAGCCCCCACTCACCCGCACCCGACGACGAACTACACCTCGCCCCGCACCATCCCCAGCAGCCGGTCAAGAACACGCGGCCCACCGGCCCGGAGCCCATCGTGCTCGAACTCATTGGTCACCCAGGGCCGCAGCCCCCGGATCGACCGAGCCGTCCGCAGCGCGTGCTCCGTGTCGACGTACATGTCGTCGTGGTAGACGGCGGCGGCCACCGGCACCTCGTTCGCCGCGAGCCGGGCCGGGTCGTACAGCGGGGCCCACTCCGTGCGGGACGCCACCGCGTGTGCGGCCTCGCGCAGCGGTCGCAGCGCCGGGTCGGCGTCGAACTGCCACGGGTGGACGGACTCGCCGGTGAACATCAGCGCCGCCCCGGAGGCCAGCGACTTCTCGCCGTCGAACTGGGGGAACTCGCCGCGCACGCGCTCCGCGGACCAGTCGGTGGCGCGCCCGCCCTGCGCGTAGATCGCCTCGTGCAGCACCGCGTAGAGCGGGTGGCTCGCGTAGGACAGCGCCCCGGCGACCTGCTCCTGGAACGCGTCGGAGAGTTCGCGCCCGGCAGGGGTGCGGACGAACGCGTCCTCCAGGAGGTAGTGCAGGCGGTCGCTGCCGTCGCTCGCGCCGAGCCAGATGCCCAGGGACTGGAACGCCTCCAGGGTGAGCCGGTAGCCGTTCGGCAGGACGGGCTGCCGCTCCTGGACGTAAGCGGCGATCTCGCGGGCCCGCTCGACGTCCATCGGATAGCGGGCGTAGTGCGCGCGGACCTTGCGCTCGATACGCGGGTACGCGGCGCGGTAGACGTCGTCGGCGTGGCCGTCGAGCGTGGGCAGGCCGCCCGTGATGAGGGCCGCCTCGAGACCCTCGGGCGCGGACGACAGGTAGCGCACGGCGCAGAAGCCGCCGAAGCTCTGGCCGAGGACGGTCCACGGGGCGCCGCCGGTGACCTCACGGCGAACGAGTTCGCAGTCGCGGACGATCGAGTCGGCGCGGAAGTGCGTGAGGTACTCCGCCTGGGCGTGCGCGTCGCCGCGCAGCGGGAGCGTCTGGCGGTTCACGGTCGCGGAGGCGCCGGTGCCGCGCTGGTCGAGGAGGAGGACGCGGTAGTCCTGGAGGGCGCGGCCGAGCCAGGCCTGCTTGCCGCTGAACCGGTTGGCGCCGAAGCCGGGACCGCCCTGGAGGTAGACGAGCCACGGCAGTTCGGCGTTCTCGCGGCCCGCGGCGACGGCCTCGCGCGCGTACAGCTCGATCTGCTCGCCGTCGGGGGCGTCGTGGTCCAGCGGTACGGAGAAACGACGGTCGGTCAGGACGACTCCGGCCTGACGGTAACGGGCGGCGCTCAAGGCAACTCCTGTACGGATGGCGGTGCGGGCGGCCCGTACTGCGGACAGCCGGGACGTCCGCCCAGTTCAGCACATGGGTGCGGGCCGGCTCAGCGGGGGCCCAGGCTGGAACCGCGTACGACGAGCTCCGGCTGGAGCACGACGCGACGGTGCTCGTGCCAACGGCCCGGATGGTCGGCTGCCTCGATCTCCTCCAGGAGCAGTTCGGCGGCGAGGGCGCCCATGGTGACGGCGGGCTGCCGCACGGAGGTGAGGGGCACGGCGGCGGCGGCCGCGAACTCGATGTCGTCGTAGCCGACGATCGCGACGTCCTCGGGGACCCGCACCCCTGCCGCGTACAGGGCCTGGAGCACACCGAGGGCGAGGAGGTCGTTGGCGCAGAAGACGGCCGTGGGGCGGGAGCCGAGACCGAGGAGGCGGGCGCCCGCGTCACGGCCGGCGGCCACGTCGAGCCGCTCGGTGGGCAGTTCGCGCAGGGCGGAGGCGGGCAGCCCGGCCTCCTGGAGGGCACGCAGCGCGCCCTGGCGGCGGTCCTTGACCTGGTTGAGGGCGGGCGGGCCGCTCACGTAGGCGATACGGCGGTGGCCGGCGTCCACGAGGTGACCGACGGCGAGCGCGCCGCCGTTGACGTCGTCGACGGAGACGGAGCACTCGGTGGCACCCTCGGCGACCCGGTCGACGAGGACGAACGGGATGTCGTGCCGACGGAACTGTTCGACGGTACGGCCTGTCGCCTCGGCCGGCGTGAGCAGCACACCGCGAACCCGCTGCTCGGCGAAGAGCGACAGGTACTCGGCCTCCTCGCTCGCACTCTGCGCGCTGTTGCAGACCATGACGCCGAGCCCGGCGTCGCGCGCGGCCCGCTCGGCACCGCGCGCGACATCCACGAAGAACGGGTTGCCCATGTCGAGGACGAGCAGGCCCATGATGCGGCTGCGTCCGGCGCGCAGCTGGCGCGCGGACTCGCTGCGGACGTAGCCGAGCCGGTCGATCACCGCGAGGACGCGCGAGCGGGTCTCGTCGGCGACGGTCTCGGGCCGGTTGATCACGTTCGAGACCGTGCCCACGGACACCCCCGCGGCGCGGGCGACGTCCTTGATCCCCACGGACTGTCCCATCGGGTACGGACCTCCAGGTGAGCGGGTGCGGCAGGGGGAGTGTACGTGGGGCGGCCCACGAAATGTTCGGCCAGTCGGACACCCGGAGGACGGCGAGGACGCCGGGGCTCGGCGACACCGGTGCCTTGAATCGTTTCGCCCGGCCCCGGTGGCCACCCGGGCCACTCTGCGCGAGCCCTCCCCCACTGTCAATCTGCTTGCGCGAGTGCGTTTCCCGCACGCACGCCTCTTGTCTCCCACCCGGTCTGCGCATAGGTTCCTCCACCCCACATTGAATCGTTTGAAATCGTTCAACTCCTCACCTCCCCCACCTTCACGATCTCGCTCCTCCCCCACCCATCGACAGAGCACCTTCAACGACGAAGGGAAACCTCAAAGATGAGCAGCGCCATCCACCGCAGGACCGTCCTTGCCGCGACCGCGGGCGCCGTCCCCGTGATCACCGGCCTCGCCGCCCTCGGCACGGCCACGCTCGTCCAGGCGGCCGAGGCGGAGCCGTCCGCCGCGCAGGGCGGCACGGTCACCGGCCTGACCGTCGAGCACCGCGTGCTGCCGCTCGGCATCGACGCGGCCCGCCCGCGCTTCGGCTGGCGGCTCGACTCCACCGCGCGCGGCCTCGCGCAGGGCGCCTACCGCATCCGTGTCGCGTCCTCCGCGCGGCGCCTTGCGTCGGGCCGGCCCGACGTGTGGGACAGCGGCAAGACGACCTCGTCCGACTCCGTCGCGGTTCGCTACGGCGGCCCTCACCTCACGCCGTCCACACGGTACTTCTGGGATGTGACGGTCTGGGACACGAAGGGCCGCGCTCTCGGCACCGCCTCCGCGGCCTGGTTCGAGACCAGCCTCATGAGCACGGACGGCGTCACCGGCTGGGACGGCGCCCAGTGGCTCGGCATGAAGGGCAAGGCCCCCGACTCGGCCGGGGCTCCCCTGCTGCGCAGCGAGACCCCGCTCGGCACAGGCAAGGTCACCGAGGCCCGGCTCTCCATCACGGCCCTCGGCGTCTACGAGGCGTACGTCAACGGCCGACGCGTCACCGCGCCGCAGGGCGACGGGCAGGCGACGGAACTCCTCACGCCGGGCTGGACCAACTACGACACCACCGTGAACTACCTGACGTACGACGTCACGGACGCGGTGGTGCGCGGCGGCCGCACCGTGACGCTCGGGGCGGTCCTCGGCAACGGCTGGTACAACGGGCGCGTCTCCGAGGGCAGCACGTACTGGTCCAAGGAGGGGAATCCGCTCGCCCTCAAGGCCAAGCTCCTGATCCGGTACGCGGACGGCTCCACGCAGTCGGTCGTCACCGCGCAGGACGCCGGATGGAAGGCCACCGACACCGGCCCGTACCGCGCCGACGACATCTACGACGGGCAGACGTACGACGCCCGCAAGGAGCTCGACGGCTGGGCGTCGTCCGGCTTCGACACCGCGGGCTGGGCGGACGTCGAACAGGTCGGCTACGCCGCCAAGTTCCCCGACGCGAAGCTCACCGCCTACCCCGGCGAGTCCGCCCGCCTGGTCCCCGCATGGGACCGCCACCCGCAGTCGCTCACCGTCTACGACAAGGTGAAGGGCGAGTCGTCGAGCGCCAACGGCAAGGGCGAGATCGTCCCCGACCCGGACCGCTCGACGAGCGGCAGGCCAGGACCGGTGACGTTGCGCCCCGGCGACACGGCCGTCTTCGACCTCGGCCAGAACATGGTCGGCGTCCCCCGCTACACGCTGCGCGGCCCGGCCGGTGCCCAAGTCGTCGTCAGATTCGGCGAGATGCTCAACGACGACAGCAAGGGCGCCGACGGCCCGGCCGGCTCGCTCTACCGCGCCAACCTCCGCTCGGCGAAGGCGACGAGCACGTACATCCTCAAGGGCGCGAAGGACGGTGAGACGCATCAGGACTCGCTCACCTTCTACGGCTTCCGCTATGTATCGGTGGAGGTCACGACGCCCGGCGCCGAGGTCACCGTCTCGGACGTCACCGGCAAGGTCGGCACGTCCGCACTCCGCGAGATCGGCGACGTCACCACCGACGACGAGGACGTCAACCAGCTGATCAGCAACGTGCGTTGGGGCCAGCGCGGCAACTACCTGTGGGTGCCGACCGACTGCCCGCAGCGCGACGAGCGGCTCGGCTGGACCGGCGACACGCAGGTGTTCTCGAACACCGGCCTCTACAACACCGACTCGGTGGCCTTCCTCAGCCATTTCGAGGACATCCTCATCGAGTCGCAGAAGACGTACGGGGTCGACGGCGCCCAGTTCACGGCGGTGGCGCCCGGCAACCGGTACAACGCGGCCGCGCCGTGCAGCGGTTGGGCGGACTGCGGCGTCATCGTGCCGTGGACGGTGTGGCAGATGAGCGGTGACGCCACGATCATCGACCGCAGCTGGGAGGCCATGGTCCGCTACATCGACTGGATCCGGCACAAGGGCGGCGACACCTACGCCGGGCAGGGCGCCGTCTTCGCGGACTGGCTGGCGTTCCAGAACACCGGCACCCAGCTGATGAGCGACGTCTACTACGCGTACAGCGTCCGCCTCATGGCGCAGATGGCGCGGGCCACGGGACGCACCGCCGACGCCACCGCCTACGACGACCTGTTCGCCCGCATCCGCCGCGCGTTCCAGGCCGTGTACATCAGGACGGACGGCGACACGATCACCGTCCTGTCCAGCAAGGGCGGCAAGCCGATCATGGGCGGCGTCCCCGAGGACAACAGCCAGTCGGCGCTCCTGTGGGTCCTCAAGCTCGGCTTCTACGACACCGAGGCCCAACGCCGCGCTCTGGTGGGCCTGTTGGCGGAGAACATCGGCAACGACGCCGCGTACAAGGCGGCCCATCCGGACAGCGCCCGCGTCCAGTACGCGGAGAACACCCTCTCGGTCGGCTTCCTCGGCGTGAACGTCCTCGCCCCGGTCCTCACCGACGAGGGCCGCGCCGACCTCGCGTACCAACTCCTCCACCAGGACGCCATGCCCTCCTGGCTGTACTCGGTGAAGAACGGTGCGACGACGGTGTGGGAGCGCTGGAACTCGTACTCGCGCGAGGACGGGTTCGGCCCCGTCGAGATGAACTCCTTCAACCACTACTCGTACGGCGCGATCATGGAGTGGATGTACGCGTACATGGCGGGCATCGCCCGGGACCCGGACCACCCCGGCTTCCGCCGCTTCCGGCTCCGGCCGCACCTCGACCCGACGGGCCGCATCAGCCGCGTCGCGGCCCGGCACGTCTGCCCGTACGGCGAGATCAGGAGCGAATGGTCCCTGGCGAAGGACGGCACGCTCACCTACGAGGCGGTCGTCCCGGCCGGCACCGAGGCGACCCTGAGCCTGCCGGCGGTGTCCGCGTCGGCGGTCCGCGAAGGGCGGACGCCGCTGGGAAGGGTGGCGGGGGTGCGGGCGGCGGGCTTCCGCGACGGGGTCGCGTCGTTCACCGTGCCGTCGGGGCGGTACCGGGTGACGAGCACGGTGCGCTGACGCGTCGCCGGGAGCGGTGGTGCCCGGGAGGGCTACGGGGCGAGCCCGCGGCTCGACCGGCGCACCACCAACTCCGGCCGCAGCACGACATGTTGATGCCGGTGCTCGGCCGCCCGCTCCCCCGTCTCCCGCAACAGCAGCTCCGCCGCGATCGTGCCCAGGGTGAGGGCCGGCTGGCGGACCGAGGTGAGGGGGACCGTGGCCGCCGCGGCGAACTCGATGTCGTCGTAGCCGACGATGGAGATGTCCTCGGGGACCCGGATCCCTGCCGTGTAGAGGGATTGCAGGACCCCGAGGGCGAGCAGGTCGTTGGCGCAGAAGACGGCGGTGGGGCGGTCGGTGAGGCCGAGGAGGCGGGCGCCCGCGTCGCGGCCCGCGGCCACGTCGAGGCGGTCCGTGGGCAGTTCGCGCAGCAGCGTCTGCGGCAGGCCTGCCTCGGCGAGCGCCTTGAGGGCGCCCTCCCTGCGGTCCTGCACCTGTTTGAGGTGGGGCGGCCCGCTGACGAAGGCGAGGGAGCGGTGGCCGCCGGAGACGAGATGGCGCAGCGCGAGGGCGCCGCCCGACACGTCGTCGACGGCGACCGAGCACCCGGGTTCGTCACCGGCGACCCGGTCCACGACGACGTACGGGATGCCGTGGCGCCGGAAGTCGCGCAGGGTCGTCCCGCTCGGGTCCGCCGGGGTGATCAGGGCGCCGCGCACCCGCTGTTCGGCGAAGAGGGAGAGGTACTCGGCCTCCTCCGAGGGGTCCTGGGCGCTGTTGCAGACCATGACGCCGAGTCCCGCGCCGCGCGCGGCCCGCTCGGCACCGCGCGCGACGTCGACGAAGAACGGGTTGCCCATGTCCAGGACGAGCAGCGCCACGATGCGGCTGTGTCCGGCCCGCAGCTGACGTGCGTACTCGCTGCGGACGTAGCCGAGGCGGGCGATGACCTCCTGGACGTGGCGGCGGGTCGGCTCGGACACGCGGTGCGGCTGGTTGAGGACGTTGGAGACGGTGCCCACGGAGACGCCCGCGACGCGCGCCACGTCCTTGATCCCCACCGTGGAACGCTCAGGCAAGGTGGAAGACCTCGGTGAGCGGCCGCATCGCGGCGTCCGGCGCCTGCCCGTCGAGGTCCTCGAAGAAGGCGCCCATCTCGGCCTGCCACCGGGCGTTGACGTCGGTGGCGTCCATCGCGGCGCGCGCCGCGTCGAAGTCCTCCGTCTCCACATAACCGACGAGCAGTCCGTCGTCGCGCAGGAAGAGGGAGTAGTTGTGCCACCCGGTGGCGGTCAGGGCCTCCCGCATCTCCTGCCACACGTTCTCGTGGCGGGCGCGGTACTCGTCGATCCGGTCGGCCTTGACCTTGAGCAGAAAACAGACGCGCTGCATGGACGGTGTCCTTCGTTCAGAACTTGAACTGGTCGATGTTCTTCTTGTCGAAGACGGTGGGCTTGCCGAGCGAGACGACGCCGTCCTTCTCGATGGTGAACTCGCCGAGGTCACCTGCCTTGAAGGTCTCGCCCTCCTTGCCGGAGATCTGGCCGGACTCCAGCGCGACGGCGGTGTGCGCGGCGAGCGCGCCGAGCTTCGCCGGGTCCCACAGCTCGAACGCCTCGACGGTGCCGTTCTTGACGTAGGCGCGCATGTCGTTGGGGGTGCCGAGGCCGGTCAGCTTGACCTTGCCCTTGTACTTGGAGCCGGACAGGTACTGGGCGGCGGCCTTGATGCCGACGGTGGTCGGGGAGATGATCCCCTTCAGCTTCGGGTGCTCCTGGAGGAGGCCCTGGGTCTGCTGGAACGACTTCTGGGCGTCGTCGTCGCCGTACGCGGTCGTGACGAGCTTGATGTCCTTGTACGCGGGCTTCTTCAGCTCGTCCTTCATGTAGTCGATCCACGTGTTCTGGTTGGTGGCCGTCTGGGCCGCCGAGAGGATCGCGATCTCGCCCTTGCCGCCGATCTGCCTGGCGATCTCCTGGACCTGGGTGCGGCCGAGGTCCTCGGCGCTGGCCTGCGAGACGAACACGTTGCGGCAGTCGGCCTTGGTGTCGGAGTCGTACGTGACGACGCTGACGCCGTTCCTCATCGCCTGCTTCAGGGCGGTACACAGGGCGCCCGGGTCCTGCGCGGACACGGCGATGGCGTCGACCTGCTGCTGGGTGAGGGTGTTGACGTAGGAGACCTGTCCGGAGGTGTCGGTGCCGCTCGACGTGCCGACCTCCTTGTACGTCGAGCCCAGTGCCTCCAGCGCCTTCTTGCCGCCGGTGTCGGAGGTGGTGAAGTACGGGTTGTTGACCTGCTTGGGCAGGAAGGCGACCGTGAGGCCCTTCTTGGTGGCGGCGTTGGGGTCGGCCTTGCCTGCGGCGTGGGACTTGGCCGCCTCCTTGTTCGCGTCGTCCTTCGTGGTGCCGCCGCAGGCGGTGGCGCCGAGGACGAGCGCGGTGGTGACGGCGAGCGCGGCCGAGAGCCTGCGGGTTCGGGCGGTGGCGGACATGGCGGTTCCTTACGGGTCGGGGGTCGAGGGGAGGGACGTGCGGGTGCTCGGACGTACGGGGCTCACGTGGCGGCCGGCACCGCGGCGGTCTTCCTGCGGGCCCTCGCCTGGGCGATCTGCCGGCCGACGCGCGGCGCGAGGACGGAGATCACCAGGAGGACGCCGGTCACGACGATCTGGGACTGGGCGGAGACATTGAGCAGGCTCATCACGTTCTGGAGCGTGCCGAGCAGGAACACGCCCGCGATCGCGCCGCCGAGGGTGCCCTTGCCGCCGTCGAAGTCGATGCCGCCGAGCAACACCGCGGCGATGACGGACAGTTCGAGCCCGGTGGCGTTGTCGTAGCGGGCGCTGGCGTAGTGCAGCGCCCAGAAGACGCCGGTGAGCGCGGACAGCACGCCGGTCGTCACGAACATCGAGAGCTTGAGGCGTTTGACGCGGACGCCGGAGAAGCGGGCGGCCTCCTCGCTCGCGCCGATCGCGAACAGCGAGCGGCCCACGCGGGTGGCGTGCAGCACGACGACGGCGATCCCGAGGAGGACGAGGAAGGGCAGGAAGGCGTACGGGACGAACGTGTCGCCGATCCGTCCGGCGCCGAAGTCCAGGTACTGCGTGGGGAAGTCGGTGACCGAGTCGGAGCCGAGGACGATCTGCGCGATGCCGCGGTAGGCGGCCATGGTGCCGATGGTGACGGCGAGGGACGGCAGGCCGAGGCGGGTCACGAGCAGGCCGTTGACCAGGCCGCAGAGGAGGCCGAGGACGAGGCAGACCGGGATGATCGTCTCGATGGCCATGCCCTCGTTCCACAGCGCGCCCATGACGGCGCCGGACAGGCCGGCCGTGGAGCCCACCGACAGGTCGACCTCGCCGGAGACGACGAGCATCGTCATCGGCAGGGCGATGAGCGCGATCGGCAGGGTGTTGCCGATGAGGAAGGACACGTTCAGGGCGTTGCCGAAGTTGTCGACGAACGAGAACGAGCAGAGCAGCAGCACGATCAGCAGGGCGCCGACGGCGGTGTCCCAACGGACGGCGCCGGCAAGGGAGTTCTTACGCATGGCGGGCGCTCCTCATCTGTGCGGCCTGCTTGCGCAGCACGGCGGCGACGCGCAGCGCCAGGATCCGGTCGACGGCGATGGCGAGCAGCAGCAGGACTCCGTTGATGGCGGTGACCCAGACGGAGCTGACGCCGATGGCGGGCAGCACGCTGTTGATGGAGGTCAGCAGGAGTGCGCCGAGGGCGGCGCCGTAGACGGTGCCGGAGCCTCCGGTGAAGGCGACGCCGCCGACGACGACGGCGCTGACGACGGTGAGTTCGTAGCCGTTGCCGGTCGCGGAGTCGACGTTGCCGAAGCGCGCCAGGTACAGGGCGCCGGCGAGTCCGGCGAGCGCCCCGCACAGGATGTAGGCGGTCATGATGCGCTTACGGACGGGAACGCCGGCGAGGGTCGCCGCCTCGGGGCTGGAGCCGAGCGCGTACATGTCGCGGCCGCTGCGGTAGCTGCGCAGGTAATAGCCGACGCAGAGCAGGACGGCGACGGCGAGCAGCGCCAGGTAGGGCACGATCCACAGGCCGTCGTGGCCGAAGTCGACGAAGCCGTCCGGCAGGTCGGAGGCGACGATCTGCTCGGAGCCGACCCAGATCGAGTCGATGCCGCGCACCACGTACAGGGTGCCGAGGGTGACGACGAGGGCGGGCACCTTGCCGAGGCTGACGAGCGCGCCGTTCAGCACGCCGAACAGGGCGCCGATCGCGACGGCGTACAGCACCGCGATCAGTGAACTGCCGCCGCCCTGAAGGTAGTTGCCCGCGGCGAAGGCGGAGATGCCGAGCACGGAGCCGACCGAGAGGTCGACGTTGCGGGTGATGACGACGACGGCCTGGCCGGTGGCGACGAGGACGAGGATCGTGGCGTTGAGGAGGAGGTCCTTGACGCCCTGCTCGGACAGGAACTCCGTGTTGGAGATCTGGGTGGCGAGCAGCATCAGGACGAGTACGCCTGCGACGGCGAGTTCGCGGGCCTTGAACACCTTGTCGAGCAGCCGGCGTCCGGCGGCGGGTTCGGGCGCGGCGTTCTCGCGCACCGGCTGGGCGGTGACGGTCATGCCGCCCTCCCCTGGGTCGTGCGTCCGGTGGCGGCGGCCATCACGGTCTCCTCGGTGGCCTCGGCCCGGGTGAGTTCGGCGGTCAGGCGGCCTTCGTGCATGACGAGGACGCGGTCGGCCATGCCGAGGATCTCCGGCAGGTCGGAGGAGATCATCAGGACGGCGACACCCTCGGCGGCGAGCGACGACAGGAGGCGGTGCACCTCGGCCTTGGTGCCGACGTCGATGCCGCGCGTGGGCTCGTCGACGATGAGCACCTGCGGCCCGGTCGCGAGCCACTTGGCGAGGACGACCTTCTGCTGGTTGCCGCCCGACAGGGTGCCGACGACATCGGCGAGACGCGCGTACTTGACCTGGAGCTTCACGGCCCAGTCGACGCTGCGGCTGCGCTCGGCCCTGCGGTTCATGAGCCCTGCGCGGCTGGTGTCGGCGAATCCGGTGAGGCCGATGTTGCGCTCGATGGACATGTCCATCACCAGGCCCTGGGCGCGGCGGTCCTCGGGGACGAGGGCGAGGCCCGCGTGCATGGCGAGGCTGGGGGCGCCGGGCTTGAGCCGCTTGCCGAGCACCTCGACCTCGCCGCCGTCGAACCGGTCGACGCCGAACACGGCGCGGGCGACCTCGCTGCGTCCGGCTCCGACGAGGCCGGCGAGGCCGACGATCTCGCCGCGGCGCACCTCGAAGGAGACGTCGGTGAAGACGCCCTCGCGGGTCAACCGCCGTACGCTGAGCGCCACTTCGCCGAGTTCGGTGTCCTGCTTGGGGTAGAGCTCGTCGAGGTCGCGGCCGACCATGCGGCGCACGAGGTCGTCCTCGGTCAGTCCGTCGAGGGGTTCGCTGGCCACCCAGGCGCCGTCGCGCAACGTTGTCACGCGCTGGCACAGCTCGAAGATCTCCTCCAGGCGGTGGGAGATGAACAGGACGGCCGCGCCCTGTTCGCGCAGCGCCTGCACGACGCCGAACAGGCGGGCCACCTCACTGCCGGTGAGCGCCGCGGTCGGCTCGTCCATGATCAGGACGCGGGCGTCGAACGAGAGGGCCTTGGCGATCTCGACGAGCTGCTGGTCGGCGATGGACAGACCGCGGGCCGGCTGGTCCGGGTCGAGTGCGACGCCGAGGCGCCGGAAGAGGGCGGCGGTCGCGTCCTTCACGGCGCGGTGGTCGACGCGGCCCAGCGAGCGGCGCGGCTGGCGCCCCATGAAGATGTTCTCGGCGATCGACAGGTCGGGGAAGAGCGTCGGTTCCTGGTAGATGACGGCGACGCCGGCGTCACGGGCGTCGGCCGGACCGTGGAACTCCACGGGCGCGCCGTCGAGCAGGACCGTTCCGGTGTCGGGCCGGTGCACGCCGGCGAGGGCCTTGATGAGCGTGGACTTCCCCGCACCGTTCTCGCCGGCCAGGGCGTGCGCCTCACCCGCGTACAGGCGCAGCGAGACGCCGCGCAGCGCGCGTACGGCACCGAAGGACTTGCTCACCCCCTCCAGCGCGAGCACCGGAGTCGTCTCCGGTTCAGGTTGCGTCATGGCATGTCTCCGTGAGTGTGCGGAAGGCGGGCGGGGCCGTTCAGGGCTCCCCCGTAGGAAGCTCGCCCAGCGGCATGAAATGTTTCAGTGAAGTTGCCCGGAAGCTAGCTCCGCCCGTCGGGACGGGTCAAGAGGTCGTGGACATCCCGATCCTTCGACGTGCAACACGATTGAGTAACGCAGTTGACCTTGTGCGCGACCCCTTGACGGCCTCGGCACACAGGGCTAACTTCCCCTGCGAATGAATCGATTCACTCGGTTCATGCCACGACCCGCGCACCCAGAGGTGGACATGCCTGACATCGCTGCCGTGAAGGCCGCACTCTCCAACCAGCGGATCGAGACGCCGTCCTGGGGCTACGGCAACTCCGGCACCCGGTTCAAGGTGTTCGCGCAGGCCGGTGTGCCCCGCACGCCGCAGGAGAAGCTCGACGACGCGGCGAAGGTGCACGAGTTCACCGGGATCGCCCCGAAGGTGGCGCTGCACATCCCGTGGGACAAGGTCGACGACTACGCCGCGCTCGGCGCGCACGCCAAGGAGCGCGGCCTGGAGCTGGGGGCGATCAACTCCAACACCTTCCAGGACGACGACTTCAAGCTCGGCAGCGTCTGTCACCCGGACCCGGCGGTGCGCCGCAAGGCGGTCGACCACCTCCTGGAGTGCGTCGACATCATGGACGCGACCGGGTCGAAGGACCTGAAGCTCTGGTTCGCCGACGGCACCAACTACCCGGGCCAGGACGACATCGTGGCCCGCCAGGACCGGCTCGCCGAGTCCCTCGCCACGGTCTACGAGCGCCTCGGCGACGACCAGCGTCTCCTCCTGGAGTACAAGTTCTTCGAGCCGGCCTTCTACTCGACCGACGTGCCCGACTGGGGCACCTCGTACCTCCAGTGCATGAAGCTGGGCGAGAAGGCGCAGGTCGTCGTCGACACCGGGCACCATGCGCCGGGCACCAACATCGAGTTCATCGTGGCGCTGTTGCTGCGCGAGGGGAAGCTCGGCGGCTTCGACTTCAACTCGCGCTTCTACGCCGACGACGACCTGATGGTGGGCTCGGCCGACCCCTTCCAGCTCTTCCGGATCCTGCACGAGGTGGCGAAGAACGGCGGCTTCGAGCCGGCCACGAACGTGGCGTTCATGCTCGACCAGTGCCACAACATCGAGGCGAAGATCCCCGCGGTCATCCGCTCCGTGATGAACGTCCAGGAGGCGACGGCCAAGGCGCTGCTCGTCGACCAGGAGGCGCTGCGCGCGGCGCAGGCCGCCGGTGACGTGCTCGCCGCCAACGCCGTCGTGATGGACGCCTACAACACCGATGTGCGGCCGCTGCTCGCCGAGTGGCGCGAGGAGCGGGGCCTGAACCCGGACCCGGTCGCCGGGTACGCGGCGTCGGGCTGGCAGGAGCGGATCGTGGCCGAGCGGGTCGGCGGCGAGCAGGCCGGGTGGGGCGCCTGAGCGCCATCCGCCTCTTCGACCGCGCCTTCAACTCACCTGGAACATAGGGACTTTCATGGCTACGCATCCTGAGGTCGCCGCGCTGATCGAGCGCTCGAACCGGCTCGGCGCCGACCCCCGCAACACCAACTACGCCGGCGGCAACACCTCCGCCAAGGGCATCGAGACCGACCCGGTCACCGGCTCCGACATCGAGCTGATGTGGGTCAAGGGCTCGGGCGGCGACCTCGGCACGCTCACCGAGGGCGGTCTCGCGGTCCTGCGCACCGACCGGCTCAAAGCGCTCACCTCGGTGTACCCGGGGGTGGAGCGCGAGGACGAGATGGTCGCCGCGTTCGACTACTGCCTGCACGGCAAGGGCGGCGCGGCGCCGTCCATCGACACCGCCATGCACGGCCTGGTGGACGCGGCCCACGTCGACCATCTGCACCCCGACTCCGGTATCGCCCTCGCCTGCGCGGCGGACGGCGAGAAGCTGACCGCCGAGTGCTTCGGCGAGCGGGTCGTGTGGGTGCCGTGGCGCCGCCCCGGCTTCCAGCTGGGCCTCGACATCGCCGCGATCAAGGCCGCCAACCCGCGGGCCGTCGGCTGCATTCTCGGCGGCCACGGCATCACGGCGTGGGGCGACACGGCCGCGGAGTGCGAGGCGAACTCCCTGTTCATCATCCGCACCGCCGAGACGTTCCTCGCCGAGCGCGGCAAGGCCGAGCCCTTCGGTCCCGCCCTGGAGGGCTACGGGGCCCTCGGCGCCGCCGAGCGCCGGGCGCGGGCCGCCGAACTCGCCCCGTACATCCGGGGGTTGGCGTCCAGCGACCGCCCGCAGGTCGGCCACTTCGACGACTCGCCGGCGGTCCTCGACTTCCTTGCCTCGGCGGAGCACCCGCGCCTGGCCGCGCTCGGCACGTCGTGCCCGGACCACTTCCTGCGCACGAAGGTCCGCCCGCTGGTCCTCGACCTGCCGCCGACCGCCGAACTCACCGCGGTGGTCGACCGGTTGACGGAGTTGCACGCCGAGTACCGCCAGGAGTACGCCGCCTACTACCAGCGGCACGCCGTCGAGGGCTCCCCGGCGATGCGCGGCGCCGACCCGGCGATCGTGCTGATCCCAGGGATCGGCATGTTCTCGTTCGGCAAGGACAAGCAGACGGCACGCGTCGCGGGCGAGTTCTACGTCAACGCGATCAACGTCATGCGCGGCGCCGAAGCGGTGTCCACGTACGCGCCGATCGAGGAGTCGGAGAAGTTCCGCATCGAGTACTGGTCCCTGGAGGAGGCCAAGCTCCAGCGGATGCCGAAGCCGAAGCCGCTCGCCACCCGGGTCGCGCTGGTGACCGGCGCGGGCAGCGGCATCGGCAAGGCCATCGCCCACCGCCTGGCCGCCGAGGGCGCGTGCGTCGTCGTCGCCGATCTGAACGCGGACGGCGCGGCGGCGGTCGCCGAGGAGCTGGGCGGCCCGGACAAGGCGGTGGCGGTGACCGTCGACGTCACGTCGGAGGAGCAGATCGCCGAGGCGTTCCGGACCGCGGCCCTGGCCTTCGGCGGCGTCGACCTGGTCGTCAACAACGCCGGCATCTCCATCTCCAAGCCGCTCCTGGAGACCACGGCCAGGGACTGGGACCTCCAGCACGACATCATGGCGCGCGGCTCCTTCCTGGTCTCGCGCGAGGCGGCCCGCGTGATGAAGGCGCAGGGCATGGGTGGCGACATCGTCTACATCGCCTCCAAGAACGCGGTGTTCGCCGGCCCGAACAATGTCGCGTACTCGGCGACGAAGGCGGACCAGGCCCACCAAGTCCGCCTTCTCGCGGCCGAGTTGGGCGGTGACGGGATCCGCGTGAACGGCGTCAACCCCGACGGCGTCGTGCGCGGCTCGGGCATCTTCGCGGGCGGCTGGGGTGCGCAGCGGGCGGCGACCTACGGCATCGAGGAGGAGAAGCTGGGCGAGTTCTACGCGCAGCGGACGCTGTTGAAGCGGGAGGTCCTTCCGGAGCATGTGGCCAACGCGGTGTTCGCTTTGACGGGTGGGGAGTTGACGCATACGACGGGGTTGCACGTGCCGGTCGATGCCGGGGTGGCGGCGGCGTTCTTGCGGTGACCGGAGCGCGCTGATCCTGCGAGCGGCCCCCGCCGCTCGTCTGCCGGGTCGCGGTCTGTTCGCGGGCTGCGGCCCGGTGGGGGCTGGTCGCGCAGTTCCCCGCGCCCCTGAGATGCGCACTTCGTGCGCCATCTCATAGGGCGCGATCGCGGAGGCGTGCCTCTCCTGAAGGCGAGCGACTTCGCCGCTCAGCCCCTATCGGGGAAATGCGCGCGAAGCGCAGGCATTTCAGGGGCGCGGGGAACTGCGCGACCAGCCACGACGAAACGCGCACCCGCCGACAATCCCCAGCCGGCCACGGCGCACCCGCGAGCCCACAACACCCCTCCCCCAACCCCAACGGCCCGAAGGCAACCCATGCACACCCCCTACGCCGCGATCGACCTGGGCGCCTCGAGCGGCCGCGTCATGACCGCCCAGGTCACCCCGGACACCCTCACCCTGACGGAGTCCCACCGGTTCCCGAACAGGCCGACCCGCACCCCCGACGGCCTGCACTGGGACATCCTCGGCCTCTACACCGGCATCCTCGACGGCCTGCGCGCATCCGGCCCCGTCTGCTCCCTCGGCATCGACAGCTGGGCCGTCGACCACGGCCTCCTCGACGCGGACGGCGCCCTCCTCGGCAACCCGTTCCACTACCGGGACACCCGCACGGACCACGCCGCCGAGCAGGTCTGGGCGAGCGTCCCCCAGGAGGAGCTGTACGCGGCGACCGGCATCCAGTACGCCCCGTTCAACACCCTGTACCAGCTCGCCGCCGCCCGCGACACGGCCCAACTCCGCGCCGCGCGCCGCCTGTTGCTCATCCCCGACCTGCTGACGTACTGGCTCACGGGACAGCAGGGCACCGAGCTGACCAACGCCTCCACGACCCAGCTCATCGACCCGCGCACCGGGGACTGGGCCCATGGCATCGCGGAGCGCGCCGGCGTCGACCTCGGCCTGTTCGCCCCGCTGCGCCGCCCCGGCGACCCGGCGGGCGAGCTGCTCCCGCACGTCCTCGACGAGACCGGCCTGACCGGACCCGTGCCGGTGACGACCGTCGCCTCGCACGACACGGCGTCGGCGGTGGCGGCGGTCCCGGCGACCGAGGAGCACTTCGCGTACATCTGCACGGGCACCTGGTCCCTGGCCGGCCTCGAACTCGACGCCCCGGTCCTGACCGAGGAGAGCCGCGCCGCGAACTTCACGAACGAGCTCGGCATCGACGGCACCGTCCGCTACCTCCGCAACATCATGGGCCTGTGGCTGCTCCAGGAGTGCCAACGCACCTGGCGGGACGCCGACTTGGCCGAACTCCTCGACGGGGCGGCCCGCAGCACCCCGCTGCGGTCGGTCGTCGACGCGGGCGACCCCGCCTTTCTCGCCCCGGGCGGCATGCCCGAACGGATCGCCGCCGCCTGCCGCGCCACCGGCCAGCCGGAACCCCGCACCCGTGCCGAGACGACCCGCTGCATCCTCGACTCGCTCGCCCTCGCGCACCGCCGCGCCGTCGCGGACGCGGCCCGCCTCGCCGACCGCCCGGTCGACGTGGTGCACATCGTGGGCGGCGGGGCCCGCAACGATTTGCTGTGCCGGCTCACCGCCGACGCCTGCGGGCTGCCGGTCGTGGCCGGTCCCCCGGAGGCCGCCGCGCTCGGCAACGTCCTCGTGCAGGCCCGCGCCCAGGGCGACATCGGCGACCGGGCCGCCATGCGCCGACTGGTCGCCCGTACCCAGGAGTTGACGCGGTACGAGCCGCGCGGCCGGCGCGCCGAGTGGGACGCGGCGGCGGCCCGTGTCACGACCCCGTGACCGAGGCGCCCGTACCACGTACGCTGCATCCATCCGATGACCGAGCCGCATCTACGAACGAAGGGGCCACCATGCGTGTCGCGCTCTTCCTGACGTGTGTCAACGACACGCTCTATCCGGACACGGGCCGTGCCGTGGTGAAACTCCTGACCAGGCTGGGCGTCGAGGTCGACTTCCCGGCCGCGCAGACCTGTTGCGGACAGCCGCACTACAACACGGGCTACCGTCACGAGGCGGAGCCGCTGGCCCAGCATTACTCCGATGTCTTCGGGCCGGGGCTCGCGTCGGGTGATTACGACGCAATCATCACGCCGTCCGGTTCGTGCGCGGCGATGGTGCGCGAGCTGTACCCCAGGATGGGTGAGCGGGCGCGCGCCGAGGGCCGGGGCGACCGGCTCGCGGCGACACTCGCGCCGGTGATCCCCAAGACGTACGAGCTCACCGAGTTCCTCGTCGACGTCCTGAAGGTGACCGATGTCGGCGCGTACTACCCGCACAAGGTGACGTACCACCCGACCTGCCACGGCCTGCGCTCGCTGGGCCTGGGCGAGCGGCCGTTCCAACTGCTGCGCGCGGTCAAGGGACTTGAGCTGGTGGAGCTGCCGGGCGCGCAGGAGTGCTGCGGCTTCGGCGGCACGTTCGCGGTGAAGAACTCCGATGTCTCCTCGGCGATGGGTGCCGACAAGGTGCGCAACGCGGAGTCGACGGGTGCCGACGTGCTGTGCGCCGCCGACAACTCGTGCCTGATGCACATCGGCGGCACGATGACCCGGCTGAAGGTCGGGATGCGTCCGGTCCACATCGCGGAGATCCTGGCGCGCACAGAAGAGGAGCAGCACGCATGAGCGGCACCTTCGTCGGCATGCCGGCCTTCCCGAAGGCCGCGCACGACGCCGTACGGAACACGACCCTGCGCGCGAACCTGAAGCACGCCACGCACACCATCCGCGACAAGCGCGCCCGCGCCGTCGCGGAGCTCGACGACTGGGCGGCCCTGCGCGAGGCGGGCAAGCAGATCAAGGACCACACGCTGCGCCATCTCGACCACTATCTGGTCCAGTTGGAGGAGTCGGTGACGGCCGCGGGCGGCACCGTCCACTGGGCGCGCGACGCCGACGAGGCCAACCGCATCGTCACGCGCCTCGTGCGGGAGACGGGCGAGTCGGAGGTCGTCAAGGTCAAGTCGATGGCCACGCAGGAGATCGGCCTCAACGAGCACCTGGAGGCCGAGGGCATCCACGCCTACGAGACCGACCTCGCCGAACTCATCGTGCAGCTCGGCGACGACCGGCCCTCGCACATCCTGGTCCCCGCGATCCACCGCAACCGCGGCGAGATCCGCGACATCTTCGCCGAGAAGATGGGCAGTTGGGGGCGCCCGGCCCCGGAGGGGCTCACCGACACCCCCGCCGAACTCGCCGAGGCGGCCCGCCTCCACCTGCGCGAGAAGTTCCTGCGCGCCAAGGTCGGCATCTCGGGAGCGAACTTCATGGTCGCCGAGACCGGCACGCTCGTCGTCGTCGAGTCGGAGGGCAACGGCCGTATGTGCCTGACCCTCCCCGAGACGCTGATCTCCGTCGTCGGCATCGAGAAGATCGTCCCGACGTGGCAGGACCTGGAGGTCTTCCTCCAGACGCTGCCGCGCTCGTCGACGGCCGAACGCATGAACCCGTACACGTCGACGTGGACCGGCACCACGGACGGCGACGGCCCCCGGACGTTCCACCTGGTCCTGATCGACAACGGCCGCACCGACACCCTCGCCGACGAGGTGGGCCGCCAGGCGCTGCGCTGCATCCGCTGCTCGGCGTGCCTGAACGTGTGCCCGGTGTACGAGCGGGCCGGCGGCCACGCGTACGGCTCGGTCTACCCCGGCCCGATCGGCGCCATCCTCAGCCCGCAACTCCGCGGCACGGCAAGCGAGATCGACGCCTCACTTCCGTACGCGTCCTCGCTGTGCGGCGCCTGCTACGAGGTGTGCCCGGTCGCCATCGACATCCCCGAGGTCCTCGTCCATCTGCGCGAGCGGGTCGTCGAGGGCGGCGCGGTGACCCTGCGCGGCACGAAGGTGAGGCTCAAGCCGGCCAAGGGGCATGCGGCGGAGCGCGCCGCGATGCGCGCGGCCCGCTGGGCGTTCACCCACCCGGCCGCCCTCGCCGCCGGCCAGCGCCTCGCCTCGCGCACCCGCCGCTTCCATCCGCGGACGGTGCCCGGCCCCGGCAGGGCGTGGACGGCGACACGGGATCTGCCGCAGGTGCCCGCGGAACCGTTCCGCGACTGGTGGCAGCGGACCGACGGCGGCAAGGAGACAGGCAAGTGAGCAGCAGGGACGTGATCCTGGGCCGGGTGCGGCGGGCCCTCGGAGGCCCGGCCGGGCCTCCGGTCCCGTACGAGAAGGACATCGACCGCGGCTATCTGCGCGAGCACGGGGACCGGACCACCGAGCAGACGGTCGAGCTGCTCGCGGAGAACCTGGCGGACTACCGGGCGCTCGTGCACCGGTGCACCGCCGGGGAGCTGGCGGACACCCTCGCCCGGCTGCTGCGCGAGCACGGCACGCGGTCGCTGGTGACCCCGCGGGACCTGCCCGCGCAGTGGCTCGCCGGGACCGATGCCGCCCGGGTCCGCGACGAGGAGGCGACCACCCCCGCCGAACTCGACGAGGTCGACAGCGTGGTCACCGCGTGCGCCGTCGCCGTCGCCGAGACCGGCACGATCGTCCTGGACGGCGGCCCGGACCAGGGCCGTCGCCGCATCACCCTCGTCCCCGACCACCACATCGTCGTGGTCCGCGTACCCGACCAGGTCGTGTCCTCCGTACCGCAGGCCCTCGGACGGCTCGACCCGGCGCGCCCGCTGACCTGGATCTCCGGCCCGTCCGCGACCAGCGACATCGAGCTCGACCGGGTCGAGGGGGTGCACGGGCCGCGCACTCTCGAGGTGGTCCTGGTGAGCGCGTAGCGGCGGCCGCGGTTAGCGTGACTCCATGATCCGGTTCGACCATGTCACCAAGCGGTACGCGGACGGCACGACGGCGGTGGACGACCTGTCCTTCGAGGTCGCCGAGGGCGAACTGGTCACGCTCGTCGGCCCGTCCGGCTGCGGCAAGACCACGACGATGATGATGGTCAACCGGCTCATCGAGCCCACGTCGGGCCGCATCTACGTCGACGGCGAGGACATCTCGACGGTCGACCCAGTCAAGCTGCGCCGCCGGATCGGCTACGTCATCCAGCAGGTCGGCCTCTTCCCGCACCGCACGATCCTCGACAACACGGCGACCGTGCCCGCGCTCGTCGGCTGGAAGAAGGCGAAGGCCAAGGCGCGCGCCGCCGAACTGCTCGACCTGGTGGGCCTGGACCCGAAGACGTACGGCAGCCGCTATCCGGAACAGCTCTCCGGCGGCCAGCGCCAGCGGGTGGGCGTCGCCCGCGCGCTCGCGGCCGACCCGCCGGTGCTCCTGATGGACGAGCCGTTCGGTGCCGTGGACCCGGTGGTGCGCGAGCAGCTCCAGGACGAGTTCCTGCGGATGCAGGCCGCCGTGCGCAAGACGGTCCTCCTCGTCACGCACGACATCGAGGAGGCCGTGCGGCTCGGCGACCGGATCGCGGTGTACGGGCAGGGGCGCATCGAGCAGTTCGACACGCCCGGCGCGGTCCTCGGCACGCCCGCGACGCCGTACGTGGCCGAGTTCGTCGGCGCGGACCGCGGCCTCAAGCGCCTGTCGGTGACGGAGATCGAGCCGCACGACCTGGAACAGCCGTCGGTGGCCCGGCTCGACGAGTCCGCCGCACAGGCCGCGGCCCGGATGCGCGACGAGTCGGCGCGCTGGGCGGTCGTCCTCGACGAGCAGGGCGATCTGCACGGCTGGGTCGGCATCGACGAGGCGTCCCTCGCCGGCCGGGACGGCCGGGTCGCGGACCTCGCGCACCGGATGAACGCGTGGGTGCCGGTCGGCGCCCCGCTGAAGCAGGCGTTCGGCGTGATGCTCCAGCACGACGCGGGCTGGGTCGCGGTCCTGGACGGCGCCCGCTTCCTCGGTGTCCTCACCCCGGCGAAACTCCATGAGGCGCTGCGCCGCTCGGTCGACGCGGACGCGCAGGGGATCGCGCGGGACGAGGTGGAGTTCGACTCGGTGGCGGACGCGTGAGCGCACCCCGGCCCCACCTTGAACCCTCACCCTAGACTTCAGGTTGAGGGTTCAGTTCTTCGCGCCGCGGCCTCCGCTCGTCCATCGCGCGCAGGTTCTCGTCGTGTACGTCGCCGGGGAGCGGCCGGTCGGGCCGGTACGCGGCGAGTTCCGGTGCGGTCCTACCAGTGGTGATCTCCTGTGCGGCGAGCCGGCCGAGCACCGGTGCGAGGGTCACCGCGCTGTGCGAGACCAGGTGATAGATACCGGGTGCGCCCGGTATCTCACCGACCAGCGGCAGTCCGTCCGCCGGTACCGGCCGCACCCCGATCCGCGCGTCGGCGACCGGTACCCCGCGCAGAGCGGGCACGACGGTGCGGGCCCGCCGGTGGAGTTCCTGCGGCAGTCCGCCGACCGCCGTGCCGTCGAGGCGGGCGTCGACCTCCCAGGAGAGGCTGAGCACCCCGCCGTCGGGGGTGGGGCGCAGGTCGATGCCGGGCGCGGAGAGGATCGCGGTGAGCGGACCGCCGGGCAGCGGACGGCTCGCGGCGACGAGGCCGGGCACCCGGCGCAGCGGGAGCCGAGCCCCGGCGAGCGCGGCGAGGCGGTCCGCGCCGGGGCCCGCGCAGTTGACGACGACGTCGGCGGTCCTGTGCCGCTCCCCCGCGACGACGCCGGTGACCCGGCTGCCCGCGCGCAGCAGTGCGGTGACGCGGGCCCCGTAGTGCGTCTCGACGCCGCCGTGCCGTACGGCGGCGTCGAGGAGTGTCCGTACGAAGCGCGGCGCGTCGTACCAGGCGGTGCGCTCGTGCACGACGACCTCGTCGGCGGGGCAGGCGGCCGGGTCGACGGCGGGCGCGAGGTCGCTGAGCACGGCGGCCGGGGCGATCCTGCACGCGTGCCCCCAGCCGCGGGCCCGCTGCGCCCGCTCGCGCAAGGCCCGCCGGTCCGCCTCGCGCTCGGCCCACTGGACGTGCGGCACGGGATGCCGCCAGCGCGGCCCGCCCAGTTCGGCGGCGAGTCCGATGTGTTCTTCGGAGCTCTGCCGGTTCAACCGGTAGTAGGCGTACGGGGTCTTGAGGTGGGTCACGTCGGCGGAGAACGTGGCGCCGGAGGTGCCGCCCGCGGGCCGCGCCTCGTCCACGACGACGACGTGGGCGCCCGCGCGGGCGAGATGGTAGGTGACGCAGGCGCCGAGCACGCCCGCGCCCACGACAAGGACTCGGCTCATAGGCGTGCGTCTACCCGCTGAGCGCGCTCTACTTCACCAGGCCCTTGTCCTGAAGGTAGGTGCGGGCGACGTCCTCGGGGAGCCGGCGCCAGCTGTCGACCTGTTGGTTCATCGAGGCCAGGTCGTCGGTGGTGAGGACTGAGTTGAGCGCGCCGAGCGCCTCGGCGACCTTCGCGCTGCCGGCCCGGGAGCGGTTGACGACGGGCACGATGTAGTCGGCGTTCTGGAGGTGCTTGTCGTCGTCGAGCAGGACGAGCCCGAAGTCGCCGAGCGTGGCGTCGGTGGTCGTGGTCAGCACCATCTGGTCCTGCCCGTTCTGCACGGCCTTCTTCGACTGGGTGGTACCGACGCCCTTCGGGTCGACGCCGGTGATGTCGATGCCGTAGACCTTCTTCAACCCCGGTTCGCAGTAAGGGCGTTGGACACACTCGTCGCCGGCGGCGAGCCGCACCTTCAGCCCGGAGGCGCCCAGATCGCTGAGCGTCTTCAGCCGGTGCTCCTTCGCGTACGACGACGCGACGGCGAAGGCGTTCTGGTCGACGGCCCTGCCGGGGTCGAGGACGACGAGGCCGCGCGGCCGGGCGAGGTCCCGCAGCGCCTTCATGGTGGCGTCGAGGTCGGGCGAGCCGACGGGCGCGGCGTCGGCGCCGTGGGTCTTGGCGTTGAGCCAGTCGGCGAAGGTGGCCGCGTATTCGGGGACGACGTCGATCTGCCCGGATTCCAGGGCGGGTTCGTACAGCTCGCGGTTGGCGACGGACAGAATCTCGGTCCCGTAGCCGGAGTTCTTCAGCAGCAGCGCATACATGTTGGCGAGCAGATCGCTCTCGGTGAATCCGGCGGACCCGATGACGAGGTGCTTGTTGTCGCCGGGCGGCGCGGTCACCTCTCCCTGGTTCTCCAGCGAGGGCCCGCCGGAGCACCCGACTGCGGCCATCAACACCCCCACGACCGCCGTCGCGAGCCACGTGCGGCCCCTCGCCCCGGTCACCCGGCCCTCCCCCGCGCCCAGGCCGGAGCGAGCCGCTCGGCGACTTCGAAGACCCCCTCGACGAGGAGCGCGAACACGGCGACCAGCACGGCGCCCGCGACGACCTGCGGGGTGCTGGCGAGGTTGAACCCGGCGGTGATGATGCGGCCGAGCCCGCCGCCGCCGGCCAGGGCGGCGATCGTGGCGGTGGCGACGAGCTGCACGGCGGCGATCCGCACCCCGTTCATGATCATCGGCAGCGCGAGCGGCACCTCGACCTTCCTCAGCATCTGCGACCCGGTCATGCCCATCCCCCGCGCGGCCTGCACGACTCCGCGATCGACGCCGCGCATGCCCACGTACGCGTTGGTGAGCAGCGGGGGTACGGCGAACAGGACCAGGGCGACGACCGTGGGCCCTTCCCCGTACTGCCCGAGGGGGGTGAGGAGCAGAAGGACGAGGACGGCGAAGGTCGGCACGGCACGCCCGATGTTGGAGATGTTGACGGCGAGGGCGCCACCCTTGCCGAGATGCCCGAGCACGAGGGCGACGGGCAGGGCGATCAGACAACTCACGACGAGACACACCACCGTGAGCACCAGGTGCTGGGTGAGCCGGTGCCAGATGCCGTCGTCGCCGGACCAGTGCGCGGAGTCGGCGAGCCAGTCCCAGGCGTCGGTGAGGGTCTTCACCCGCGGCTCGCTCTCGTCCAGGGCGTGAGCAGCCGGCCCACGCCGAGCAGCAGCACGTCCGCGGCGACGGCGATGACGACGCACAGCACGGAGGCCGTCAGCACCTGCGCCTTGAAGTAGGTGTTCATCCCGGCGTAGATGAGGTTGCCGAGACCCCCGTACCCGACGATGGCGCCGACCGTCACCAGCGAGACGGCGGAGACGGTGGCGATCCGCAGTCCGGCCAGGGCGGCGGGCAGTGCGAGCGGCAGCTCGACGGTGAGCAGCAGCCGGATCGGCCCGTACCCCATGCCGCGGGCAGCCTGACGGGTCTCCTGGGGGACGGCGCGGAGCCCGGCGAGGATGTTCCGTACGAGCAGGGTCAGCGAGTACAGCACGAGCCCGGCGACGACGAGCGTCGCGGACAGACCGTAGGCGGGCAGCAGCAGCGAGAACATCGCGAGCGACGGAATCGTGTAGAGCACGGTGGTCAGGGCGAGCACGGGCCCGGCGGCCCAGCCCCACCGGCGTGCGACGACGGCCAGCGGCACGGCGATGACGAGCGCGATCGCCACGGCGACGCAGGTGATCTGCAGATGCTGCACCACGGCGTCCACGAGGATGTGCCGACGCGTGCTCAGGTACTCGCCGCAGATCCAGTCGTTGCGGGCGAGGCAGTCGTCCGGCGGCGGCGCGTCCGGCACCGCGGTCACGAGGGGCACCCGACCATTCCAGTGGCAGATGGGGCGCACGGCGCGCTGGGTGACCCGTACGGGCGGCGGACGAGGCGGCCCGCACGCCGTCCGGCGGGGCGACTTCCCACCACGGGACTGACGCACGACGGACACCCGGCTAGGTTGTCCGGCATGAGCAATCTTGATCGCGAGGCGGTGCCCTCCGTGTGCGGCGGACGGGGATTCGTCGTGGCGGAGCCGGTCCGTGAACTCCTCAGCCCGCGCACCGTGCGGCTCGGCGAGTCCACGGAGGTACGCCGACTGCTGCCCAACCTGGGCCGCCGCATGGTGGGCGCGTGGGCCTTCGTCGACCACTACGGGCCGGACGACATCGCGGACGAGCCCGGCATGCAGGTGCCGCCGCACCCGCACATGGGACTCCAGACGGTGTCGTGGCTGCACGACGGCGAGGTCCTGCACCGCGACTCCACGGGCAGCCTCCAGACGATCCGCCCCCGCGAACTCGGACTCATGACGTCGGGCCGCGCCATCTCCCACTCCGAGGAGAGCCCGCGCTCCCACGCCCGTTTCCTGCACGGCGCCCAGCTCTGGGTGGCCCTGCCCGACGCGCACCGCCACACGGACCCGCGCTTCGAGCACCACGCGGCCCTGCCGACGGTGACGGCCCCCGGCCTCACGGCGACGGTCATCCTGGGCACGCTCGACGGCACCACATCCCCCGGCACGACGTACACCCCGCTGGTCGGCGCGGACCTGACCCTCACGTCGGGCGCGGACCTGCGCGTCCCGCTGAACCCCGACTTCGAGTACGCGGTCCTGTCGATGTCCGGCGAGACCCACGTCGACGACGTCCCGCTCCAGCCCGGCTCGATGCTCTACCTCGGCTGCGGCCGCACCGAACTCCCGCTGCGCGCCGGGTCGGACGCGGGCGTGATGCTCCTGGGCGGCGAGCCGTTCGAGGAGGAGCTCGTGATGTGGTGGAACTTCATCGGGCGCAACCAGGACGAGATCACGCAGGCGCGTGAGGACTGGATGAACGGGTCGAGGTTCGGGGAAGTAAAGGGGTATGACGGAGCGCCACTGGACGCTCCCGAGCTGCCGCCTGTGCCGTTGAAACCACGGGGACGCGTGCGCTGATCTGGTCATTCATAACGAAGATCGCCGGGAGCCGGGCGAGGGATCCTCACCCTCACCCTCGCCCGAGCTCTGGCGATCGCGCGAGCAAACGCTCCGCACAACATCGTTCCGCAGCGCGGCGAGTTGCAGCTCTCGCCAGGCGCGGGCAGGTCTAGTCGGACCGATGCTGACCTGATGCTGACTTTCCTACCGAGGTCCGCAGCCGGACTCCGTGGTGGCAACGAGGTGCAAAGCACCATGTTCTGCCATCTAAGGATGAAGTTGGCGACGTCACCGTCTGCAGGGTCAGCCTGGACACCGCGACATCCGCAACGCTCACGCCGTGGCGGAAGGCTCGGGCAGTGCACGAGCCGGCCAAGGTCCTGCGGGACATGGAGCCCTGGCGGTCGCAGGGGGCGGGAACGGCCTCGCGGCTGTCAGGATGCTGCGGGCCGGGCCGGCCGGGTTCCGCCCGCGTCGCGCTCTGCCGGACGGGCCCGGGACGCGTCGCGCGCCCGGGCCCGTCCCGTATCGGTGCGGGTCAGCGGAGCCGGACGGACGCGATCAGAGTGTTCAGGTCCGGCCAGAGTTTCTTGTTCGTCTCCGGCAGTACGACCCACAGCACCGAGGGGCGGACCCGCCCGGTGTCGACCACGAGGACCGCGTTCAGGTCCATCGTGGACGGCACCCCGCGTTTGTGGAAGTGGACCTCGCTGACCAGCAGCCAGGCGTCATGTCCGTCGACCTTCAGCGGCTGCGAGGCGACGTCGACCAGGCTCGCCTGGTCGCGGGGGTACTCGTAGCGACGCCGCTCGTCCATCACCGCGCCCGCCACACCCCGCAGCTCCCCGGTGCCGCCGGCCGCGGCCATGATGTCCTCGTCGACCTGCGTGGACTTCACGAGTGCGCGCTGGCGCCCCTCCTGCTTGCGGGTGAAGCCGTCGAAGACGGGATCCAGCGGCCTGCTCCGGTCCCACGTGCCGCCCAGCTCCGCGTACTCCAGAAAGGAGTCCGTGACGGTGCCGACGACCGGCGAACCCTTGCCCGGGTAGTCCGGCACCTTGACGGTCCCGGTGAGCCGCCGCTCCTCGGGCAGCGGGGAGACGCCGGGGGTGAGGCCGGGCACGGGGATGCCCGGCTTCGGGGCGTCCGCGGTGCTGCCCTCGCAGGTGGCTGCCTCCGGGTAGTCCGGGGCGTTGTGCTCCTGCTGGACCACCTTGCCGTTCACCAGCACGGTGCAGGTCAGGGTGCCCCCCTCCTGGTCCTCGCGGCTTCGGACGTCCAGGTAGAACGGGTCACCCGCGGGCAGGGTGAAGGTCTTGCGGTACGGCAGGATGGTGATCCCGGCGGGGACATGGGTGTCGTCCGCCTTGCCGATGGTGAGGTCCACCGAGGGGTGGTCGCCCGTCGCGATGTAGGTGACCTCGACCCGGGAATCCTTGTCCGGGGACGCCCCGTCGTCGCTCGGGTCACCGATGGCCAGGCCCAGGCCCACCACCCCGAGCGTGACCACCTCGAAGAGGATCACCAGGGCGCCGACCAGGTAGAACCCGCCCGGGATCCGGTCGAAGGTCCTCTTGCCACGGCCGGAGTGCGGCTCGCGTCTTGGCTGCGATGTCTGCGTCATGTCGTCCTCCCCCTCACGCCCGGCCGCTGTCGCCGGAGCGGCGGTCGGCCGGCTCGTCGGCGAACCGCGTGGCCAGCAGCCCCGCCTCCCGCGCCTCGTCCAGCATCCGGTGCAGGTCCTGGAGTCGGGACCGGTCGACGAGCCCCTCGATCTCGGCGACGGCCAGCTCGTCCCGCACCGTGTTCACCACCAACTCGTGCATGTCCTCGCCGAGTTGCTCCAGCTCTCGTACGGCCTCCCACTCGCGGTACGCCGCGTCCGCCGCGCGAGTGTTCTCGGCGTACCGCTCCAACGCCTCCACCCGCTCCTCCAGCGCGCTCGACGACAGCCGCAGCGCCTGCCGCTGAGTCCGCAGCACCTCCTCCACCCGCGAGCCGGAGGCGTCCCCGGCAGCGGTGCGCACCTTCCCCGCCAGCCGGGTCAGCTCGGCCAGGCGCTGGGCGATCTCGTACTGCTGGGCCGGCAGCGTCACGTCGTTGGCGATGTCGTCCAGCAGCCCGTCGCGGTCGACCTGCGACTGGAGTACCGCCGTCACGGCTGCCTGTGCGCGCTCCATCCGGCGCAGCGGCGAGTGGCCGAGCAGCTCACGCAGGGAGTCGTCGCCGAAGTCCTCGGCCAGGTAGTAGCGGCCGTGGCGCAGCCGGGCCACCCGCTGCCGCTCGTCCGTCCCGCAGCCGAGGACGACGATCAGCAACCAGGCCAGCAGGTGCACGCCCACGACGGTCAGGATGAACGCCTCGAACCCGAACTGGACCCCGACCCAGATCAGCCCCGCCTGCGCCGCGAGCCCGAAGGCCAGGCCGGGCCACACCCCGATCAGCGCCCACAGGATCGTCACCGGCAGCAGCGCGCACACCGCGGAGGCCCCCAGGGCCGCCCAGATGTCCGCCTTCGTACGGCCGCCCAGCCCCGGCTCCTCGGGCAGCGGCAGCGAGGCCGGGAAGAGTCCGTCGGCGGACTTCTCCAACAGCGCGCGCTCCGCGCCCTCGAGGGCCGGGTCCACCACCGGCCGCAGCGCAATGTCCTGCGCCATTCAGCAACACCCCCCACAGGTTGGGGGAGATCGTGACACACGCCGCAGGAACCGCCCACGCCACCCCTGTCCCCGACCGCCGACTGAGACGGCGCGACCCCAGCGACAAACCTTCCACCCATGGCCTGATGCCGCTGAGAGCGACGAGGTGCGAAGCGCATCCGGAGGCGCGCGGGGCGCCCCTGTCCGGTACCGGCGCCCCCGGTCCTGCGCCCGGTGCCCCCC